>JADLEV010000047.1 GCA_020845935.1 Gammaproteobacteria bacterium
ATTCGCCACCGGCTCCGATGACATTGATGATCACGCCGCCGCCACACGCCGCCATCCTGGGGTAGATGGCACGCAGCAGATTGATGTAGCCGAATACCTTCAAATCCCATGCGGTGCGCCAGACTGTCTCATCGGCGTTCGTGATCGACGCGGCCGGGATGGCGCCGGCATTGTTGACCAGGATGTCGATATTGGGGCAGGCCGCGGCAAGCGTGGTCACGTTGGCGCTGATGGCCAGATCCAGTGGATGAATCTCGACCGGAACCTGATGACGTTCGCGCAGTTCCGCAGCGGCGAGGGTGAGGTCGGCCGCGGTGCGCGCGGCCAGGTGCAGCGCGCAGCCTTCCGCCGCGAGACATTCAGCGGCCGCGCGGCCGATCCCCTTCGATGCGCCAGTGATGAGGGCGGTACGTCCGGCAAGGTCGAGGTTCATGAAATCCTCCAAATATCGCGTGGATACCGGGCGTCGTCGCGCCGGTATCCGGCTACTTTTTCAAGCGATACCCGGTTGCGAAGATCCACCAGATGATCGCCAGGCACACCAGGAAACAGCCGGAGATCGCCGTGAGGCTGATGCCGACCGCGACGTCGGCGGTGCCGTAGAACGACCAGCGAAAGCCACTGATGAGATAGACCACCGGATTGAACAACGCAATGGTCTTCCAGACCCCGGGCAGCATGTCGATCGAATAGAACGCCCCGCCGAGAAAGGTCAGCGGCGTCACGACCAGCATCGGAATGACCTGGATCTGCTCGAAGCTGTTGGCGCAGACGCCGATGATGAAACCGAACAGGCTGAACGTCGTCGCGGTCAGCAGCAGGAACGCGATCATCACCAGCGGATGCTGAATGTGCAGCGGTACGAACAGCGACGCGGTCGCCAGGATCAGCAGGCCGAGCACGACCGACTTGGTCACCGCCGCGCCAACATAGCCGAGCACGGTTTCGAAGGCCGAGACCGGCGCCGACAGCAGCTCGTAGATCGTTCCGGTGAACTTCGGGAAGTAAATGCCGAACGAGGCGTTGAACAGGCTTTCGGTGAACAGCGACAACATGATGAGGCCCGGCACGATGAACGCGCCGTAATTCACGCCCTCGACCTCGCCCATGCGGCCGCCGATTGCCGAGCCGAACACGACGAAGTACAGCGAAGTCGTCAACACCGGCGTTACCAGACTCTGCACCAGCGTGCGCAGCGCGCGCGCCATCTCGAAGCGATAGATCGACCAGACGCCATGGCCATTGAAACTCATAAATGTGAACCCTTTTCGCGATCACTGACCAGGTTGACGAAGATTTCCTCGAGTGAGCTCTGACTGGTGTTCAAATCCCGGAACGGGATGCCCAGGTCGCTCAACTGGCGCAGCAGCGTCGGCACGCCGGTGTGCTCGGCGTTGATGTCGAACTCGTAGTGCAGTTCGCAACCATCAGCCTTCAGCGCCAACGGCCAATCAGCCAGTGCCGCCGGGATCGCCGCCAGCGGCTCCTGCAAGTGCAGCGCCAGCCGCTTGCGGCCGAGCTTCTTCATCAGCGCGACCTTGTCATCGACGACGATCAGTTCGCCCTTGTGGATGACGCCGACGCGATCGGCCATTTCCTCGGCCTCTTCGATGTAGTGGGTCGTCAGGATGATTGTGACACCACTTTCGCGCAGCGAGCGCACCAGGTTCCACATGTCGCGTCGCAACTCGACATCGACCCCCGCGGTCGGCTCGTCGAGGAACAGGATCGACGGTTCATGGGCCAGCGCTTTCGCGATCATCACGCGCCGCTTCATGCCACCGGACAGCGTCATGATCCGATCCTTGCGCTTGTCCCACAGCGACAGTGCGCGCAGCACGTGTTCGAGGTGCGCAGGATTCGGCGCCCGACCGAACAGGCCGCGGCTGAAACTGACGGTTGACCACACCGACTCGAAGGCATCGGTCGCCAGTTCCTGCGGCACGAGGCCGATCATGGCGCGCGCCGGGCGGTACGCCCGCGCGGTATCGAAACCGCCGGCGGTGATGGTGCCGCTGCTCGGCGTGACGATGCCGCAGACGGCGCTGATCAGCGTGGTCTTGCCGGCACCATTGGGTCCCAGCAGCGCGACGATTTCACCCTTGCGGATGTCGAGGTCGATGTTCTTCAGCGCGACGAAGCCGTTGGCGTAGGTCTTGGTCAGTTGCCGGATGGTGAGGATCGATGGCACGCACAAGTCCGTGGGGAAGGAGAGTTCGCGGCATTCTATCCGGTAATCCCGCGCGAGCCAGAAATCGTCGTACCATCTTTGCTCACGACAACCCGCATCAAGACAAAGGGGGGAAGCAAGCGATGGCACGCACAACCGTCGGTCGCCCGCTCGCGGCGATCCTGCTGCTCGGAGTCTGGATCGGCGCTCTGGCGCAGCCAGGCAAATCGCACAAGGAGCCGGCACCCATCGGGACAGCGGTCGTCTCGATCGTCGAGATCGGCTCGGTCAATTCGAGCAATTACGACGTCACCATCACCGTGCTCGAATCGCTTCGCGGCGCCAAGGCGCTGGAGCGGCTGCGGACCGCGGATGCCGCACTGGCGCCGGCGCCCGCGGGTCATGAATACCTGCTGGCGCGGGTCCGCTTCGAATTGCGCGGCCGCGCGGTATCCGATCGCGGCTCCTTTCAGGTGGGCACGACTCCGGCGGAATGGCTGGCGCATTCGGCGACGCTCGTGCCCTATGCGTCGATCAACGTCAGCGTGCCGCAACCGCCCTTGCAGGGCATGGTCCGCGCCGGCACGACCCTCGAAGGCTGGCTCGCGTTCGCGGTCGAGACCAAGGAGCCGCATCCGGTGCTGATTTTCGATCCGTCCGGCGGGGGCGGCATGGGCCGCGGCAACCTCCTGTTTTTCTCACTGTAGGGACGGAGCGCCGGGTCCATCCCAAGAAACTTATGAACATCAAGGCAACGACGTGGGGGTAGTTCGATGAACGGATATTGGTTGATGGTTCGCGCTGTGACGCTGGCGTTATGCGCGTTGGTTGCTCTGCCGGCGGGCGCCGCCGAGACGCCGATCACCGTGCTGAATCCGCGTGGCATTCAACCGCCGATTCGGCTGGTGCCGATGGCGGCGCGTCCGGCATCGCTCGACGGCAAGACGATTTACATCGTCGATACCAAGTATCCGCGCACCAAGCCGTTCGTCGAGGAACTGCAACAGGGGCTCGCGGCAAAATATCCGCGGACGAACTGGGTGATCAAGGAGAAGGTCGGCAGTTACTTCGACGACGATCCGAAGCTCTGGGCCGACGCCAAGGTCAATGCCGCAGGTGCGATCGTTCTCATCGGGCATTGAAGCAGCTGTTCGCCGGCGGTCGTCGGCCACAGCATCACCCTGGAGCGCAACGGCGTGCCCGCCGTGTCGATCGTCACCGCACGGTTCGAGGAACTCGCGAAGACCACGGCCTACAAGAAAGGCATGCCGCGGCAGCGCATCACCTTCGCGCCGCATCCGGTCACTGATCGAACCGCCGAAATCGCGCGGCAGTATCTCGCCGGCAGCGATCCGATCAGCAAGCAGCCGATGCTGCAACAGATTTATGAAGGGCTGGCAAAGCCGCTGATCGATGAGGAACGCCAGGCCGGCTTCCTCGACCGGGAAGCACGGCCGCGGCTGTTGCCGCCGGATACACCCACGAACCTCGAACGGATGTTCCATGACAGCCAATGGACCGATGGCATGGCCATCGTGCTGCCGACCGAGGAGCGCGTCGCAGAAATGCTGCAGGGCACCAGCCGCAGGCCGGATGAAGTGGTCGGCATCATGCGGCCGTCGCCACCGCACGAAGCCTGGGAATATACCGTCGAGATGGTTGCGGTGAACGCGGTGATGGCGGGCGCGCGGCCGGAATATCTGCCGACCATCCTTGCGATCGCCTCGACCGGCACCACCTCGCTGATCAGCTCGACGTCGTCGTTCGCGCGGATGGTCGTCGTCAACGGTCCCGAGCGCAACGAGATCGGCATGAACGCCGGCATCGGCGCTCTGGGTCCCTTCAATCACGCCAATGCGACGATTGGTCGGGCCTGGACCCTGATTTCGAAGAACCTCGGTGGCTCGGGCCGACCGGGAGAAACCTATCTCGGCAGCCAGGGCAACGCGCTCAGCTACAACAACCTCTGTATTCCGGAGGCCGAGGAAGGCTTGCCGGAAGGCTGGCAGCCGCTGCACGTGCAAAAGGGATTCAAGGCCGAGGAAAGCACCATCAGCATTCTCAGCGGCTGGAGTCTCAACAACATCGCCTGGTACAGCCCGCTGCCGCAGCAGGAGGTCATCATGAACTGGCTGTCGCATTTCTTTTCGTTCGGCACGACTCGGGCGACGTTGCTGCTCGACCCGGTCGTCGCCGCGGACATGAAGAGCGCTGGCTTCGCCAGCAAGCAGGCGTTCGCGGCATGGCTTGGGCAGAACTCGACGACCCCGGCCTGGCTGTACTGGTCGACGCACGAGGCAGAATTGAAAAAGGCGCAACAGGGCGTCGAGCCGTATGCGTCGTACCTCAAGCGGGGCGAGGGCGCCGAGATCCCGGTCTCGCGTTACGCCAGCCCGCCAGCGCAAGGCGGTACCGGCATCGCCAGCACCAACTCGGCAACGCCGATCGAGATCGTCGTGGTCGGCGGTGGCACCAACACGTTCTGGTCCGGCGGCGATTTCACCTATGTCGCCAGCGCGTCGATCGATCGCTGGAAGTGATGCGGCACCGCCCCAGGGAGAGCCGGGGTCCATTGCGACATGATGTGGCCGTTCACGTCGATGGAACCCGGCTTGTACGCAAATCTGCCCGACACTTAGCCAACGCCATGAATTTCACGCATCTGCCTTGCGACGCTGGTGATTACGCCGAGCTTCGCTTCGGCCACTTGGGCCGAGGAGATGGGATTGTCGGCGAATGTCGCAAAGCCGCAATCGGGCGTAAACAGCACGCGGGCAGCACCGAGCGTCTCGATCGCATGTTCCGCCCGGCGCCGGACGTCGGCGGGAGATTCCACGGCATCGAGCTTCTGGTTGACCATGCCGATGCCGATTCGCTTGGTCTGCGGTAGGCGCGCGAGGACGTCGATGGTTCCAGCGCGCGGCGTGCAGGATTCGAGCAACAGGATGCCGGCGTCCACCGCCATCAAATACGGCAAGAGCGGCTGGTAATCACCGTGCAACGCGATCGTTTCATCGCGGCTCCAGTTCCCGCGGCAGACATGCAAGGCAATTCGCTCTTGCGGTAAACCCACGACCGTCATATTGAACAGGCGCAGGGCGAAATCGAGTTCCTGGTCGGGCGGCAGTTTGTCGCCGAGCGCGCCGCACATGAAGGTGCGGTTCTCTCGGGCCCGGCCGAATACGACTTCGGTCAGGACCGGTTCATCGAACTGCACCAGCGCCACGCCCGCGGCCAGCAGATGATGCAATTCCTCGCGCAGCACGCGCACGATGTCGGCGGCGAGCTGCTCGCGCGATGCGTAGGCGCGATCGGAAATGCATTCCATCCACATCGTGCGCGTCAGCAGGTACGGCCCCGGCAGCGCGACCTTGATCGGCCGGTCGGTCAAGGTGCGCAGAAACTCCGCCTCATGCACCGCGAGTGGCCGTGACCGTCCGAGCGGACCAAACACGGCCGGGTGCCGAATCTTGCCGGCGGGGACGTCGAGCGATCGGAGTTCGCGTTCGAATTCCTCCGGGTCATCGACGTAGGGCAGCAGGTCGGTAATCGGGATCAGCTGGCAGTTGTCGAGCAGGCCACCGACGAAGCTGGCGTAGTTGTCGCGCCGCTGCTCGCCATCGACGACGACATCGACGCCGGCGCGAAGTTGGGCTTGCACGCAGAGACGGACCGCGTCGTCCGCGATCTCCTGGAATTCCACGTCACTCAACTTCGCTTCGAGATGCCGGTGCAATGCTTCGAGCAGCCAGCGCGGCCGCGGCCAGCTGCCGATGCCCATGACCGAAAGCGGTCGTATGGCCGGCACCGCCGCTGGAGCCGGGAGGACTTGCGGACGCACGACCGGCCGGATCGGTTGCGTGATCGGCGCGTGGCGGCGCCGCGCGCCGGCCTTTGCCCGCGGTGCCGCCGGAGCGTTGGTCGGGCTCGGCGCCGGCATGCCCGTGAACGATCCCTTGCTCACCAGAAAGCTGTGTTGCCGGCCATCGACGATATGAGATACGAGACTGTTGCCAGTCAGACGACACCACGCCGGCAGATCCTGCGGCACGGAAATCTCGGTTGACAGGATCTCCAGCAGTTCGCCTGGCTCGAGCGGATC
>JADLEV010000048.1 GCA_020845935.1 Gammaproteobacteria bacterium
TCCGCGGCAAGATAGAGCGCCAGTGCGCCGCCGGTGGAGAAGCCGACCAGACAGATGTCGTCGTTGAACGCTTCGAGGATCTCGAGACCGCGCCGCACCGAGGCGAGCCAGTCCTGCCATTCTCGTGTGCGCAGGTCCCAGGGCGACGTGCCATGCCCGCGCAGCCGCACGCCGACGACGTTGTAGCCGAGTCCGTACAGCCGCTGGCCGAATTCGCGCACTTCGGCCGGCGAGGCGAGGAATCCGTGCACCAGCACGACGCCGAGCCGGCGAGGCCGCTCCGGCAACAGCAGAAACGGCTCGGCATCCGCGGTCGCGGTTTGCTGCCGGTTCAGTTCGTCGAACTTGCCGCCGGTGTACAGATATCTGTCCCAGCGCAACTGCATCAGCTCGTCGTCGAACCGCAGTCTTGCAAGATCTCGATCGTCCAGCTCCGGTGCGCGAGCGACCGCGGCCGCGACCTCGCTGACGACCGTCGCCACCGGGCGCACTTCGTTGGCATAGACCTCGATCGGATTCTCCAGCCGGACCGCATCGAACAGGTGCTCCTGGTGCAGTTTGTCGAGAAAACAGACGCGACCATCGCGCAGCGCGACGAGGTTGGCGGCGGTCGCGGAGCGCAGCAGCAGTTGCAGCGGCTCCGTGGTGTCGTGCAATAACGTGGCGTACTGCTGCGGATCGCACAGCGCCTTGTGCAGATGCACCTCGGCGTGGCGTTGCAGGTGCTTGATGGCCAGGTACAGGCAGCGCCGGAACAGACCCTCCTCGAGGCAGTCGCGGCCGCCATCGAGCGCCGCGAGGATGACATGCGAGGCGACGTGCGACAGGTTCACCGTGACCGAGCGGTACATCTCCTCCATGTAGCGATCGCGCAGCACATCGACGCTGCTGCGCAGCCCGAGCACGCAGAAGTTCTTGTCGGCGACGCTCTGTTCGCGGCCGAATTCGAATACCTCATCGGGTTCGCGAATGCGCAGCGCGAGATAGCGCGCCAGGCTGCGTTCCCACCACTGCCAGAGGTCCTGCGGCCGGATCGGTTCACCAAGACGGATGTCCATGTCGGTCTTCTTCAGTACGAAATTGCCTTCGACGATCAGCTCCTCGATCATGCGTTCGCTGACGTTCTTGGCAAACAGCTCGACGCCCTTGACCAGCACGTTCTCCTGAATGCGCAACGGATAGAACGTGATGCTGGCCGGGACGATCACGGTCGGCCGGCGCGCCGCCTCGACCAGCCTGTGCAGGCCGTCGAGGCCGAGCAGGTCGGCCCATTGCCGCAGTACCGAACGGTTGCCGCGACGATCGCGATCAAGCACTGCCTGCTTGAAAATCTGCACGCCGATCGCGAGCCGGGCGGCGCCGGTGTGATGCTTGCGCCGCTCACGCGACTTGCGCGAATAGACCCGGTATTCGCCGGCGGCATCGACCACGCGCCGATCCTTGACCATGCCGCCTTCGGGGAAGATCACGATCTTTTGGCCACGCAGGATGCTGCCGGCGAGGATCGGCAACAGGCGCGGGTGGCTGTTGGGCACCGCACCGATGTCGGTCAGCAGCTTGCCGAAGGTATCGCTGCCCTGCCAGAACTGCGCCGAGGCGACCGAGCGACAGAAGGCGCCGTTGGCACGGAAGATGAGGTACTGCGGAATGAAGGTCTCGATGCGGGCGAAGTGATTGAACAGGAAGATCTCGCCGGCATCGATCTGCCCTTGCTCGTGATGCATCTTGATGCGCACGCCGAGCACGTGCCGCACGCGGTCGAACACGCGCACGCACCACTCATAGACCTGCGGATTGATTTCCGGGATGCCGGCCACGGCCGGCTCTGGCGGCGGCTCCGAGTCGGTTATCGCCATGACCGGTCGGGCGTTGACCGGCGTGACCGCGAGTGACCGGTCATGAGGCGTCACTCTTCAGGAACGTCCCGAACAGCGTCGAGAAATCCTCGCTGTCCACGGCCAGGTCCTCGACCTCGACGGTCAGATATTGATCGACCGCCATGCGGATCGAATCGTGCACGCGCTGCATGGTCGCCAGCGGCAGGGTCGACAGCTTCAGATCGCAGACCGCGAGGCCGGTGGCACCCGGATAGGCGGTCGGCAACGGAATCATCGACAGTACCGGCAGGAAATGATGTTCCAGCATCAGATGGAAGCCGCGATACCAGCTCCCTTCGAACGACGCCAGCGAATCGCCCTGCACCGAGCGCGTCTCGCGCAACAAACCGGTGCGGGTTGCGCTGAGATCGCTCGGGATCCGACAGCGCGTGATGCCGAGGAAGGTCAGCGTCTGCCAATCCTTGCCGCCAATGTCGGCCACTGCGCCGAGGTTGCCGAACTCGACCGCGGTCGCCACCTGCGCCGGCGTGACGCCGCGCAGGAAGCCCCGGTCCTTGAATACCGTGCGGTTCTTCTCGACGGCGATCTGCCCGAGCAGTGCCTGGCCGCCGACGTTGTGCAGCACCAGCAACTCCCCCAATCCGCGCAGAAAGAGTTTCGCAACCATCTGTCCAGTCAGCATGTCAGCTCCTTGGTTTGGCACTGCAGGGCCCACAGTACGTGTTCACGCACGAGGAGATCGGGATCCTCGGCCCGGGATTGTAGCGCCGCCAGAACCTCCGGTGTGCGCGGCGCATTGCCGAGCGCGACTGCGACATTGCGCAACCAGCAACCGTAGCCGATGCGCCGGATCGCCGAACCTTCGGTATAGCGGTCGAAATCGGCCGCACTCCAGCGGAACAAGGTGACCAGTGCCGCCGCATCGAGCCCGTGCCGCGCGCGAAAATCCGGCTCGGCGGAGATCGTTGTGCGCCGGTTCCAGGGACAGACCAGCTGGCAGTCGTCGCAACCGAAGATGCGGTTGCCGAGTAGCGGTCGCAGTGCCAGCGGAATCGCGCCGCGCAACTCGATCGTGAGATAGGAGATGCAGCGCCGCGCATCGAGCTGGTACGGCGCGACCAGCGCTCCGGTGGGACAGATGTCGAGACAGCGCGTGCAACTGCCGCAGTGGCTGGTGGCGCTGGCCGGCGCCGCTGGCAACGGCAGATCAGTATAGATCTCGCCAAGAAAGAACCAGGAACCGGCCTGGCGATCGATCAGGCAGGTGTGCTTGCCGATCCAGCCGAGTCCGGCGGCGCGCGCCAGCGCCTTTTCCAGCACCGGGGCGCTGTCGCTGAAGACGCGATAGCCGAATGGCCCAACCCATGCGGCGATGCGATCGGCGAGTTGCTGCAGACGCCGGCGCAGCAGCTTGTGATAGTCGCGACCGAGCGCATAGCGCGAGACATATCCAAGCAGAGGATCGGCCAACACATGTCGCGCCGCCTCACTCGGCTCCGGCAAATACGGCAGCCGCGCGACGATCACGCTGCGCGTACCCGGCACCAGTGTCGCAGGACGGCTGCGGCGGTGGCCGTGGCGCGCCATGTACGCCATCTCGCCATGCCGGCCGTGAGCGAGCCAGGCATCGAGCCGCTGCTCATCGGCGGCGAGGTCGATCGCGGCGATGCCGATCCGATCGAAGCCCAGTTCGCCCGCCCAGGTGTGGAGGTGCTCGACCAGTTCGGCCGTGAGCGGCGTGGCCGGTTCGGGATGGTCGTCGGTCATCCGGCTCGCGGCAGGTGGCCGCCGCATTTCAACGACCGCGCTCCGCGCGCCTCAGGAACAGCGCTTCGGGTTGATCGGCCATCGCCATCGTCATCGGCGTCAGATCCGCCGCTGCCGCCCGCGCGGCTTCGGCGGCGTGCGCTCGCAGCCTCGATCCGAGTTGCGCCAATTCCGCCGCTGGCTCGCCCGGCAACGACCGTCTGGTCGCGCCGAGTTCATCGCACAACATCGCCTGAACGCCGAGGTCGCAGATCGCGCCAAGGTCTTCCTGCAGCACCTTCAACTCCGCGATGGCGCGCTGCACCTCGCGGCGCCTGATGCGGCGGGGGCCTAGCGCCGGCAACACTTCCAGCAGATAACGGAATTGCTTGCCGGCCTTGCGGGCTGCGTGCAGGCGCAAGAGGGTGCCGTCACGCCCGGCTCGGCGCAGGCGCCGTCGCAGCTTGTGGCCGGCCCGCCGCGCCGCCGTCTCGAGATCCAACGGCATTTCGGCCGATGCGGCCTCGTGTCGCGTCAACAGCTGTTCGGTCGCCGCCAGCGTCCGGCGACAGCGCGTGCCGCGCAGCGTTGCCAGCAACCGTCGCTGCGCCCGGGCACGTTCGCGCCGCAGCGGCTCGCGCAGCAGCACGACGGCTTCCGCACTCAGCGCGCCGCGGTCGGCCAACAGGGTCAGGTCGCGCAGCGCGACATCGAGATCACGGCGCTGGCCGCTGCTGCGCGTCAGCCAGCGCAGCGCACGATCGCAACGCGCGGCAAGGCGGGGATCGGCACCGTGATCGAACAGGCGCAACAACGTGCGCAACCGGCGCAGTGCGACCCGAAAGTCGTGCAGCGCGTCCTCATCCCGATCCTGCTCGAGCAACGGCAGGCATGCACCCATCGTCTGCAACTGGGCGCGGGCAAGTCCGGCAAGCGCCTGTACCGCGGTGGGACGGGGACGGCGTCGCGGGATGGGCCGTTTCGGCTGCGGCTGTTTCATGATTTTCGTGATCGCGTTACGGATAAACTATCATGCGCCACGCACCACCTCGTTCTGGAGAATCGCTTTGCTTGAAGTCGTAGGGCAATGGTACCGCCGTTACTTTTCACACCCGCAGGCGGTGTTGTTGTTTGCATTTCTGTTGCTGGCGATCGTCGTGCTTGGCTCGCTTGGCGATCTGCTGGTGCCGGTATTCGGCGCATTGATCGTTGCCTATCTGCTGGAAGGCGCGGTGCATCGCCTTGAACTCTGGCATGTGCCGCGCCTGCCCGCGGTACTGCTGATCTTCGCCCTGTTCATCGTCGGGCTGTTTTTCCTGCTGTTGGGCCTGCTGCCGCTGCTGTCGCGACAAACGACCAATTTCGTTCAACAGCTGCCGCGGCTGATCGACGAGGGTAAACAGATTCTGCTGCACCTGCCCGATCGCTATCCCGAGATATTCACCGAACAGCAGATTGCCGACGTGATGCGCGCCGCGGGTACCGGTGTTGCCGATCTGGGTCAGAAGGTTCTGTCATTCTCCCTCGCCAGCATTCCGCGGCTGGTGAGCTTCCTGCTGTACTTCGTGATCGGACCGATCCTGGTGTTCTTCTTCATGAAGGACAAGCAGCTGCTGGTGACCTGGTGGTGCGGCTTCCTGCCCAGGGATCGCGCGGTCCTGACTTGGCTGTGGCGAGAAATGGACCAACAGATGGGCAACTACGTGCGCGGCAAGGTCTACGAAATCGTCATCGTCGGCGTCACCACCTACGTCGTGTTCACGCTGCTGAGCCTCAAATTCGCGGCGTTGCTCGCGGTGCTGGTCGGTTTCTCGGTACTGATACCGTTCGTCGGTGCGTTTGCCGTGACCGTCCCGGTCGCCATTGCCGCCTATCTGCAACTGGGACCGAGCGCGCAGTTCGTATGGATTCTGGCTGCTTACATCGTGATCCAGTTTCTCGACGGCAACGTCCTGGTGCCGCTGCTTTTTTCGGAGGTGGTGAATCTGCATCCGGCGGCGATCATCATCGCGGTGTTGGTGTTTGGCGGCCTGTGGGGTTTCTGGGGTGTGTTTTTCGCCATCCCGCTGGCAACACTGGTCAAGGCGCTGCTGGACGCCTGGCCGCAGCGCGGCGAGGAAAGCAACACAAACGCGGCTGTCACCTGAATTTCAGTTTGATGCCGGCGGCCTTTTGAAATGCCGCTTCCTGTTCGAGATCGGCCCGGGTCAGCGGATGAGCGTCGAGCCAACCTTCCGGGAAACGCAGCTTCCAGCTTTGCCCATCCACCTTGAATTGCGGTGTGGGCAACGGATCGTCGCTGCGGCGGCGGTGCAACACGACGGTGAGGCGCAACAGCAACGCCAGCCGCAGCAGCGGTCGGGCGACGCGTTCGTCGAACCGCTCGAACTCCGCCGGTGCCAACGCGCGGCGGTGACTGCGCACCAGCACCGCGAGTTGGCGCTGTTCGCCGACCGAGAAACCCGGCATGTCGAGATGGGTCAGTAGATAGGCGCCATGCTTGTGGTACTGGCTGTGCGAGATGGCGACGCCGATTTCATGCAGCCGGGCGGCCCAGCGCAACAGCCGCGGAAACCCGGGGTCATCGAGCTTCCAGTCCTTGGCAACGGCGCGCAGCAGATCGGCAGCGGTCGCGGTGACACGCTCCGCCTGCGCCGCGTCAACATGATAGCGCAGCGCGAGATCCGCGATGGTCTGCTCGCGGATATCGTCGAGCTGCAACCGTCCGAGCAGATCGTAGAGCACGCCCTCGCGCAGCGAGCTGTCGGAGACATGCACCAAGTCGAGGCCCAAGCCCTCGAACGCCGCGTTCAGGATCGCGACTCCGCCCGGAAAGATCAGGCGTCGCTCCGCCGAAAGGCCGCGCAGCCCGAGCGCGTCGGTGCGACCGGCGTCGAGCAGACGCTGCCGCAACTGGCGCAACCCGGTCGCGGTGATGCCATCGCGGCTCCAACCTTCGTTCAGCAATACTTCATGCACCGCCAGCATGGTACCGGAGGCGCCAACCGCAGTGCGCCAACCGAGACCTCGAAACGCGCTTTCGATCGACTCGATTTCCTGCAGCGCGGCGATCTCGGCGTCGCGCAGCCGGCGCGGGGTAATGACGCCATCGGCAAAAAAACGCTCGGACAATTCGACGCAGCCAATGTGCAGGCTGTCGAGCAACAGGGGCTGGCTGCGCCGACCGAGAATGAACTCGGTGCTGCCGCCGCCGATGTCGATCACCAAGCGCTGGTTGTCATCCCCTTCCAGGCCATGACAGACACCAAGGTAGATCAGGCGGGCTTCCTCGAACCCGGAAATGACATCGATTGGATGGCCAAGCGCTGCTTCAGCATGACCGATGAACGTGATGCCGTCACGCGCCTTGCGCAGCGTGTTGGTACCAACCACTCGTACACTGCCGCGCGGCAAGCCACGCACCCGCTCACCGAAGCGGCGCAGGCAGGCAAGCGCCCGCAACACGGCCGCATCGGTCAGGCAATGGTCATCGTCGAGGCCGGCCGCGAGCCGCACCATTTCCCGCAGACGATCGACCACGCGCAGCCGGCCGCCGGCGACGTCGGCGACGATCATGTGAAAGCTGTTGGAGCCAAGGTCGATCGCGGCCACCGTGCCAAGCGGCGCTACTGCCGGCGCCTCGGCTTGGGCTGCCATTGCAGCCGACGTGGGTGCTTGGATGCGCGCCATGGAACTATCGCTTGGTCAGGTTCGGACGCGGTACCGCGTCGCGGCGCATTGTCGCGCAGAAGATGGGTGATTGCATTGCGGCTGCATTTGGCAGGAGCTGTGCTAGACTTCGGGCCGAACCAGCGATAAGACATCAGGCTCCCGCTCGACGACCAAACCCCAGCCGTTGCCAGCGACCCGAAATTTCTTCCCATGTTGTTAATACCCGCGATTGACATCCAGGCCGGCAAGTGTGTCCGCTTGCGCCAAGGCAACATGGACGACAACACCATTTATTCCGAGGACCCGGTGGCGATGGCCGAGCGCTGGGTAAAGGCCGGCGCGCGTCGGTTGCACATCGTCGATCTGGACGGCGCCAAGCAAGGCCGGCCGATGAATGCCGAGATCATCCATGAGATTTCGGACCGGCATCCGACCATCCCGATCCAGGTCGGTGGCGGCATCCGCGACGAAGACGCGGTGCAGGCCTATCTCGATGCCGGGGTCAGCTACGTGATCCTCGGCACCAAGGCCGTGACCGCGCCGCATTTCGTCTCGGACATGTGTCTCGAATTTCCGGGGCGCGTGATCGTCGGCCTCGACGTGCGCGACCACAAGGTCGCGACCGACGGTTGGTCGAAGCTGTCGCGCCACGACGCGGTCGACATGGCGCGGCATTTCGAGCACGACGGCGTCAACGCCATCATCTTCACCTGCATCAACCGGGACGGCATGCTGAGTGGCCTCAATATCGAAGAGACCGTGAACTTCGCCGGCCCCTTGTCGATTCCGGTGATCGCCGCTGGCGGCGTCACCAATCTCGACGACGTGCGCGCGCTCTGCGCGGTCGAGAAGGAAGGCATCCAAGGCGCGATCATCGGTCGTGCCATCTATGAAGGCACTTTGGACTTCACCGCGGCACAGGCGCTTGCGGATCAACTGAGCGGGGGCTGATGGGCCTCGCCAAACGGATCATTCCGTGCCTGGACGTCGACGGCGGCCGGGTCGTCAAGGGTATCCAGTTCGTCGCCCTGCGCGATGCCGGCGATCCGGTCGAGGTGGCCCGCCGCTATGACGAGCAGGGCGCCGACGAGATCACCTTTCTCGACATCACCGCTTCCAGCGACAACCGCGAGACGATGGTGCACGTGGTCGAGGCAGTCGCACGGCAGGTGTTCATCCCGCTGACCGTCGGCGGCGGCATTCGCTCGGTCGAAGACGTGCACCGCATGTTGCATGCGGGCGCCGACAAGGTGTCGATCAACTCCGCTGCGATCCAGCGCCCCGGGTTCGTCGCCGAGGCAGCCGGCAAGTTCGGTTCGCAATGTATCGTCGTCGCCATCGATGCGCGCCGCGTCGTCGACGCTGACCCGCCGCGTTGGGAGATCTACACCCATGGCGGCCGCCGGCCGACCGGTATCGACGCCATCGACTGGGCCCGCCGCATGGCCGCCGCCGGAGCCGGAGAAATCCTGCTGACCAGCATGGATCGCGACGGCACCAGGGCAGGCTTCGACCTGGAACTGACGCGGGCGGTCAGCGCCGCGGTCTCGATTCCTCTTATTGCCTCCGGCGGTGTCGGCACGCTCGATCATCTGGTGGACGGCGTGCTGCAAGGCGGTGCCGATGCGGTGCTTGCGGCAAGCATCTTCCACTATGGCACCTACACCGTCGGTGAGGCGAAGCGGCGCATGGCGGAACGCGGCATCGAGGTGCGGCTGTGAGCTGGCTCGATGCGATCAGCTGGAACGACGAAGGCATGGTGCCCGCGATTGCGCAGGACGCCGCAACCGGGCGCGTGCTGATGACCGCCTGGATCAATCGCGAGGCGCTCGAACTGACCGTGCGCGAAGGCCGCGCCGTGTACTGGTCGCGCTCGCGCCGCCGGCTGTGGCGCAAGGGCGAGGAGTCCGGGCACGTGCAGACCGTCCGCGAAATACGGCTCGACTGCGATGGTGATACTATCCTGCTGCTCGTCGAGCAGCGGGGCGGCATTGCCTGTCACACCGGCCATTACAGTTGCCTGTACCGGCGGCTCGACGAGGATCGCTGGGTCGATGTCGAACCGGTATTGAAGGATCCCGCCGCGATTTACGAGAACAAGCCGTGAGCGAGAACGTGCTGCGCCATCTGACCGAAGTGCTGCGCGCGCGCAAACTGGCGGCGCCGGACGATTCCTACGTCGCGAGCCTGTACCGGCGCGGGCTCGACACGATCTTGCGCAAGGTCGGCGAGGAAGCGATCGAAACGATCCTTGCCGCGCGCAACGGCCAGCCGGACGAAATCATTCACGAGACCGCCGATCTCTGGTTTCACAGTCTCGTCATGCTGGTGGCGCTCGATCTCGATCCCGCCGCGGTGCTGGCGGAACTGGAGCGGCGCTTCGGCCAGTCCGGCCTCGCCGAAAAGGCAGCCCGTAGCGGTGGTTGAAGCGGCGCCTCGCTCAATTCATTCGGAGAATTATTTATGAGGTTTGGCATCTGGGAACTGCTGGTCATCCTGCTCATCGTGGTCGTGCTGTTCGGCACCAAACGCATTCGCAGCATCGGCTCCGACCTCGGCGACGCGATCAAGAGCTTTCGCAGCGCGGTACGCGAGGACAAGAGCGAGAAGCCCGACGCCGCGAATGACGAGGGCCGGGTGATCGAAGGCCAGGTACAGAGCAAGACCGAGTCCGAGCGATCCAAGGAATCCGTCTGATCTCTCGGCACGATGTTCGATATCGGCTTTTGGGAGCTTGCGCTCGTCGGTCTCGTCGCGCTGCTGGTGCTGGGGCCAGAGCGGCTGCCGGCGTTCGCGCGTACGGTCGGCCGCTGGGTCGGCAAGGCGCAACGGCTGACCCGCGAATTCAAGCGCGATCTGGAACGCGAGATTGATCTGTCCGAGTTGCGGCAACTGAAGCAGGATTTGCAGGCGCCGGAACTTGATGCGCTGGCGCAGGACCTGCAAAAGGGCGCCGATGAATTCAATCGGGAGCTGAACCAACCCCTGGTGTTTGGCCCGACTGCGCCGACCGCGACGTCGGCACCGGCCGTGGCGGATACGACCGCAGCGGCTGCGCCACCACCCACCAAGACGCCGGCAACGACGGCAGTGAGCGACGGCGCCTGATGACGACGCCTTCTGTGTCGCAGGACGGTCCGCCCGGAGATCACGAGCAAAGCATCCTGTCGCACCTGATGGAGCTGCGCGATCGGCTGCTGCGCTGCTTCGTCGCCCTGCTCGTCACCTTCCTGCCGCTCAGCTTCTTCGCCAATGATCTCTACACCTGGCTGTCGCAACCGCTGCTGCGGCATCTGCCGCAGGACAGCAAGATGATTGCGACCCAGGTGACCTCACCGTTCATGGCTCCCTTCAAGCTGACGGCTTTTGCCGCGCTGGTGCTGGCGGTGCCGTACCTGTTCTACCAGGCCTGGGCCTTCATCGCGCCGGGCTTGTATCAGAACGAGAAGCGGCTGGTCGCGCCGGTGCTGGTGTCGAGCACGCTGCTGTTCTATGCCGGTATCGCGTTCGCCTATTTCGCCGTATTTCCAATCATGTTCGCGTTCTTCACCGCGACCGCGCCGGAAGGCGTAGCGGTGATGACCGACATCAGCAGCTACCTGACCTTCGTGCTGTCGATGTTCCTGTCGTTCGGTCTGGTATTCGAGGTTCCGATCGCGACTTTCCTGCTGGTGCGCGCCGGCATCATTGCGCGCGAAACGCTGGTCGCGCAGCGGCCTTACATCATCGTCGGCGCGTTCATCGCCGGCATGATCCTGACACCCACCACCGACGTGGTGTCGCAGACGATGCTTTCGGTACCGATCTGGCTGCTGTTCGAACTGGGACTCTGGTTCACCCGTTTCATCAAGTAATCTCCGAACAGGTCCGTCGTGGACTTGTTCAGAGTCACCAACCTTGGACCCCTGGGGAGGGTAACGCGTGAAAGACTCTGGCGCTGCAACCGTTGAAATCACCACGCTGATCGATGATCGGCCGCTCGGAGGTCTGCAAATCCTGGTGCTGGTGTTGTGCGCCGTGATCGTGCTGTTCGACGGCTACGATATCCAGACCATGGCGCTGGTGATCCCGACCCTGAGCGCCGCCTGGGGCATCGACGCCGGCAAGTTCAATATCGCGGTCACTGCCGCCATCTTCGGCATGGGTGCCGGCGCGGCACTGCTGGCGCACATCGGCGATCGTATCGGCCGCCGGCCGGCGCTGATGCTGTCGCTGCTGCTGCTTGGCGTGTCCTGCATCCTCACCGCCTACGCGCAGAGCGTGAACGAATTGATCCTCTGGCGTTTCATGACCGGCGTCGCGCTCGGCGTCTGCCTGCCGAATGCGACCGCGTTGACCTCGGACTACATGCCGAGCCGCAGCCGGGCGACGCTGGTCACGCTGATGTTCTGCAATGTCGCGCTCGGTTCGTTCATCGCCGGCAATGTCGCACCGCTGCTGTTGCAGCGGTTCGGCTGGCAGAGCGTCTTCATCGTCGGCGGCGTCGCGCCGATCGTGCTTGCGGTGCTGGTCTTTTTCATCGTGCCGGAGTCATGCCAGTTCCTGCTGGAACGGCGTCCCGGCGATCCGCGGCTGGCGCGCCTGCTGGCGCGGCTGGCGCCCGGTATCGACCCGGCAACGGTGCGCGGTGCCGCGCGCGATCGCGTACCGCGGCAGTCGCCGCTGATGCTGCTGTCGCCGAGCTACCGCACCGGCACGCTGCTGCTGTGGGTGGTGTTCTGCCTGAATCTGTACGTGCTGTATTTCCTCATCAGCTGGCTACCGACCCTGTTGTCCAATGTCGGCTGGCCGCGTGCGACCGCGCTGCGTGCCTCGGTGTCGATGCAGTTTGGCGGCATCATCGGTGGTCTGCTGCTGTCGTACCTGGTCGACCGTGGCAAGGTGGTGTTGAGCATGGGCACGGCCTATGCCGGTGCGGCGATCGTGTTCGCCTTGTTCATGGTCGTGCCGGCCGAGGCGACGTCGTGGATCCCGCTGCTGGTGTTGATGGGCGCCGGCATTTCCGGCGGTCAGGCGACCTTGTACGCGCTCGCCGCGACCTACTATCCGGCAATGCTGCGTGCGACCGGCCTCGGCTGGGCCGCGGTGATCGGCCGGCTCGGTGCGGTCACTGGGCCGCTGTCTGGCGGCTGGGCAGTGCAGGCGAAACTTGGTACGGATGCCGTGCTCGGCCTGATGCTGATCCCGACCGTGCTGTGTGCGTTGAGCGTGGCGTTGCTGCCCTGGGCATTGCGCAAGCGCTGAGACCTGCCAAGCTCAAATCCCCGGTTCGGTGCCGGCTTGCCAGCCGCCACCCAGGGCCTGGTACAGGCTGATCATGGCGTTCAATCGTTGCAGTTTGTTGTCGAGGTAGGAGTTGCGTGTCGAAAACAGCGTGTTCTGCGCATTCAGCACGCTCTGATAGTCGATCACGCCCTCGCGGTAACGCGCCTGGGCGATGCGGAACGATTCCTCGGCGGCGTTCAGATTCTCCGCGGCGACGTGGCCGAGTTGTTCCAGCAACTGGATGTTGCGCAGCAGCACTTCGATCTCGTTGAACGCCGCGAGCACGGCCTTGCGATAACTCGACAGGCTGTTTTCGAGCTGGATCCGTGCCTGCTCGATGTTGCGCAGGCGCTGACCGTTGTCGAGCAGGGTCTGCGCCAGCGAGGCGCTGACATCGGCGAGCAGGGTCGGCGTCGAGACGAAGTCGAGCAATTTCGTGCTCGACGCGCCGGCACTGCCCGTCAGGGAAATCTGCGGCAGCAATTTCAGGCGCGAGACATCGACACTGGCGGTCGCGCCGCGCAGATTGGCTTCGGCCTGAACCAGACTCGGCCGGCGCAGCAATAATTCGGCCGGCAGCCCGGGCTGCACCGTCGGCACCGTCATCGTCGTCAGGGTTTGACCGCTGACATCGAAATCCTGAACGCCGCGGCCGAGCAGCAGCGCCAGCGAGGCGCGGGCCGACAGCTCGCTTTGCCGCAGGCTGCTCAGGTTGGCACGTTCGCGCTGGATCGCGATCTGCTGCTGCAAGGCCTCGATCGGCACGGCGACACCGGCGTTGACGCGCGCCTGCGCGATCGCGCCGATCGCCTCGGCATTGGCGACGTTCTGCTGCGCCGCCGCGATCTTGTCGCGCGTCAGTAGCAGCTGGAAATAGGTCGAGGACGCGGTGCCAAGCGTGTTCAGCGACAAATCCATCAACTGCGCGATGCGCGCGTCATAGTCCGCCGTCGCGCGCTCGTAGGTCAAAGGCTTGCTGAGAATGTCGTTGTAGCTCAGCGAGAAATTGGCGCGTGTCGGCGTGTTCGGACCCGATTCGATGGTCACTCCGTTGTTGCGCGTCACCCCGTAGGTGGCGCCGGTGCTGATCGACAGCACCGGCGTCGGCAACAGGTTGAATCCGGCCTCGCGCAGCGTCAGTTGCGCCGCACGCAGATTGCGCCGGTTGTTCGCCAGGTCGAGATTGTTGGCGCGCACCTGTTCGATCAGCGTGCTCAGTTCGGTGTCACCGAAGCGGTCCCACCAATTGCGCTCCGGCCACACGGTCGCCTCGGTCGTGACCGGACCCTGCCAGCCGTCCGGTACATCGGTCGGCGCGAGGTCGGGCACCGGCGTTGCCGCGCAGGCGGAGAGCAACAGCGCCGCCGCACCAAGCAGCGATCGTGTCATCAGAGTCTGCCTTCGATTATTCATTCGCGAGCGCCACGATCGGGTCCAGCTGCGCCGCCTTGCGCGCCGGAGCGAAACCAAAGATGAGGCCGGTTGCCGCGGCGCAGGTGAACGCCAGCACCATCGGCTTGGACGAAAACACCACCGACACGCCGAAGCTGCCGACAATCTGGCCGACGCCGATGCCGAGCAACACACCGACGATGCCGCCGATTCCGGAGACCACAATCGCCTCGGACAGGAACTGCGCGAGGATGTCCTTCTGCCGCGCGCCGGTCGCCATGCGGATGCCGATTTCGCGGGTGCGCTCGGTGACCGAGACCAGCATGATGTTCATCACGCCGATGCCACCGACCAGCAGCGAGATGGCCGCGATCGAACTGAGGAACAGCGTGGTTGTCTCGATCGTCGCGGAGACCGTCTCCAACATCTCGGCGGCGTTGAAGATGCGGATATCCTCCTGCCCGTGGCGCTCCGTCATGAAGGCGATCAGATCCCGCTCGGTCTGATCGATTTGCGTCAGGTCGGTAACGGTCACCGCGATCGAGCGTGCCCGATCCTGGCCGAACAGGCGCAGCCCCCCGGTCTTCAGCGGAATGAACACCGCGTCGTCCTGATCGCCGCCGCCAAAGCCGGACGAGCCGCCCTTGCGGGTCATCACCCCAATGACCTCGAATGGCACGGTGCCGATCAAAACGAACTCGCCGAGCGGATTCTGGCCGTCGGGGAACAGCTGCTCGGCGACGGTCGCGCCAAGCACGGCAACCGCGGTATAGCGGTCGCTGTCGGCCCGGGTGAAGAACACGCCACGCGCCAGTTTCCACGAACGCGCTTCCGGCAGGCTTTCCGAGGTCGCAGTGATTTGGGTCGAGTGATCGTAATGCCCGAACCGGACTGTGTAGCTGCCCTGCAACTCGGGCAGCGTGTAGCGCACGTTCGGCACGCCTTCGAGAATCGCGTCGGCATCCTCGAAGGTCAGCGAGGACTGCATGCCCCGGAACTGCCCTTCGCGCCGCGCCGGTTGCAGGTTCAGCATGTTGGTGCCGCCGATCGAGCCGATGCGCTCGACGATCTCCTGCTGCGAGCCCTCGCCAATCGCCAGCATCGCGACCACGGAAGCGACGCCGATGACGATGCCGAGCAACGTCAGAAAGGTGCGGAACATGTTGGCGTACAGCGAGCGCAACGCCATCCGCACCGCCTCGGCTTCACCGGCGAGAAAATGCGAGGCCTTGCGCAGCCGGAACAGATCGAGCAGGCCCGCGTTCTTGCGCGCATCGATCGCGTCCGGCGCATAACCACTGTCGCGGGCGATGCTGCCGTCGAAGAATTCGACGACGCGATCGGCATGTTTCGCGACCTCGGCGTCATGCGTGATGAGGATCACGGTGTGGCCCTTGCGCGCGAGACCTTCGAGCAGGCCGATGACCTCGACCCCGCTTCTCGAATCGAGCGCGCCGGTCGGTTCGTCGGCGAGGATCACGTTGCCGCCATTCATCAGCGCGCGGGCGATGGAAACGCGTTGCTGCTGGCCACCGGACAACTGCGTCGGCCGGTGATCGAGCCGTGCGCCAAGGCCAAGGGAGGCGAGCAGGCTTTCGGCCCGATCCTTGCGCGCCCCGGCCGACAGGCCGGCATAGATCGCCGGTACTTCAACATTCTCGGCGGCGGTCTGGTTCTGCAGCAGGTTGTAACTCTGGAAGATGAAACCGAACGCCTCGCGCCGCAGCCAGGCCAGCCCATCGGCATCGAAGCTCTGGATGTCGCGACCGGCGAACAGATAGCGCCCGGAGGTCGGCCGATCGAGACAGCCGATGATGTTCATCAGCGTCGACTTGCCGGACCCGGATTGACCCATGATGGCGACGAACTCGCCGGGGTAGATCTTCAGATCGACGCCACGCAGCGCCTGCACCTCGACGCCGCCGCCGGTGATGTAGGTGCGTTTGATGGCACGCAGCTCGATCAGCGGGATCGCCGCGCTCTCGTCCGGCCGCTGCGTCTCGGTACCGTCGTTGTCCACCAGAGCCATCGCGCCGCCTCAGCGCATGAACGGCGGGAAGCCGCCCGGCGGACCCCGGAAGTTGCTCTGATTCGACGAGCCCTGCGTGGCTTCCGGCTTCGCCTGCACGATACCCGCGACCACCTGCTCGCCCACGGTCAGACCCGACACGACTTCGGCCTTCACGCGACTGGTGACGCCGATGACGACCTTGCGCTGTTCGATCGTGCCGTCGTCGCGGACGACCCTGACGATGCCGTCCCGCTGCGCTGGTGGCGCCCCGGGCGCCCCTTGCGGCGAACCGCCGGCGAAGCCGCCGCCGGGCCCCCCGCCCGCGGCCATCCGCTGCCGCAGCCGTTCGCGCATTTCCTCGGTCATCGGACCATTGCGCCCGGGGGGTCCGCCGCCCGCGCCCGGGCCACTCGGAGACATGCCGCCTGGGCCGGCGAAACCTGCCGCGCCGGCGGCCGGGGGAGCGCTCGCCGCTACGTCCGCGAACGTCACCGCGCCCAGCGGTACCGTCAGCACGTCGCGAGCGGATGACTGGACAAAGAACACCTGCGCCGTCATTTCCGGCATCAGTGCCGAATCGGCGTTCTCGATATCGAACAGACCGGTGTAGAGCACGACGTTGTTCTGCACCTTCGGCGTCGGCAGAATCTGGCGCACGGTGCTGTACCAGCGCCGCGAACCGCCGCCCAGCGTCGTGAAGTACACCGGCATGCCGGCGCGGACGTTGCCGATGTCGGCCTCGGAGATTTCCGTTTCGACGGTCATCGTCGACAGATCGGCAATCTTCAGAATCGTTGGCGCCGCCTGTACCGAATTCAGCGTGCGCCCTTCGATCATGTCGATCGAGACGACCGTGCCGGCCATCGGCGCATAGATCTTGGTGTATTCGAGCTGGGTCTCGTCGCTCGACAGCGTCGCCCGGCTCTGCTCGATCTGCTTCAACAGTTGCGTCAGCGACGACTCGGCGGCCTTGAGCGAGTTGCGCGAATTGTCGAAGTCGAGCTGGCTGGTCGCGTTCTCTGCGCTCAGCTGCTCCTGCCGCTTCGCGTTCGAGCGCGCCAGTTCCAGCGCGGCCTGGCGTGACTCGATTTGCGCTTCGAGCGCGGCAATGCTGGCACGGCTGGCGGCGACCTTGGCTTCCTGGACGCGGGCGTCGATCTCGGCCAGCAACTGCCCTTCCGTGACGATGTCGCCGATCTGCACATGCAGCTTGCGCAGCTGACCGGATACCTGGGCACCGACATCGACGATCTTGCGCGGCTTCAGACTGCCGGAGGACGCGATGCTGTTTTCGATGTTGCCGATTTCCGCGATCTCGATCAGCGGCTGTTCGGTGGGCTCGGCCGTCTGCTGCCGCTGGAAGTAATACCCGCCACCGGCAAGCAGCGCCATACCGATCGCGAGCAGCAACCACCGCCGCTTGCGCCGCCGTCGCGCCAGCGGATTGAATTCGGCGGCCGGAGCCGCGCGGTCTGAAGCCGATGCCGTGCTCATAAAGAATTTCCGTCTGTTACCCGTCCGGGGCCCCCGCAGTACGCTTGCCCCAGGTCAACCTTCGCTTGCGGCCGAAGCTTAAGCAGCGATAGTGAAAGAAAAAAGGAACCACATCGATGGTCGATGGCGCCGATAGCCATGTTGCGACCGCTTGCGTGCGCGGCAGTTCCCTTATACTCGCCGCGCCACCAGCCGCCGGGAGACCCGCATCGTGACCGAGGCCAACCTCATTACCGATATCACGCAGGGCATCGCCACCATCACCTTGAATCGTCCGGATGCGCTGAATGCGCTTGGTCGCGGCGTCATCCTGCAATTGCGCAGCGAGCTGGCATCGCTCGCCGAGCGCAGCGATGTCGGCGCCATCGTGCTGACCGGCAGCGGTCGCGCGTTCTGCGCCGGTGCCGATCTGAAGGATCCGATGATGGGCCAGGATCTGCCGCGTGCCGAGCGGGCGCGCAATTGTCGCGAGGTGCTCGACAACGTGGTGCATGCGCTGATCCGCGATCTCGCGGCGCTGCCGCAACCGACGGTGGCCGCGGTCAACGGCATCGCCGCCGGCGGCGGCGTCGGACTCGCGCTCGCCGCCGATATCGTCATCGCGGCACGCTCGGCATCATTCCTTTTTCCATTCGTGCCGAAGCTGGCGATGGTTCCGGATCTGGGTGCGACCTGGCAGCTGGCGCGGCGCGTCGGCCGCGCGCGGGCACTCGGCATCGCGCTGCTCGGCGAACCGCTGCCGGCCGCGACCGCGGCCGAGTGGGGACTCATCTGGCGTTGCGTCGAGGACGCCGATCTGCGGACCGAAGCGCAAACCGTGGCGGCACGGCTGGCCGCCGGTCCCCATCGCGCACAGCGCGAGACGGTGCAATTGATCGATCAGGCGTATCGCCATGATCTGCCGGCGCAGCTCGACGCCGAAGCCGAAGTGCAGAGCCGGATGTCGATCTCGCGCGATGCCGAGGAAGCGATCGCGGCGTTCGTCGCGAAGCGGCCACCACGGTTCACCGGAGAGTGATCGATGCCCGCGACGCTCGCCCAGCCGCTGCACCGCGCCGCACAAGTCAACGGCAACGGCATCGCGACCATCTGCGGCGAACGGCAGCGGACCTGGCGAGAGGTCCGGCAACGGGTCATGCAACTCGCCGGCGCGCTGGCCGACCTCGGCATCAGGGAAGGTGAGCGGATCGGCCTGCTGGCCTGGAACAGCGATCGCTACTTCGAACTGAATTTCGCCATCCCCTGGCTCGGCGCGGTCCTGGTACCGCTCAACACCCGGCTCGAAACCGCCGAGCTCGATTACATGCTGCGCGATGCCGGGGTCAGCGCGCTCTGCGTCGATGCCAACGGCGCGGCCCGCGTCGCACCGCTCGCCGCCACCAGCGCCGGCCTGCGCGCGGTGATCGCGCTCGACGATAACGTCCCGGCCGGGATGCTCGACTACGAAACGCTGGTGCGAAACGGCGCGCCGCGCGAGGACGGCGCCCGCGGCGGCGATCAGCTCGCCGGGATCTTCTACACCAGCGGCAACAGCGGTCAGGCCAAGGGCGTGATGCTGAGTCACGACAACCTCATCGCCAACGCGTCGAACGTGATCCCGCAGGTCGGTTACGACGGGAACAGCGTCTACCTGCATGCCGCGCCGATGTTCCATCTTGCCGATGGCATGGCGATTTATGCGCTGACGACGGTCGGCGGCACGCATGTGTTCATGCCGCATTTCGACGCTGCGGCCTGTCTCGATCTGCTGGCACGCCATCGCGTCACCAACATCGCGCTGGTGCCGACCATGGTCGAGCTGATCGTCCGCGAAGCCGAGCGCGCACCGCGAGATCTTTCGGCGCTGCGGCAGATCCAGTTTGGCGCGGCACCGATGCCGGACGGAACCTTGCAACGTCTGGTCAGGCTCTGGCCGGAGCTGTTGCTCTTGCATGGCTGGGGCATGACCGAACTGGCACCGGTCGGCACGATGCTGCCGTGGCACTGGCGCCGGCCGGCGGTCGCTGGCGATCGGCTGCGTTCCTGCGGCACCGCGGCGCTCAACCTCGAATTGCGCATCGTCGATCCGGACGGCCGTGAACTGCCGCCGGGCGAAGTCGGCGAGATAGTCATGCGCGGACCGGTGGTGATGCTGGGTTACTGGAACAAGCCGGAGGAAACGGCCGCAGCGCTGCGCGACGGCTGGCTGCACACCGGCGATCTGGCCTGGCTGGACGACGAGGGTCTGGTCTACATCGTCGATCGGCTCAAGGACATGATCATCACCGGCGGCGAGAACGTCTTCTCCAGTGAGGTCGAGAACGTCCTGTCGCAACAGCCCGGCGTCGCCGCGGTCGCCGTGATCGGCCTGCCCGATCCGACCTATGGCGAAGCGGTCCATGCCGTCGTCGTGCCCGAACCGGGCGCCACGCTCGATGGCGCCGCGCTGATTGCCGCCTGCCGCGGCCACATCGCCGGTTATAAATGTCCGCGCAGTGTGACCATCCGGACCGAACCACTGCCGCTGAGCGGCACTGGCAAGATCCTCAAGCGCGTGCTGCGGGAGCAGTATCGGCCGTCGCCGTGAGCAACACGTGGGGCGTCGTGTAGCCGCGCGCCAGCGACACCGTCTCGTCCACGGTGAAACCGGCGTCGGCCACGGCCGCGACCAGCGTCGCGCGGGGCACGAAGGCGACGGCGCCGCTGGATCGGGTCCGGCGCAACAGGTGCACCATCAGCCGCTCCTGCCACAAGGTCTTGCGCGCGCGCCACGAACCGTCATCCTCGGCTTCTTTCAACACCAGCCGGCCGCCAGGGCGCAATGCGCGGTGGATGGCGCTCAGGAAACCATGCCATACGCCAGGCTCGATCAGGTACAGGACATCCGCGACGAACACCGTATCGAACGCGGCCGGATGTTGTGCCGCAAAGGCCTCGATGGTCGCCGCGTGCACCCTGACGTTGCCAAGGCGTCCGACCGAGCGCTCGGCCCAGGCCAGCTTGCGCGAATCGAGATCGATGCCGGTGACCTGACGTTGCGGCCGAGCCGCCGCGAGCAGCGCCAGCAGCGCGCCGTGACCGCAGCCGACCTCGAGCAACTCGTGGCCAACAGCGCGCGCCGCGAGTTCCGCCAGCGGGGCCGTCGCCAGCCGGGCGCGTACGAACCAGCGTTCCCGCGGCGGCAAGGTGGCGAAGATTGCGGTTGTGGCGGGTGCCATGGGAACAGATGCCTCCGGGCCCGAAAGCGCGGCGGGCCGGTTCCATTATCATAGCGGCGCATGCAACGGGACAGGCGCGCTTCATGATCTCCATCGTCGTGCCGGCCTGCAACGAGGCCGACAACATCGCCGAACTGCACGCCCGGCTGCGTGCGGTGCTCGCGCCGTTGCCGGATCGCTGGGAACTGGTCTTCATCGACGACGGCAGCCGCGATGCCACCTGGGCACGCATCGTCGCGCTCGCCGCCACCGACGAGCGGGTTCGCGGGGTGCGGCTGTCGCGCACCTTCGGCCACCAGAATGCGCTGCTCGCCGGTCTCGCTGCGGCCCGCGGCGCTGCCGTAATCTCGATGGACGCGGACCTGCAACATCCGCCGGAAGTCGTCCCGCAACTGATCGCCAGATGGCGCGAAGGCAACGCCATCGTCCATGGCGTGCGCCGCGATCCCGCCTTCGTCACGCCGTGGAAGAAGGCGAGCTCGCGCCTGTACTACCGGCTGTTCTCGTATCTGAGCGGCGTGGACCTCCAGCCCGGCGCGGCCGACTTTCGCCTGCTCGATCGCCAGGTGTTGAACGAGATCCTGGCGTTTCCCGAGGAAGGCTTGTTCCTGCGCGGACTGGTGCACTGGATCGGCTACGACACCGCCAGCGTCGAATTCGATTGCGCCGAGCGCTTCGCCGGCCGGACCGCCTATACCCCGCGCAAGATGCTGAGTCTCGCCTGGCACGGCATCAGCTCGTTCTCGCTGGTGCCGTTGCGGATCGCCATCCTGATCGGGCTGGTGTCCTCGACGCTGGCATTTTTCGGCACGGGTTACGCCATCCTCGGCAAATGGCTCGACCACGACGTGATCCCCGGCTGGGCCTCGACCATCGTGATCGTCTCGCTGCCGTTCAGCGCGCTGTTCGCATTCCTGGCGATCCTCGCGGAATACGTCGGCCGCGTCGCCGTCGAGGTGCGCGGCCGGCCTCGCTTCATCGTCCGCGAGACGACGCCGGCCGCGGCGCAGGACCCGCCGTTGCGCGACGCCGCACGGGGCAGGCCGCGGGACGATCGCGGCGTGCCGCGATCGCCATCCTGATGGCGGCGTTGCCACGGCGACCGGCGGCGAGATTCGCGCTGGTCGGCGTCGTCAATTTCGCGGTCAGTTGCCTCGTCTTCGCGGTAGCGCTGCGCGCCCTGCCGGCGTTGCTGCCCGCCGCCGGCGCACCGGTCGGCGCGCTGGCCAATGCCTTCGCCTATCTCGCCGGCATGGTCAACAGCTTCGTCCTGAATCGCCGCTGGACCTTCCGCGCCCAGGGCGCGGCGGCACCCCAGGCGGTGCGCTTCGCGATCGTCAACCTCGGCTGCCTCGCGGCCGGATCGCTGCTGATGTATGGGCTGGTCGATCGGGGCGGTCTGCCGGCGTTCGGCGTCTGGCCGCCGCTGACCTTGTGCCTCATCGCGGCGAACTACCTCGGCTGCAAACACTGGGCGTTCGCGCCGGCGCGACGATGACGCTGGAGCTGATCGTCAACGCCGATGACTTCGGTCTGACCGCAGCGGTGAACCGCGGCATCATCGAAGCGCACCGCAACGGCATCGTGACCTCGGCCTCGCTGCTCGCGACCGGAGCCGCGTTCGAGGATGCGGTCCAGCTGGCGCGCGCGACGCCGACGCTGGCGATCGGCGTGCATCTCGCGTTGTGCGGGCAACGGCCGCTCAGTGCCGCGGATCAAGGGTCGAGCCTGGTCACGACCGGCGGCGAGCTTCCGGGCGATGTATTTCGTCTCGCCGCGCGGTTGCTGCGGCGCCGGGTCGCCGCCAGCGAGATCGAGCGCGAGCTCGATGCGCAGGTGCAGCGGGTGCGGGATAGCGGGCTCGCGATCGGTCATCTCGACGGTCACCAGCACGTCCATGTCCTGCCCGGCGTCGCCGCGATCGTCGCCAGGCTGGCACGTGCCTACGGCATCGCCAAGGTTCGTTATCCGGCCGAACCCCTGCGCGGCTTCGCTCTGCGCCATCCGCGCCGCCTCGCCGAGCAGCTGGCGTTGCGCGCCGCCAGTGCCGCGGTGCCGCTGCGCGGCTTGCGCCGCGCCGATTCACTGGCGGGCTTTCCGTTTGCCGGCCGACTCGACGAAGCAAACCTGCTGACGCTGCTGCGGCGTTTGCCGGGGCAGGGCCGCGTGGAACTGATGTGTCATCCGGGTCATGACGATCCGGCCAGTCCCTACCGTGCCTGGCGATACCGCTGGCGGCAGGAACTGGAAGCCTTGTGCAGCGAGCGCGTGCGCGTCTGGCTCGATGGCCACGGCGTGCGGCTGGTAACGTAGGATCGTTCGCGATCCCAATCGGTGACTGACGCATGGACGAAGCGGAGTTCGACAAGTTTGCGAGCGAGTACCGCGCGCTGCACGCGACCAACATCCGGCTATCCGGCGAGGCGCCGGAGTTTTTCGCCGAATACAAGGTGATCGACGTGGCCGCCGCGCTGGCCGCCGCCGGCAGCAACGGCCCGCTCGCGGTGCTCGATTTCGGCGCCGGCATCGGTTACTCGGTACCGCATTTCGCGCGCCATCTGCCCGAGGCCGAGGTCACCTGCCTCGATGTCTCGCGGCAGAGCCTCGCGCTCGGTGCGGCGAATCACGGCACGCGCGCCCGCTTCGTCCATTTCGACGGCGTGACCATTCCCTTCCCCGACTCGAGCTTCGACGTCGCGTTCGCCTCCTGCGTATTCCACCACGTGCCGGCCATCCTGCAGGTCGCGCTGTTCCGCGAGCTTCGCCGTGTGTTGCGGCCGGCTGGCACGCTGTTCGTGTTCGAGCACAATCCGCTCAATCCGCTGACACGGCATGCGGTCAACACCTGTCCGTTCGACGCCAACGCGCGGTTGCTTGGCGCGACCACGCTGCGCCGGCGGCTGCGCGCGGCCGGTTTCGCCGCAGTCGAACTGCGCTATCGAATCTTCTTTCCGGCTGCATTGCGCCGGCTGCGGCCGCTGGAGCGATACCTTGCCTGGCTGCCGCTCGGCGCGCAGTACTGCGCCAGGGCGCGGCGATGAACGCGGCGGCCATTGCCCCGCGCTGGCACGCAGCGCTCGCGTTGGCGCTGTTGATCGCGGGACCGCTCGCGGCGTACTGGCCGACCATCACGCACGACTACGCGTTTCGCGACGACTACGCGCACCTGCGCGAAGTGCGCGACGAACCGGGCAAGATCACCCGCTTCACCGCATCGAACGGACGGCCCATCTACGGCCTGCTGCTGGAAGCGACCGTCAGGGCCGCGGTCCGGGTCGCGGATCTGCGCTGGCTGCGCTTGACCGGCACGTTGCTGCTCATCGCGACCGGCCTGCTGCTGGGCACGTTGCTGCACCGCCATGGCTGGTCATTGCTCGAAGCGAGCGCGGGCGGTCTGGCGCTGACGCTGCTGCCGGCCGCCCAGATGGTCGCGAGCTGGGCCATCAGTTGGCCGAATGCGCTCGCGCTGCTGCTCGCGCTGGCCGGATTCGCCGCGATCGACGCCGGTTGCGGGAGGCACGGCGGCCGTCGGGCCGCGGCCTTTGGCGTGGGCTGGCTGGGTTACCTCGCCGCCAGCCTGACCTATCCCTCGAATGCACTGTTCGCGGTCGTGCCGCTCGCGGCCGCCGCGCTGCTGTCCGCGCCGGAGCAAGGGCGCGGCTGGCGCTGGGCGTTGACGCACGTCGTGCTGTTGGGTGGGGGCCTGGCCGCGGCCTTGGTGCTGATGAAGCTGCTGTTCGCGCTCGGCATCTTTCCGGAAGCGGCGCGGATCCGCTTCGAGCACGATCCGCTCGCCAAGCTGGTCTGGTTCATCCGGATGCCGCTGGCGAACGCGCTGGCGCTGTTCGCGCTGCGCGATCGCTACGACTACGGCGCGACTCAGTTCTGGTGGCTGGTGGCCCTGGTCACGCTGTGGATCGTCGCGGGATTCGCGTTTGCGTGGCAACGGCGCCAGGCGCGCCGCTGGCTCGCTTGCGTGCTGCTGCTGCCCTTGCTCGGCCATGCCGTCAGTCTCGCCGCCGCTGAACGCGCGATCGGCTATCGCACGATCTTTCCGCTCGCCGGCCTGGTCATCGTGTTCGCGCTGTATACCCTGCGGGGGCTGCGCCTGACCGGGGTGCTGCGCGGCCCGCTGCCTGCCGTGCTGCTCGGCGTCGCCGGCGTGTTCGCGGCCCACGCGGCGCGCGACCACGCCTTCAAGCTGATCGCCGAACCGCAGGGTCGCGAATGGGCGCTGGTGCGCGATGCGGTCGCGGCGTTTCCCTTCCCGAAAGATGCGCGGATCTACCTCATCCGGCCGACCCGCGACGATCGCTCGACCGTTCGGAGCTATGCCGACGAGTTCGGCTCCTCGTCGGCCGATTCGGACTGGGTGCCGCGCGAGATGGTGCGCACCGCGCTGCGCGAACGCTTTGCCGGCGCGACCCCGCCGCCGTACCGGTTCGAGTTCGGTTACGCCGAACCGCCGGCCGCCAGTTACGACCTCGTGATCGACCTGCGTGTCCTGAAACGGCTGCGGCCCGGCCGCGAATGACCGCCCTGCGGGAGCCAGCGCAAGGCGCCATCACCGCTGGGCAGGGCGCCGTCCGCCGATCAGTCGGCGGCCGTGGCGACGATAGTCAGGATCTGCTGTTCGGTGCGCAGCAGCCATTCACCTTGCTGATCGAGGATGACGTGGTACAGCCAGAGCAGCCCCGCCGTCTGCAGCAGTGAGAACACCAGAAACGCCGGAAAGACCTCGGTGCGGCCGCCGAGCTGCAACAGGAATTCGAGAGCGAGCGGCCAGAGCAGCAGCGTCAGCGGCAACCACGACGCCAGCGTCAGCAGAAAGCGCACCACCAGGCGCAGCGTCTGGCCCGGACCGGGCATCGCCGTGCCAGTCTTGACGATGACCGGCAGGCCGATCGACAGCGCGTTGCCGATCATGCAGTTCACCAGATAGATCGCGACGATGTTGACGCAAACCGCGGCGAGATGATCCAGGCGCAGCGGCGCCAGCCAATGACAAAAGCCGACCGCCAGCAGCATCAACGCCGCGGCGAACGGAAACAGCGCCAGATTCTTGCCGAGCAATACCTCCCGGCGCCGCAACGGCGCCAGCACGAACGCACGAAAGCCCGCCCGATCGAACGCGAACTGATTGGTCATCAAATACAACACGCTCATCAGCAACATGAACGCCGCACCCACCATGGCCCGCAGCGCACCGCCGTAATCGCCGATCGCCGCCTCGCGCAGGCGCGCCATGCCGCCGAACAAGACCAGCATCATCAGCGGCACCAGCAAGGTCAGCTTCATTTCCGGCCGGCGCAGCAGGATCCGAAAGCTGGCGGCGGCGACCCCGGCCGCGGGCTCCAGACCCACGGGGAAACGCCAATTCCATGAACGCTCTCGGTGGTCGCGTCGCGGTGCCGGCGTTGGCGAGGTCGCGCGCGCGTCGGGCGTCGCGATGAAATGCCCCTGATACATCCGCAGCGTCGTGCGATACGAGCGGCCGAGACTCCAGAGGCCGATCAGGATCATGCCGCTCAGGCAGCCGAGCGCGGGCACGACTCGCCGCTCCATGGAGCTCGCGGCACCATACGCGAGCCAGCCCGGCGGCAGGATCGCCGTCGCGAGGCGCACGCGCGCCTGCAACACGAAGATGTCCTCGGCCGACATCCGGCGCCGATGGCGATCGGGACCGGCTTCGCGCTGGACGCGCTCGGCACCGGCGTTGCTCTGCTGCGCCACGGCCTCGGGACGGCGCGCCTTGTTCAGCGAGACCCACGCCGAAGGCAGCATCAGGATCACGATGAAGACTCCGGAGACGATCACGGTCAGCGTCTGCCGGCGCCGCGGACTGATCACCATGCTCGCCAGCCAGCCGCGAAACTGATGGACAAGCGCCGTCATCATCACGAAGAAGGCGCCGCTGAGCGGCAGCAGCAACGCCGCGGCCGTGCCGACTTCGAGCCACAGGCCGAGCGACAACCCAAGCATGGCGCCGCCGCAGACCAGGGTGTTGAGGCCGAGGCAGGTCACCGCGTAGTTGACGAGAAACGCACCGCGCGCCGTCATCGGCAGATGCAACAGGCGCCGCAGCGACAGTGCGTCGGACTGCTGTAAATCGGACAGCAGACCGACCAGCGCGAACAGCAGATAGAACGCCGTCACGCCAACGATGGTCAGCAGCACGGCCCCCGGTGGCTGGTGCGCCAGTGGCCCGCGGCCGAGCAGGTATCCGGTGACCAGCGCCGCCACGGCGCAGCCCGCAGCGATGAGCTGAAAGACAACGTAGATGACGAGGCTCGCCTTGCCGTGGCGCCGGGTGTGATTCAGCAGCAGCCGCCCGCGCAACCAGAGCAGCGTTCGCAGTTGCGCGGCGATCACGACGAGGTTTCGTCGAGCCACGAGAGCGTCTGCGCCGCATCGCTGTCGGCGCCGACCTGCTCCAGAAAGCATTGTTCCAGCGAGCCGCCACGGCGGATGTCATCGAGCGCCGACTGCACCACCAGCCGGCCCTTGGCGATGATGCCGACGTGAGTACAGAGCCGTTCCACGACCTCGAGCACATGCGAGGTCAGGAATACCGTCGAGCCACGCCGCACGTAGCCGGCGAGCGTGTCGCGGATGACTCGCGAGGTCACCGCATCGACGCCCTCGAACGGTTCGTCGAGAAACAGCAGATCCGGATTCGGCAGCAACGCCGCCGCCAGCGCGAGCTTCTTCTTCATGCCGTGCGAATACTCGAGCGTCAGCTTGCGCTCGTCCTGCTCCAGCCCGAGCAGCGCCAGCAACTCGTCGATACGCCTCGCGATGGTGTCCCTCGGCATGAGATGCATGCGGCCGATGAAGGTAAGGTGCTCGCGCGCGGTCAGATGATCGAACAGCGCCAGATCCTCCGGGACGACCCCGATGCGGCGCTTGATCTCCAGCGCCTCACCACTGTCCAAAATGTCGAGCCCAAGCACGCGCGCATGGCCACTGCTCGCCGCCAGCAGCCCGGTCAACATCTTGATCGTGGTCGACTTGCCCGCGCCGTTCGGCCCGAGAAAGCCATAGAAGGTCCCGCGTTCGACCTGCAACTCCAGGCGGTCGACGGCGCGGAATTCATTGAAGTACCGGCACAGCGCGGTGGTCCTGATCGCCAGAGTCATCGTCGTCCCTTGCGGATGGAATCCGCGGACGAGTACCGCATGGCGGGATGGTGTGCGTCAAGCATCGCACACCGCAGGATCCGTTCCCGACCAGCAAGCCCTGTTTGCAGCGGATCAGATCCGGGCAGTACTCCGGGTCATTGCGGAATCGCAGCGATGCAAGACCGTGCCCGTTGCGTCACGGTCGTCGCATGGTCGGATGAGGATCAATGCTGCGTTGGAAGCGCCGCCGGCTTGATTCGAAGGCGATTCCCTGAGGATCGGTCAGGCGCGGCCTTCCATCTTGTCCATCAGGGCCGAGATCGCGCGGTCGAAGATCGGGTCCGGTTCGGCCTTGATGATCTTGATGCGACCCTGCCGGATGCCTTCGGCCAGTTCGGGCAGCGCCGTGTCGAGTGCGCGCGCGCCTTCCTTGGTGGTGAACAGCAATCGTCCCGAGTTCGGGCTGATCCAGGTGAAACGGCCACGCACCTCGGTGCCCAGCGCGTTGCGAAACTCGATCCAATCACCGAGGTCGAGGTCCTCCACGCTGACGGCACGAGTGCCCGCGTCGGGTTCCGGTTGCCCGACCGGTTCCGGAGCGACGTCGAAGTCGATCGCCGTGGCCGCCGCGGTCAAATCGATATCGACTTCCTCGACGACCAGGCCATCGCGTTCGAACAACCGTTTCATGCCTTCCTTGATGAACGCGTCGTCGTGCGGCTGTGCCTCGCCTGGGGCAGCGGCGACGGGGGCCTCCGCGACGCGCTCGATGTGCTTCGGCGCCGTTTCCGCGATGCGGGTCTCTTCCGCGCGCTTGACGGCGACGACATGGACGCTCGCCAGCATGCTGAGAAACTTCGAGGCCTCGCGCGGCGGCATGTTCAGTGCCGCCATGCCGGTGCGCAACCGCTTCAGCAGACCGCGCAAGCCAGCCGACAGCACACGACGTTCCTCGGGCGTGCTCGGTTCCCGCAGGCTCTGAAACAGGTCGACCACGGTCTGCAACTGCTGCCGCCATGGCTCGCTGGCGATGCCGTGTTCGACAAAGGTCAGCACCATCAACTGGCGCCAGTAATCCAGCACGAACTGTCTGGCGAACTCGCGAACCTCGGGGTCCTCGAGATGAGGCTTCAAGGTGTCATCGACGGCCAGCCGGGCCAGCACCAGCCGTTCCTTCAGGTGCAGTGATTTTGCGGACCGGTCGGCGCGTTCGGCCGCGGCTCGGCGCGCCTGTTCGGTGAACGCCTGAAACTCCGCCAGCGTCGCGGCGAACACCGCGATATCATCGTCGAAGTCGTGACAGATCCTGGCGACGACCCGCTCGACCTCGACGAACAGCGCGTCGCGCGCCTGCGCACCACTCTCGCTGCAACCTATCGCGGCCTCGGCGAGCGTATCGAGCAGCCGCCGCGCGGGATGGGTCTTGCGGGAGAACAACTCCTTGTCGAGCAGCGCCACCTTCAGCACCGGGATCTGCAACCGGCCAATGACCGCCTTCAGCGCATCCGGAATCGATCGGTCATTGAAGAAATAATCGAACAGGATCGCGACGATCTCGATCGTCGTGGAATCCGTCTGGTTCATCGCGCCGACCAGAACGTCCCCGCGCAACGCATGAAGATGATTGAGCACGGTTGGCGACACATTGCCCATACCATGGGCGTCGACAGCGCCGTAACCGCCTCGCTGCAGATCCGTGAGCTTCGCCACCAGTTGCGGCGTATTCCAGACGGTCGCGCCGGCGGAAGCACCATGGGCCTGTGTCGCGCCACCGACGCCCTGACCGACGCCCTGACCGACGCCCGCACCGCCATAGCCGATGCCCCCGGCAACAAAGCCCCGACCACCGTTGCCACCGGCGGTCGGCGCCATCAATTGCTGCAATGCGGAAAACACATCGCCGCTTTCCGCGCTCGCCGTGCCCGCTTCGCTCTCGATGGTGATGCGCGTGCGACCGCTCGGGGCATTCGCCCGGACTTCGGTCTTTATCTTGGGTAACACGCCTTCGCCGATCAGGTACTGGTTGATATCGTGGTAGACACGATTCATTTCCGTGCAGAGGAAACGATCGAGCAACTTGTACAGCGTCAGCTTGACTTCGATGTCGGTCTCGAACTGCTGGCATGCGGCGCGAAACGCATGGCCGATGAGCTCCGGCCGCAGCGGATTCTTGGAGCGGACGAGATCCTGATCGCACAGGATCGAGCCGATGCGGCGATCCAGGGCATAGAGCTCTTCACGGCATTGCGTCTTGATCTTTTCGACGACATTGTTGATGGCCAGTTCTTCCTCCATGTCCTGCGCCGCCAGCAATGCCAGCTCCATATCCTGGGTCGAGGCGAAGGAGGCGCGGCCGCCAACCGCCGCCAGCGGATCGATCGTGTCCTCGTACGATTGTGCGAAATGCGCCAGGAATGCACGCTCGATATCGCCGCGCTGCAGCCGCAGCTCGCGCATGGCGTCGAAGAATGTGCTCTGCCGCGATGACGATTCGGCCCTTTCCGCGCTGGTGAACAACACGTCGTCCGCCGTGCTCATGACTTGCTGGATCACGGCCGGCAGGCGCGCGCTGGCGATCTGCTTGCATTCATCAAGCAGCTTCGCCGACTTCGCGGTCATGAATCGGGCAACGTTGATCTGCTGCTGAATGGCCATGTCTTTGCACAAGCGCCGTTGCGCTCTCCGCTGATAAAGTAAGCTGCCTTGGGTCCTGCTCCCTATGTCGGCTTCCTGCCGCTAATCAATAGCGGCCGGTTTCGGATTCCGCCATGCCGGGTGTGCCAGAGCGTGAAGCAGCGCACGAATTGCCGCGCGACCGGAGAAAATACCGGCGGCCGCGGGGTCCATCAGGATCGAATGGCATCGGCCGCGCCCGCCATTTCTTGAGGGTGACCGAATCCAGAATCTCTGTCCCTCCTGGACTTGTGCAGAGTCGCCCGGTCCGGGCTCCGCTGCAGCAAGCACCCAGATGCTTGATGCGCGCGCGTGGCAAGGCGGGAGCGAACCGTGCCGGCGACCGGCGCGGGTTATCGCGCTGGCGCGGCGGCGCCTTGACGATAGACGATTTCTCCTTCGATCAGCGTCATCCGAACCTGAACGCCGTGGACCTCGGTGATCGGGATGGTGAACGGATTGCGATCGACGACCACGAGATCGGCGAGCATGCCGCGCTCGATGACTCCGGCCAGTCGGAACCGGGCACGACCAGGGCGCCGGCATTGATGGCGTCCCGCAGCGGAATCCAGCGGCGCATGCGCTCCTGGCCGACTGCCTTTTCGATATCCGGAATGATCGGATTCGGAAACCAGATGTAGGGCGACATCTCAAGCAGACAAAGCAGGACACCCATCCTGTCAAGCCAGGAAAGGAGGACTCAAAACACCAGGGGCGAGGCAAGTCTCTGTTCCGTAAACGACCCAGGTGCCGTTCAAGGCACCTAGTCCTGCACCAACACTGCGCATCAATCCGCGGTGCGGCAAAAGACTAGGGCGTCTGCCGCTTGCGCGCCGGCGGACCATCCACCTTTTCGAAGGTCTTGAACCAGCAGCGTTGCAGGCCGCTCGGGCCGTCGACAACGATGGAGCTGAACCGGTCGACCTGGTTCATGCCGTCGGTGACGATGCCGATCGCCTCGCTGAACGGCAAATCCAGGCACGGTGCCAAGAACGAGGCGTAATACCACTCGCGGACGCCCACCTTGAGATAGATACCCTGCGCGCCATTGTTCTGCCAGCTATCGATCCGATGCGGCAGATCGGCGAAATTGATGACGGCGCGCTCGTGCGGGCCATGGCCGGTGTCGTCCTCCGGTTGCGCATCCGCCTCGGCGGTACGCGCCATGTGCGGCAATCCCAGGGCGACGAGCACGACCATGGTGCAAGAGATGATGGGTCTATTCATTGCTGTCTCCTCCAGTCAGACGACAGATGAGTTGAAGGACAAATGCTCCGGCTCGACCACAAGAACGCGCGAGGCTGGGACGCTATGTACATCAGCACGTATCACGCCGTGCAGACGAGGCTCGAGTTGTGTCGCCCTTCCCAGCGCGTGCCGCTTCTAGGCAAGCGTGGCTTGCGTGGCATACGACCTCCTTGTCCCTTGTCGATGCCATGCAATCGCTTCCTGCGACGTGTGCACCCTATCACGGCGACCAATGATGCTCAGTTGTCACCGACCCCCTTACTGATCAGCCCGCGCACCGCGGCATATCCGAAACTCGTTCCGGCGTTCCGTCGGTATGATCGCGCCAGTATGAATACGATCTTTCTCACCATCGTTCTCATTGCCTTTGGCGCGGCTGCGTGGCGCGAGTTGGGCCATGTCCCACAAGACGGTGTCGCGTCGCCGATGGCGGTGCTTTCTCAGGATCTGGTCGCGGCCTCCGGCAGCGCCGTCGAACTCGCGATCGGCCTGGTCGGCACGATGACCTTGTTTCTCGGTTTGATGAAGGTCGCCGAGGCCGGCGGCATGCTGACCATCATTGCCCGACTGATCCGGCCGCTGCTGGCGCGGCTGTTCCCTGACGTGCCGCCGGATCATCCGGCGATGGGCGCGATGGTGTTGAACCTGTCGGCCAACGTGCTCGGGCTGGGCAACGCGGCGACGCCGTTCGGCATCCGTGCGATGCAGGAACTCGACAAGCTGAACACCCGGCCGGGTGTCGCGACCGATGCGATGGCGCTGTTCCTCGCGATCAATACGTCGAGCGTGACGCTGCTGCCGACCGGCGTCATCGCGTTGCGCGCCGCCGCTGGCTCCGCCGATCCGGCGGCCATTCTGCCGACCACGCTGTTCGCCACAATCTGCTCGACCTCGGTCGCGATCGCCGCGGCGTTTCTGTTGCGGCGGTTGGCGCCGCTGCCACCGGCCGACCCCGCCACGGCAACGATCGAGCGGCCGTGGCTGCATGAGACGGGCACGCCTCCGGCCGCACCCGGCAGCTATCCTCTGTGGGTGTCGGTGCTCGCGCTTGGCTTCGTGCTGGGTCTCGTGCCACTGACCGTCGTTTATGGCCGTGCGATCGCGCCCTGGGTGATACCGCTGCTCATCGCCGGCTTTCTTTCGTTCGGCGCGCTGCGCCGCGTGCGCGTCTACGAGACCTTCGTCGAGGGCGCCAAGGAGGGCTTCCAGGTCGCGCTGCGGATCATTCCGTATCTGGTCGCCATCCTGGTTGCGGTCGCAATGTTCCGCGCCAGCGGCGCGCTGGACGTCCTGGTCGGCGCGCTCGGCCCCGTCACCGCGCGTTTCGGTCTGCCCGCCGAAGCCTTGCCGATGGCACTGCTGCGGCCGCTGTCCGGCTCCGGCGCCTATGGGGTGCTGGCATCGCTGATCAACGATCCGGCGATTGGCCCGGACAGCTACACCGGACTGCTGGTTTCGACGTTGCAGGGATCGAGTGAAACGACCTTCTACGTGCTCGCCGTCTACTTCGGTGCCGTGCAGATCCGCCGCGTCCGCCACACGCTCGCCACCGGCCTCATCGCTGACGTCGCCGCGGTGGTCGCCGCGGTCGCGATTTGCTCGTGGCTGTTCTGATTCGTTCGCCACGGCAATGCCCACCCGTCCGCCGGCCAGAGCGGCAAACCGCGGCGGCTATTCGCCTACCAGTTGCACGATCACGGTCCGTTCTCGCGCCCGCGTGTCGAAGTCGAGCAGCACCAGTTGCTGCCAGGTGCCGAGCGCCAGCGCGCCGCCATTGAACGGGATCGTGATCGACGCACCCTGCAGTTGTGCGCGCAGATGGCTGTGGCCGTTGTCCTCGCCGGGATTGCGCGTGTTGTGCTGCCAGGCCGGGTCCGGCGGTACCAATTGGCGCCACAGGGTCTTGGTGTCAGCCCGAATGCCGGGTTCGTCCTCGATGATCAATACCGACGCCGTCGTGTGCTGCACGAACACCGTGGCGATACCAACCGCCAGGCCGGATGCGCGCACCGCGTCCTGCACCGTCGCGGTGATGTTCTCCAGGTCGGTATCGCCGCGCATCGCGATGCGCAGCGTATGACTGCAGACTGTCATGTCGTGACCTCGTGAGGTTGTGTCCGCAGCGCGCGACGTTCCGCCTTCGTGAGTGCCTGCCCGCGGGCTTCGGCCAGCAGTTCATCGAACACGCCAGCGGCCGCCAGTTCGCGTACCACGTTCACGACCGGCGCACCGAGCACGCCGGCTACGTGCAGGGTATCGAGATAGGCGAAGGCGTCGGCGACCGTCTCCTTCCTGCGCACGTAGTAATCGCCGCCGCGCTGGCGGTTGTTGTAGGCCTCGAACTGCTCGCAGGCGACCAGGATCTCGGCGAAGCGCCGGACCCAGGGCGCCGCGCCGGCGAGCCGTTCGGGGTAGTAGTAATAGAGCATCACCCGCGCCATCCAGGGCCTGAATTCGATGCCAAGGTCGGTCAGCGCCGGTCGCACCTCGCGCAGTCGCCTGGCGAGTCGTCGCGCGTAGCCGAGCCGCATTTCGATCTGTTCGAACGTTCGGGCGTCGAGCGAAATTCCGGTGGCAGCGAGGTCAGCGCCGTGCATCGCGATGAATGCCTCCGTCTCACGGCCGGGCACGGTTGCCGGGTGCAGCGTGCGCCATTCGCGCGGACGGGTTGGAATGCCCTGGGTGCGCGCCCACGACCAGATCCGGCCGAACAGCTCGCGCTCCAGCCCGGTACGGCCGAGATCGTGCAGCAGGCAGGCAATCTGGTAGTCGCGCAAGCGGTCGCCGGTACAGCCTAGCCGTACCGCAACCGCGCGGCACAAGCGCGCGGTGCGTAACGCGTGGTCGCGATCGTAGCCGCGGATCATCCGCCCGGCACGGTGCGGGTCGGGGCTGTCATAAAGCCGCAGCAAGCGAGCGATGAGTGCCTTCGAAAAATCCAGCCGGGTCGACGAATCGGTGGGTGTCCCCGAATGGCCCCCCACCACAGAACGGCCCACCATCTCGGGTTTCCGGCTCATAGCGGTGGGTGCCCTGGATTTGGTGGGTGTCCTGGATTTGCGCCTCGAAACGATGGGTGTCCCCGACTGGGTGCCGGACCTGGCCGACTTGCCGTTGTGGTTCTTGTGCATGGGGCGCCATGCTACCTCAGGGGCGCGCGCGGCTGCCGTATAAAAAGCCGCGGCCATTGCCGCTACACTCTGACCATGGTCACCGTGTCCTCCCTGCAAACGCGCGAGACCCAGGCGGCGCGCCGCCTGTTCGACGCCTTTGTTACCGCCGGCAGCGCCATCATCGTCGGCAAGCAGCACGCGTTGCGGCTCGCGCTCGCCTGCCTGCTGGCGCGCGGCCACCTGCTGATCGAGGATCTGCCGGGCGTCGGCAAGACGACGCTGGCGCACCTGCTGGCACGGCTGCTCGGTCTGTCGTTCCAGCGCATCCAGTTCACCAGCGACATGCTGCCGGCCGACATCATCGGTGTCTCTATCTACGACCGGGACACGCATTCGTTCCGCTTCAACCGCGGGCCGATCTTCAGCCAGGTCGTGCTGGCGGATGAAGTGAACCGCGCCACGCCCAGAGCACAGAGCGCGTTGCTCGAAGCGATGGAGGAACGGCAGGTCACCGTGGACGGCACGAGCCAGCCGCTGCCGAATCCGTTCTTCGTCATCGCGACCCAGAATCCGTCGCATCAGATCGGCACCTTTCCGCTGCCGGAATCGCAGCTCGATCGGTTCCTGATGCGGCTGTCGCTCGGCTACCCGGATGCCGAAGCCGAACGGCAACTGCTCGCCGGCGAAGATCGCCGGTCGATGCTGGCACGGCTGGAGCCGGTGCTGAACGCGCGCGAATTGCTGGCCTTGCAACAGGGCGTCGAGGCGATCCACGTCGCCCCGGCGCTGCTCGACTACGTGCAGGCCTTGCTCGCCCATACGCGCCGGGCACCGCTGTTCGCGGCGGGACTGTCGCCGCGCGCCGGCATCGGGCTGATTCACGCCGCGCGCGCCTGGGCCGCCATCCACGGCCGCGACAGCGTGCTGCCCGAGGACGTGCAGGCCGTGCTGCCCGGTGTCGTCGGTCACCGCTTGCGTGCGCGTGACGATTTGCCGGTCGCCGACACGCGCCTCAGCGACAGCCTGCTCGCCGCCGTCCCCATTCCCTGAGCAGGACGGCGCGCCGTCGCTCGACGCCGATGGATCGCTCAGCCACCGCCGCCATCGCTCCAGCCGAACCGGCCCTGGTCTCCACTCCCTCGCCGCGCGTCCGCTTGCGGCCGACCGCGGCCGGAGCTTTCCACCTCGTCATCACGCTGACGATCACGCTCGGCGGCATCAACTACAACAGCGCGCTGGCCTGCGGTCTCGGCTCTCTGCTCGGCGCGCTGGCGCTGGTGTCGGCGGTGCATGCGTGGCGCAATCTGCACGGAGTGGCGCTGCGCGGCGCCTGGGCGGAGCCGGTCTTTGCCGGCGAGCCGTTGTGCTTTCATCTGGCATTCCCCAGCGTTGGTCCGGCGCGGCACGCACTGAGCCTTGACCTCGCGCCGCAACGCGGCTGGCACCGGGGCTGCACGCTCACCGATGCCAGCACGTTCGATCTGCCGCACCAGGGCGGCACCGCCACGTTCACGCTGCCGACCACGACCCGCGGCCGAAAGCGCTGTCCGTGCCTGCGCCTTGGCTCGATCCATCCGCTTGGCCTGTTCCAGGCCTCGGTCGCGATCGCACCGGAGGCGATCGGGCTGGTCTATCCCGCGCCGGATGGTTCCTGGCCCTTGCCGCTGCCGCAGGGTCAGGAGAGCGCGGCGCTGCGCGGCGGTGGTCCCGGGACCGACGATTTCGCCGGCTTGCGCGATTACCACCCGGGCGATCCGCCACGCGCGATAGCCTGGCGCACGCTGGCGCATGGCGATCGGCTCGCGGTGAAGCGCTTCGTCGCCGGCGCCGCCGACAGCCTGACGTTGCGCTGGGACCATGTCGCGCGGCTGCCGGCGATCGAGCAGGGGCTCAGCCAGTTGTGCCGCTGGCTGCTGCAAGCCGAGCGGCTGAATCTCGCGGTCGGTCTCGATCTCCCCGGCATCCGGATCGCCCCCGGTCGCGGCGTGCCGCACCTGGCCGCCTGCCTGCGCGCGCTCGCGGAGTTCGACGCATGAGCGGCCCAGGCACACCGACGCTGATCCATTTTCACTGGCTGCTGGCGGGGCTGCTGCTGGCGGTTGCGCCGCACGCCTTGCGCTTTCATCCGGCCGTGACGGCCTGCTTCGTCGCGGTCGCGGCCTGGCGCCTGCTCGGCTATCGCGGCACGCTGCCGTTGCCGGAGCGACATCGCGCGCTGTGGTTGCTGAAACTCGCGTTGGGCCTCGGCGCGGTGCTGGCGGTCTGGGTCAGTTATCGCGGCCAGCCGACGCGCGATGCCGGCATCGCCCTGCTGATTCTGCTGATCGGCCTGAAGTTGATCGAATTGCGCGCCAATCGCGACTACTACGTGCTCTGTCTGCTCGGCTACTTCCTGGTCGCCACCAATCTGCTGTACGACGAATCGATCCTCGTGACGCTGTACCTGCTCGGCGTGGTATGGCTTCTCACCGCCGGCCTGCTGGCCCTGCACGCGGCCGGCAAGGCGACGCGACCACGCTGGTGCCTGCGCCAGGCCGGCGCGTTGCTGGCGCAGGCGCTGCCGCCGGCGCTGCTGGCATTCCTGCTGCTGCCACGGCTGGAAGGACCGTTATGGGGCCGGCCACAGCGTGCCCCTGCCGCGCAGTCCGGCCTGGCCGAGGAAATGGCGCCCGGGATGATCGCCGCGCTGAGCCTGTCCGAGGCCCTCGCCTTCCGGGTCACCTTCGAAGGCCCACCGCCACCGCCGCAGCAGCGCTACTGGCGCGGCCCGGTGCTGTGGGACACCGATGGCCAGACCTGGCGCGCCGGCAGCGCTGGCGATGGTCCGGTGCTGCCGCTGCGGGTCAGCGGGCCGGCCTATCGTTACACGGTGACGCTCGAACCGCACGGCAAGCGCTGGCTGTTCGCGCTCGAACTGCCGTCGCTGACCGGAACGTCTGCACGCAGCCGATCCGATCTGCTGCTGGTGGCGCGCTTTCCGGTGGTACGCCGGATCAGCTATGACCTCATCTCGCACACCAGCTACCGCGTGACCGAGCTGACACCGCGCGATCGCGCGGCCGCACTGGCATTGCCCGAGGCGGCGCACCCGCGCGCCCGTGAGCTGGCACGCCGCCTGCGCGACACCGCGGCGAACGAGCGCGAGCTGGTCGCGCTGGTGCTGCGTCGCTTCGGCACCGAACCGTTTCGCTACACGCTGACGCCGCCGCTGCTCAGCGGCGATACCGTCGATCAGTTCCTGTTCGATACGCGCGCCGGATTCTGCGAACACTACGCCGCCGCGTTCGTCGTGCTGATGCGTGCCGCCGGTATCCCGGCGCGGATCGTCACCGGCTACCTCGGCGGCGAACTGAATCCGCTCGGCGAGTATTTCATCGTGCGTCAGCGCGATGCGCATGCCTGGGCCGAGGTCTGGTACGAGGACGACGGCTGGGTGCGGGTCGATCCGACCGCATCGGTCGCGCCGGCGCGGATCGAGCGTGGCATCGCCGATCTGCTGCCGGCACCGACCCGGTTGTTGCGCGCGCCGGGGGCAGACGCGGCGCAGGCGCTGTGGCGCGCCGTCGATCGTGGCTGGGATGCGATCGCCTATCGCTGGGACCGCTGGGTGGTCGGCTACAACCAGGAGCGACAGCGGCAGTTGTTCGAGCGTGTCGGTCTGGGCACGGTCGATCGCCGGGCGCTGGTCGCGCTGACGCTGGTCGCGATTGCCGGGCTGCTGGGTGCGCTCGCCTGGGCGCTGCTGCGCTGGCGCGGACCAAGCCGCGATCCGGTGCAGCGCCTCTACCTGCGGTTCTGCCGCAAGCTCCGACGGCTCGGCCTGAAGCGGCTGCCGCACGAGGGACCGCTCGATTTCGCGCACCGCGCCGCCCGTGCGCAACCCCGCCTGCACGACGCCATCATGCGCATTACCGAACACTATCTCGCGCTGCGCTACGGCCAAGCCAGCGACCGTGCCACCTTGGCGCGGCTGGTGCGGCGGTTCTGAGGAGATCGCTCAATCGTTGAACTGATGCCGGTACAGCCGGGCATAGCTGCCGCCGGCCGCGAGCAGTGCCGCGTGGTCGCCGGTCTCGACGATACGGCCCTGGTCGAGCACGACGATCCGATCGGCTGATTCGATGGTCGACAACCGGTGCGCGACGATCAGCGAAGTCCGTCCGGCACGGAGTTGCGCCAGGCCGTCCTGGACGAACCGTTCGGTTTCGGCATCGAGCGCCGAGGTGGCTTCGTCGAGTATCAGGATCGGCGCATCCTTCAACAACGCACGCGCGATCGCCAGCCGCTGGCGCTGGCCGCCGGACAGGCGCACGCCGTTCGCGCCGATCCGCGTCTCCAGCCCGTCCGGCAACCGCTCGGCGAACTCGAGCACATGCGCGGCCCGCGCTGCGGCGAACACCTGATCACGCGGTGCCTCACGCAACGCCCCGTAGGCGATGTTGTTGTAAAGCGTATCGTCGAACAGCACCACCTGCTGGCCGACCAGCGCGATGTGGCGGCGCAGCGAGCGCAGTGAATAACCGGCGATATCGACACCATCGAGCAGAATGCGGCCGGCGATCGGTTCGTGAAAGCGCGGCACCAGATTCACCAGCGTGGTCTTGCCGGCGCCCGAGGACCCGACCAGAGCCACCGACTCGCCGGCACGGACCGACAGCGTCACTTCGGCGAGCGCCAGCCGCTCCTGGCCCTCATGCCGGAAGGTCACCGCATCGAACACCAGATCGCCACGCGCCCGGGACAGCGTCGCGCCGCGATCGGCATCTTCCGGCGGCTCATCGAGCAGACCGAACACGCTCTGCGCCGCGGCGAGACCTCGTTGCAGATCCTCGTTGACCGTGGTCAGCCGCCGCACCGGCGGCAGGATCAGTACCACCGCGGTGACGAAGGCAACGAACTCCTCGGTCTGCATCCGCCCTGCTTCGATGGCATGCATCGCGACCAGAATCGCCGCGGCAATGCCGCTGGCGAGGATCAACTGGATCAGCGGCACCTTCGCCGCCGCAGCACGGATCACCTTCATCTGGATCCGTCGCGTCGCCTCGGCAACACGCGCGAAGCGCTCGACTTCGTAGGCCTGCGCCTCGAACACCTTCAGTTCATACTGGCCGGCGATCGCCTCCTGCGTGACTTCGTTGAGGTCACCGACCGTCGCCTGCAGGCGCAGGCTCAGCGCCCGCATCGTCGCGCTGACGCGGACGATGATGAAGTACACCAGCGGCGCCAGCACCGCCGAAACCGCGGCCAGTTGCCAGTTCAGATAGAGCACGAACAGCAGCAACGCGACGATCGACACGATATCCTTGACCAGCACGTCCAGCACGCGGATCGCCGATTGCGACAACTGGGTGGCATCGAACGTGAACTTCGACACGATCGAACCGGCGGCATGCCGGTTGTAGAACCGGACCGGCAGTTCGACCAGCGTCGCGAACATCGCCCGGCGCAGGTCCAGCACGACGCGGTGCGCGACCGCATTGAGGCCGACCTTGCCGACATAGGTGAGCACGCCACGAAGCACGAACAGCAGCACCAGCGCCGGCGGAATCAGCCACGGTGAAAACCGCATTGCCGCCTCGTCATGCGCGCCGAGGTCGGCCTCGAACAACAATTGCAGCAGCCACGGCAACAGCGGCTCGGTCGCGCCCAACGCGCTCATCGCCAGCGTCGCCGCGAAGAACAACCGCAGATGGGGCCGCAGGATGCGGTAGAGCCGGCGCTGGATTCCGGCGGGAAGGGGCGTTGCCTGATCCTGCATCGAAGTACTATGCCGTGCCGCCCCGGAAATTTCATCCCGTAGAATGGCCGCACCATCCCGCGAAGCCACCACCCACCCATGTCCGATCTGCATCCCATCGTTGCGGTGACCGGTTCTTCCGGCGCCGGCACCTCCAGCGCCGCGCATCTGTTCGAGCGGCTGTTCCGGCAGTTGGCGATCGAGGTGGCGTTGATCGAGGGTGACAGCTTTCATCGCTATGACCGCTTCGAGATGCAGGCGCAGGTCGCACGGGCCGCGACGCGCGGCGAGGACCTGACACACTTCGGCCCCGGCGGTAATCTGTTCGCGGAACTCGAAGCGCTGTTTTCCGGCTACGCCGCGCACGGCACCGGCCGGCGACGCCACTACGTGCATACCGAGCGCGATGCCGAGATGCACGGCCAGCCGGTCGGCACGCTCACGCCGTGGCAGCCGCTACCCCCCGATACCGATCTGCTGCTCTACGAAGGTTTGCATGGCGGTCTGGTGACCGGGACCATCGACATCGCCAGCCAGGTCGATCTGCTGATCGGCGTCGTGCCGATCATCAATCTGGAATGGATTCAGAAGATTCACCGCGATCGTGCGGTGCGCGGCTACAGCGCCGAGGACGCGACCCAGGCGATCCTGCGGCGCATGGCCGACTATGTCCATTACATCTGCCCGCAGTTCTCGCGCACCGATGTCAATTTCCAGCGCGTGCCGCTGATCGATACGTCGAATCCGTTCGTCGCGGACGTGATCCCCGGTGGCGAGGAATGCCTGCTCGTGATCCACCTGCGCAATCAGGCCAGACTCGGCATCGGCGCCGGGCAGTTGCGGCGCAGCCTGAGCGGCGCGCGCCTGTCCGGACCGGATACGCTGCACGTACCGGCGACCGAGTATCAGCGCGCGGTCGAACTGGTCTGCGGCCCGGCGATCGAACGCCTCATTCAGCGGCGGCGCGCGTTGCGCCGCTGAGGTCGCGTCCGCGCCATCCTCAACCGGCGCGCATCGTTCGCCGCCGTTCGGGGCGAGCTTTCAGGCGCCTGGCTCGCTCGCCTGCTGGTCCTTGTGGTAGCTGGTGTAGAGGTAGATGGGGATCGGCAGATCGCCGAGATGCTTGACGATCAACGCCTGCACGTCCGGCCAGGCCAGAGCGCCGACGCCGGTCGCCAGTTTCGGCAGGGCGAGGCTTTTCACTTCCGCTTGCTCCAATTCATGCCGCAACCGCTTCAGGCAATGGTTGACATTGGCCAGCGTTGCCTTGCCGGGCTTCGCGCCCTGTTCGTGCGCGCCCTCCTGCGTGAGCAGGTTGTAGATCCGCACCCCGCCAACGCCGGCCCACGCCCAGAGTTCTCCAGGCTTGGGGTGAGTCGCGTACGCATAGTGGCGAAAGTCCTTCGCCATCGCCGGCCAACGCTCGCGCAGCGCGAGTGCCAGGCCCTGGTCGAAGTGATCGTTTGGCGCGACCCCATGGGCGATCGCCTGTGCCTTGGTCAGCAGAATGTCGCCGGTGACTTCATGAAGCATGAAACCTCTCCTCGATAGGGATACGCATCGCCAGCATCGCCGCGTTCGGGCGCTGACGCCAAGCCGCGTGCGAAGCTCGCTTCGCACGGGTGAGCACGGAACCACCGTGTGGTTGTGCCGTGGTCGACTCGACCTCGGCTACCTTACCAAGCTTCACCCACTGTCGCGTCTGCGATGGATCAAAGTTCGTCGATCTCGCCAGGGTGCGGGTCGGGAACTTGGCGCATGACGATATTCAGCCATCTGCGCAAGCGATCGTTGCATCCGGTTGGGTGCAGTGAGAACCGCGGGCCAACGACAGCCACGACAACACACACCGCCAATTGACAGCCCGGCGCCCGCTACGGCAATGTTGCGCCTCGACCAACCCCTGCGCCCCACCTGGAGGAGATTGCCATGCGCTGTATCCTCGTGCTCAACGCCAAGGGCGGAAGCGGCAAGACGACGATTGCAACCAACCTCGCCGGGTATTACGCCATCAAGGGAATTTCCGTTGCGCTGGCGGACCTCGATCCGCAACGTTCCAGCCTCGACTGGCTGGCGGTGCGCCCCGAAGGCAGCCCGGAAATCCGAGCCATCGACGGCACCGAAGGTCAATTGCGCGTGCCGAAAGGTACCCAGGTCCTGATCGTCGACGCGCCATCGCGCGCGCACGGAACCTTCCTCGAACAACTGGTACGCCGGGCGCACACGATCATCATGCCGGTCGTGCCGTCGCCGGTGGATATCCGGGCGGCGATGCGTTTTCTCGGCGAACTGAGTGCATTGCGCAAGGTGCTCGCGACCGACGTCAAACTCGCGGCGATCGGCAATCGCGTCCGCGAGCGCAGCAACATCGCCAGCGAACTCGACGACTACCTCGACCATCAGCGCCTGCCCGATGGCCGCAAATTCCCGTACCTGACGATGCTGCGGCAGCACTCCAACTACCTGCGCGCCGCCGAGCGCGGCCTGTCGATCTTCGAGTTCGCACCGGCCGCGACCGAAACCGACCGCGAGCAATGGCGGCCGCTGCTGCGTTGGCTGAACAGCCCGCACAGCGTACCGGCAGGTTTTGCGGGCTAGCAGCCTTGCAGGCGCCCCGCCACTGCCATCATAATCACCCCGCAAACCTGCAACCGAACCGCCCGTGACTGCTTTCGTGACCGACCTCGATGCAACCAACCTGAACCGTCCCCTGCCCCGGCTCGCCGTGGTCGCGGTCGTCGTCGTTGGCGTCGTTACGCACGCACCGGCGCGGGTCTAGCAGGCACAAGCAAAGCTTCCCGAAACCCCCGCCGGTGCAAACCGGTCGGGGGTTCGCTTTTTTCGGACCCTGCGCACCGGCACCGGCAACGAGCCATGCGCAAAGGAGCGTCCGAACATGTCATTTCGATCCCCAGCAACTGAAGCGGCCGCTGCCGCGACCGCACCGCAACCGGTGTTTCACGGCAGCGGTGCGGAACTCGTCGTCCGTCTGCTCGAACGCCAGGGCGTCGCGACCGTCGCCGGCATTCCGGGCGGTGCGATTCTGCCGATCTACGACGCGCTGGCGCGGCGCGGCAGCATCCGGCATGTGCTCAGCCGGCACGAGCAGGGCGCCGGCTTCATCGCGCAGGGCATGGCCCGTGTCACCGGTCAGCCCGCGGTCTGCCTCGCCTCGTCCGGGCCGGGTGTCACCAATCTGTTGACCGCCATCGCCGACGCGCGCCTCGATTCGATTCCGCTCGTGGCCATCACCGGTCAGGTGCCACGCGCGCTGATCGGCAGCGATGCCTTTCAGGAGGTCGATGCCTATGGTCTGACCATGCCGATCACCAAGCACAACTTCCTGGTGACCGCGGTGGCGGAACTCGCCACGGTCCTGCCGCGCGCCTTCGCGATCGCCGCCTCGGGCCGACCCGGCCCGGTGTTGATCGATATTCCTAAGGACGTGCAGAACGAAACCCTGACGCTTGCGGCATGGCCCGAGCCCGGCCGCGCGGCGGCACCGCCTCCGGTCGAGGCCAGCCTGATCAACGCCGCGGCGCGGCTGCTAGAGGAAGCGGCACGGCCGATGCTGTATCTCGGCGGCGGCATCGTGCACGCCGATGCGTCGCGGCTGGCCGCGGCGATCGCCGAGCGCTGCGACCTGCCGGCGGTGACCAGCCTGATGGCATTGGGCACGCTGCCCGCCGCTCATCCGCTGTGGCTTGGCATGCTCGGCATGCATGGCACGCGCTGCGCCAATCTCGCGCTCGAAGAGTGCGATCTGCTGTTGGCAGCCGGTTGCCGCTTCGATGACCGCGCGACCGGCAAGGTCGCCGCGTTCTGTCCCGGCGCCAAGGTGATCCACATCGACATCGACGCCGCCGAGCTCGGCAAGATCCGCCAGCCCGAAGTCGCCATCGGCGGCGATGTCGCGATGGTGCTGCGCCAATTGCTCGCCGCCGTGCGCCCGGTGGCACGACCGGCGTGGCGCGCGCGCATCGCCGCGTTGCGTGCGCTGCATCCAGCGCATTTCCCCGGGGCCGACGACCCGCACACCCCCCATGGCCTCATCAAGGCCATCGCCGCCGCGGCCGGGCCGGAGGCGATCGTCACCACCGACGTCGGCCAGCATCAGATGTGGGCGGCGCAGGCCTACCCGACGCTGGCGCCGCGGCGCTGGCTGACCTCCGGCGGTTTCGGCACGATGGGATTCGGTCTGCCGGCTGCGATTGGCGCCGCGTTCGCCGCGCCGGATCGCACGATCGTCTGCATTTCCGGCGATGGCTCGATCCTGATGAACATCCAGGAACTCGCGACCGCCGCGGAGGAACGACTGAACCTCAAGGTAATCGTGCTGGACAACGGCGCGCTTGGCCTGGTCAGGCAACAGCAGACGCTGTTCTATGGCGGCCGCATCTATGCCTCGCGCGGCAATGCCGCGATCGATTTTGGCGCGATCGCGCGAGGCTTCGGAATCGCTGCGATCGATCTCGCCGACAGCGTCGATCCCGGCGCGGCGCTCGCCACGGCGATCGCGACCCCCGGACCGTTCCTGATCCGCGTCCCGATCGACGGCGCCACCGACGTCCTGCCAATGGTGCCTCCGGGCGCCGCCAACCGCGACATGATTGGAGAATAACCATGCGCAACGAAGAATCATCCGCCCGGGCACCGGCCCGCACCGTGCTCCAACTCGAAGTCAGCGATCACCCCGGCGTCATGAGCCACGTCGTCGGCCTGTTCGCCCGGCGCGGTTTCAATCTCGACGGCATCCTCGTGCTGCCCCGCGACACCAGCGCAGCCAGTCGCATCTGGCTGCTGGTTCGCGACGAACCGCGTTTGCCGCATCTGCTCAAGGAACTCGCGCGACTTGAAGACGTCGCCACCGTCGTCCGCCGCGATGCCGAGGTCGCGCTGTTCACGCGGATTGCGGAGACGGTCGCCTGAAAATCGCTATCGAGCCGATGCGTTTGTGATGGTGCGGCACGGGGTTGGTAGCGGTTCCGGAAAACGATCTTGCCGCGCTCTCGGCGGCACAGGTGTGCGATCCGTTGGAGCGTGTCCGCCGTTGAAAGCGGCTGATTCCAGCCTCATCGTCGCCGCGTCACACCCCGCGCGTAGCCGCCAGTTGCAGACCCTTGCGATAGCACGCCGCCGCTTCGGTGGGTTGCTTCATGCCTTCGTGTGCCTGCGCGAGCAGTTGATAGGCTTCGGCGCTCGGCTGCTGCGCGAGCAACCGTTGCAGGCGATCGCGCGCCGAGCCCCACAGCGAGCGCGCCAGGTCCAGGCGCCCGAGCGCCAACAACAGCGCCGGATCGTCGGGTCGTGATCGCGCCAGCTCTTCCAGGAACCGTTGCTGTTTGCCGGGGTCGTCTCCCGGCAGCATGCAATAGGTTGGGATCAGCGCGGCGTCGGGATTGCGTTGGAGCTGCTTGCGCAGGATCGCTTCCGCCCGGCCGCCGGCGCCTGCGTGCAGCAAGGCCGCCGCATAGGCGCCGAGCACCTCCGGTTCACGGCGCAAAGCCCGCGGCATGCGCTCCCAAATCGACTCGACACGGTCCACCGTGGTGGCGTCAGCGAGCAGCGCCGTGACTGCGCGGCGTTCGAGCTGATCGAGTTCGGCCACCGCTTGGACGCGACGCGAGGTCGGAATGACGTCGTCGAGCAGTTCCTGCCAGGCGCCGGTCGCAACACAGGTCGCGCGCAACAGTCGCAGCACTTCGGCGTTCTTCGGCGCGAGATGGCGCAGCCGGTCGAGGATCGCGCGGGCCTGCGGCGCGGCCGCGGCGGCCAGCGCAATCTCGGCCTGGCGCAGCCCAATCGCGAGTTCCGCATCGGGGAGCGTCTCGCGCGCCTGCGTCAGCCAGGTATCGCGTCCGATCGGATCCTGCCGCGCCTCGGCCGCCCGCGCCGCGCCGAGATACAGCAACGGCTCGCCGGCATCCGCCTGGATCCCCTGCTGGAACAGCTTGTCGGCATGTGCCCAGTCACCCTCGGCCAGGGCGCGATAGCCGCGCTCCAGTGCCTCGCGCGCCTTGGCGCGCCGTCGCTGCCGGCGCCAACCGGCAATGCGCGCGCGCAGCGAGATGAGCCGGCCGAGCAGCCAGAGCAACAGGAACACGACCATGCCGCAGGCCAGCAGCAGCAGGACGAACAACACGAAGCTCATCCGCACCAGCTTCGTGCCATAGCTCAGCACGACGAAACCCGGGTCCTCGGGCAGGAAGCCGGCGCCGATCACCACCACGATCAGCACCGCGATGCCGAGCAGCGCGTACCTCATCAAAGGGCGGTGCTCGCGGCGTCGGTGCTTGGCGCATCGTCGCCTGGTGGCGCGGCGGAATCCGTCGCCTGAGGCGTCATGGGTTCGGCAGGCGCCGGCTCCTCGGCAACGGGTTCCGGCGCCGGTGCCCCGGTGATCGTTGGCTCCGGTAACCTGGTCACGGGCGTCGCATCCCCCGTGCGCGATCGCAGCGCCCGGATCGCATCCAGCGTCGGACCGAGATCGGGCAGCTTCGGACGCAGCTCCGTGCCTTGCAGCGCACGCAACCGATCGAGCGCGTCGCGCACGCCGGGCGCGGTGACATCGTAGTAATCCTCGAGCAGCGCCACCGTGGTCGTCAGCGACGCGTGCAGATTGGCGCTGTCGCGCCGCAGCACCGCGAGCCGGGCGCTCGCCAGTTCCTGCCGCAAGGTCTCGCGCGCGAGGCTTTGCCGGACCGGATCCAGCGCCAGGCGATCGCTCGGCGTGACCTCGCGAATCTCGACCAGCCCGCGCAGGTCTTGCCAGAGCCGCGCCAGCGTGCCACGCCAGCCGCTCGCCGCCGGTTCAGTGCCCGCGCCGATACCCGGCATCCCGCGGGCCGCGAGCCGCACCGGCCACGTTGCGAGTTGCGACTGCAGGCCGTTGAGGTACAGCGCCAGCCCCGCGGTATCGGGGGCCGCGACGCCACGCAGCGCGACGATGTTGGCGGCGAGGCGCTCGCGCACCAGGAGCAGATCCGGGTGATCCGCGCTGCGCAGCCGCTCGTCGGCTCCGGCCACCGCGGCCAGCGCGGTGCCGATGTCCTGTTCCAGCGCGAGGTGCTGACTGGCCGCCAGCACGAGGTATTCGGTATCGGCAAGCACGAAGTCCCGCTCGGCCAACGGCGATTCCGGATCGAGCGATTGCACGGTTCGATTCAGCGCCGCGACCTCCCGCGCGAGCCGGCGCTCACCGCTTTCCATCGCCTGGCGCAGATCCGCGTTCTGCGCTTCCAGCGCACGCATCCGGTCGGCCAGCGGGGCAAGCGGCGCGATCTCGCGCTGCAGCGCCTCGAGCCGCGTCTGCGCTTCGCGTTGCAGTACCTGCCAACGCCAGCTGATGAAAGCCCCGGCGGCGAGCGTGCCGATCAGAATGAAGAGGACGAAAAAGGCAAACCAACGGCCGGCGCCGCGACGCGGTTTGCCGACGGGCGGGGGCGCCGTGGGCGTTGTTGCCGCGGGCGGTGCGGCGGTGGTTCCGGGATTCGACGTCGGATCCGGGGCCGGATTGGTCGCCGGGTCCGGTTGCAGTTCAGGGACCGGATCGGTTGCCGCGGGATCGTCCGCTGCGTTCACATTCATCAAGGCAGCCTACAGGCCACCTTCGGCCCACTCGATCAGGGATTGGACGACACGGTGGTCGGCCGGATTCGCAGCCACGATGGGCTTGCTGGTGAACGGGTGCATTTCGACCTCCTGCGCGATGCGGCGGCTGATGACGAGGGGCTGGATGCCATAGAACTGCTCCACCTGCTCCTCGGCGATCTTCTCGACAAAGTTCTCCAATCCTTCGACGCTGGTGAGCACCACGACGTCCGGCACCTGACCATCGTTGCGGCGCAGCACCTCGGCGAGCGATGTGTCCGGGACATAGCGCTGGTACACCTCGCAGTACGCGACATGCGCGCCCCGCGCGGTCAGTTCGGTCGCGAGCAACTCACGGCCGGTGCCGCCGCGAAAGATGACGACATGCTTGCCGGCCACCTTGGCCAGCGCCGGCAGCGCCAGCAGGCTTTCCGAGTTGAAACCGGTACCCGGCGTCTGCACCCTCGCGACGCCAAGCGCCTTGAGCCGGGCCGCGGTGCCAAGGCCAACCGCGAAGACCGTCAGTCCGGACAAATCCTTGCCCGCTTCCCGCAGGAACGCAAACACGAAATCGACCGCATTGCGGCTGGTGAATACCGCGAGGTCGAAGCTCGCGAGACGATCGATCACCGCCCGCGCCGGCGCAGCATCGTCGATCGCGCGGATCCCCACCATCGGTGCGTTCAGTGACTTGCCTCCGGCGCGCCTGATGGCGGCCTCCAGCACGTCGCTCTGCTGCGCCGGCCTGGTGACAAGGATGGTGTAGCCGGACAATGGTTTGTCACTCATGCTTCAATCGGTCAATCTCGGTTACAACCATGGGTTGCGACGGCGTTGCCCGTCCGTTGTACCCGCCAGTTACTTCTGCTTATCAACATTGCTCTGTTGCAGCGCTGCGATCAAGGCACCGCCGCCCTGCCGCAACATGCGCTCACCGAGCATCCGGCCGAGTCGCTCGGCCTCAGCGGGCGCACCGCTGATGGCGTCCCGCAGAATGTGCTCGCCCGATTCGTCGCCCACCAGTGCGGTGATCCGAAGCACGCCACCGTGCAACACCGCATGCCCCGCTATCGGCAGATGGCAACCACCCTCCAGCGCCGTGTTGACGGCCCGCTCGGCAAGCACGCAGGTCGTCGTTGCCGGATCGGCGAGCGGCGCCAGCAGTGCGTGCACCGCGACATCGTCGGCACGGCACTCGATGCCAATCGCGCCCTGCGCGATGGCCGGAACGAGGACGTCCGTGGCGAACGGTTGCCGCATTGCGGCGGTGAGCCCGAGTCGATCGAGTCCGGCGGCGGCAAGGACGATCGCGTCGTAGTCTCCGGTGCGCAGCTTGCCGAGCCGCGTATCGATGTTGCCGCGCAGATTCGCGAAGCGCACATCCCGCCGCAACGCCTGCAACTGGCTGCGGCGCCGCAGGCTCGAAGTGCCGACCAGAGACGCCGCGGGCAAGGCCTCGAACGAGGCATGCGCCTGCGACAGGAACACGTCACGCGCATCCGCGCGCGCGAGGATTGCCGGAATCGCCAGCGCCTGCGGCAATTCGATCGGCACATCCTTCATCGAGTGAACCGCGAGGTCCGCGCGCCGGTCCAACAACGCGTGTTCGAGTTCCTTGATGAACAACCCCTTGCCGCCGGCCTGCGCGAGCGGCGCGTCGAGAAAGCGATCGCCCTCGGTGCGCATGGCCAGCAGTTCGACGTGCAGATCCTGATGCAGCGACTGCAATCGTGCGCGCACATGTTCCGCCTGCCACAACGCCAGGCGGCTTTGTCTGGTCGCGATGGTCAGCGTGCGCGGCTTCAAGCAAATCGTCTCGTCAGATCAATGGTTGGCGAAGTACCGTCAGCACAACGGTACGCGGTGCTGTCGATGGCGCCAGGCTGGTGCCTCGCGATGGTGCTTGCGAGGAGTTCGTCACCAGCCGGCGACGCTCGGATCCTACCTCGCGACAGCGACCACATTCGAGCCCGCGCAGCCGCACCACACCGTGCGCCGTCGCCGGCAGGCGTATGCTAAGGTGTGACGAGAGCTCGATCAATTGATGCCGCGATTGCCTGACATGACGATCACACTCGGTGTCGTGATGGATCCGATCGGCACGATCAATCCAAAGAAAGACACCACCCTCGGCCTGTTGCGCGCGGCGCAGCAGCGCGGCTGGCGGCTGCGCTACATGGAACTCGCCGACCTGCAGTTGCGTGATGGCGATGCCTTTGCGCGGATGCGGGCGTTGACCGTCACCGAATCGTCACAGGCGTGGTACCGGTTCGACGATGACGGCGAATCACTGCCGCTGGCCAGCCTCGACGTGATCCTGATGCGCAAGGATCCGCCGTTCGACACCGAATACATCTTCGCGACCTATCTGCTGGAACGCGCGCAGGCTGCCGGCTGCCTGGTGGTCAACGATCCGCGCGGCCTGCGCGATGCCAATGAAAAGCTGTTCACCGCCTGGTTCCCGCAGTGCTGCGCGCCGACGCTGGTGGCGCGGCGCAAGGACGACTTTCGCGCCTTCGTCGCAACCCATGGCGATGCGGTGATCAAGCCGCTCGACGGCATGGGTGGCGCTTCGATCTTCCGGATCCGCGACGGCGATCCGAATACCAGCGTGATACTCGAAACGCTGACCGATCACGAACGCCGCTACGCGATGATGCAACGCTATCTGCCGGAGATCCGCGATGGTGACAAGCGCATCCTGCTGATCGATGGCGAACCGGCACCGTACGCCTTGGCGCGGATCCCGGCACCGGGCGAGTTGCGCGGCAATCTTGCGGCCGGCGGCCATGGCGAGGGCCGAGCCCTGACCGATCGCGATCGCTGGATCTGCATGCAGGTCGGAGCGGAGCTGAAGGCGCGTGGCCTGCTGTTCGTCGGCCTCGACGTGATCGGCGATTTCCTCACCGAGATCAATGTCACGAGCCCGACCTGCATGCGCGAGCTGGAGACACAGTACGGCCTCGCGATCGCCGACCAGGTGCTCGACGCGATCACGTCGCGGCTTGGCGCGCGCGCATGAGGCTTGCCGGCATGCCGGAGCAGTTCGAGTGGTCGCCGCCGCGCGAGGTCGGCGCCGGCGATCGGCTTGCGCTGACGGTGTGCCTTTCGCTGTTGCTGCATGCGATGCTGGTGCTCGGCGTCGGCTTTTCGTCGGAACCGAAACCGCTGGCGTCGCTCAGCTCGCTCGAAGTGATCCTCGTGAATCAGTTCAGCGAGCAGGCCCCGAAAGACGCCAAGTTGCTCGCGCAGCGCAGTCTCGAGGGCGGTGGTGACGAAGACGTTCCGGAACGGCCGGCCGCACCGCTGACCGCGCCGTTTCCGGATCCGGAACCGAACGTCACGGCAGTGCCGGTGCCACAACTCGAAGCACGCGCTCCGCAACGGGCGGCGGAAGATGCGCCGGACCGCGAGGCCAGCAATGACATGCCGCATGATGCGGCGGACGACAAGGCGCACGAGGATCCCGTGCTCGCGAGTGAGCGTGCCGATCCCGAGTGGCTGCGGCCCCAGAGCGATACACGCCCCGGATCCGAGAATCCGGTGCAGGACGCGCGGCCGCAGCAGCCGCAACCGGAGGTTGCGGAGCGACCGTTGCCGAGCGCGGCACAGCTGCTGACCAGTTCCTTCGCGCTCGCCAGCCTGAATGCCGAGTTGCAGCAAAAGCTGCAAGCGCGTGCCGAGCGGCCGCGGCACAGGTACATTTCCGCGAGCACGCAGGAATATCGCTACGCCGCCTACATGGATGCGTGGCGCGCCAAGGTCGAACGCATCGGCAATCTGAACTACCCCGACGAGGCTCGTCGCCGCGGCATCTCCGGCAGTCTGGTGCTCGACGTCGCGTTGAATCAGGATGGCAGCATCCGCGAAATCTCGATTCGCCGCCCGTCGGGTCACGACTTTCTGGACCAGGCGGCCATCCGCATCGTCGAACTGGCCGGGCCGTATGCACCGCTGCCGCCCGACATCGCCCGCGAGGTCGATGTGCTGCACATCACCCGCACCTGGCAATTCCGCAACGAAGGCAGCTTCGGCTCGAGGTGATTCCCATCCGTTCGTGGCTGGTCTCGGCGGTCGTGCTGCAGGATGGCCGCAGACAACCGCGGACGCTGTTGCTGCAGCGCGCCAAGGCGGCGATGTACGGCGAGTGGAGTTATGTCGCGGGCAGTGTCGAAACCGGAGAGACTGCGCCGCAGGCAATTCGGCGCGAGCTGATCGAGGAAACCGGGCTGGTGCCGCGCCGACTCTACAGTGCGGATTTCTGCGAACAATTCTATGAAGCGCAACGCGCCAGCATCTGCATCGTGCCGGCCTTCGTCGCCTTCGTCGATCCACAGGCAGCCATCACGCTGAATACGGAACACGACGACTGGCGCTGGGTCAGCCTCTCGCAGGCGATCGATCTCGTCCCATTCGGCGGCCAACGGCGGCTGTTTGAACACGTCCGGGAGAATTTTATTCGCCGGCCGCCAGCGTGCTGGCTCGAGGTCTGAGTCGGCGAATCGACACGATGCCCTCCCGTGACGGCCGGATGGTCGCGCCGGGCGCCAAGCAAAGGCATGTGACGATTTGATGACACGAAGCCGCCGGGGCATCCGTGTGCTGACAGGTGCGGGCTAGCGGTCGTTCCGTTTCACGTGCCGCATCAGCCGCCGGCGCCTGTTGATCTGCCGCGGCGTCAGTTCATTGCGGCGGCCGGCGTAGGGATTCTCGCCCTGACGAAACTCGATCCGGACCGGTGTGCCGACCAGCCGCAACGCGCGTCGGAAGTAGCCTTCGAGATAGCGCCGGTAGGCGGCGGGCACCGACTCGGTCTGGTTGCCGTGGATGACAATCGTCGGCGGATTGCGACCGCCGAGGTGCGCATAGCGCAGCTTGATGCGGCGACCCTGCACCAGCGGCGGCTGGTGCTCCGCGATCGCCCGCGCCAGGAGCTCCGACACGCGCGAGGTCGGCACCGCGATGCGCGCCGATCGATCGGCGGCATCGACGGCGGCGAACAGGTTGCCGACCCCCGATCCGTGCAGTGCCGAGATGTAGCGGGTCTCGGCAAAATCGATGAAGTGCAGGCGGCGCTCCAGCTCACTTTTGATCTGATTCTTCTCCGCCGGGCTCAGACCATCCCACTTGTTCACCGCGATGACCAGCGCACGGCCACTGTCGAGCACCAGACCAAGCAGGCCCGCGTCCTGCTCGGTGATCCCCTCGCGGCCATCGAGCAACAGGATCACGACATTGGCGCGATCGATCGCCTGCAATGCCGCGACCACACTGAACTTCTCCGCGGTCTCGTGGATGCGGCCGCGGCGGCGGATGCCGGCGGTATCGATCAACAGGTACTCACGCCCGTCCCGCTTGAACGGGATCGCGATGCTGTCGCGGGTCGTGCCCGGCAGATCGGCGGTAATGACCCGCTCCTCGCCGAGCATGCGATTCACCAGCGTCGATTTGCCGACGTTCGGCCGGCCGACGATCGCGACCTTGACCGCGTCGGTCTCGGCATCGTCGTCAGCCTCGAGTTCCCCGGGCATCCGCTCCGCCAGCAGTTCACCGAGCGCCGTGATGCCGCCGCCATGGCGCGCGGAGATCGGGATCGGCGCGCCGAAACCCAGCGCATGGAAGGACGCGCAGGCCAGATCGGGATCGCGATCATCGACCTTGTTGACGATCAGCAGGGTTCGTTCGCGCCACGGACGCAGCGCCTCGGCGAGTCGCAGATCGGCACCGGTCGGTTCGGTGCCGGCATCGACCACGAACAGCACGCAGTCGGCTTCGGCGACCGCACGCATGGCCTGGCGGTGGATGTCGCCGGCGAGCGGCGATTCATCCTCGAACACGCCACCGGTATCGATTACGGTATAGCCCGAGGCGCCGACCCGGCCGATGCCGAACTTGCGATCCCGGGTCAGCCCGGGACTATCCGCGACCAGGGCGTCGCGGCTGCGGGTCAGCCGATTGAACAGCGTCGATTTGCCGACGTTGGGCCGACCAACGATCGCGACGATATACTGCATGTCGCGAGCCGCGGTCCGCTACGGCAGACCGAGCGCGGCGATCCGGCCGGTACTGCCGTACACCACCACCCGCTCGCCGAACACCTGCGGCGGCGCGATGATGCGGTCGTCGCCGACCCGGCTGCGGGCCACAAACCGGCCGTCGTCGGCCGCGAGCCAATGCAGAAAGCCTTCGAGATCGGCGACCACGACGTAGCCGCCGAGCACCGCTGGCTGGCTGACCTGGCGCGCGGTCAGCGCATCCTGCTTCCACAGCGAGGCGCCGGTCTCGCGATCGAGCGCCCAGACATGACCGGTCTGTTCGGTGACGTAGACGCGGCGTTCGTCGATCGCGACGCCGACGCTGGTGGAAATCTCGCGGGTCCAGAGAATCTCGCCACTGTCGAGTGCGACCGCGGCGACCTGGCCCTGATAACTCGCAACATAGATCGTATCGCCGGAGACGACCGGCGCCGCGTCGATGTCGATCATCCGATCGAGATCGGTGCGGCCTTTCGGAATCGCGATGCGGGCCTCCCACAGCAGCTTGCCGTTACCGGCATCGAGCGCGACCAGGTGACCGCCGTCGAAGCCGACGATGACGCGGCCGGACGCGAGCACCGGTGCGCTGGTGCCGTGCAGCGACAGCGCAGGAACCGGGCGATCGTAGCTCCACAGGCGGCTGCCGGAGGCCAGATCGAGGCCGAACACATGGCCGTCACCGCTGCGCACCACGGCGATGCGTTCGCCGATCACGGCCGGCGCCAGCACTTCGCTGCCGACCGGAACCCGCCAGCGCTCGGTGCCGTCGTCGCGGTCGAGCGCGATGACTTCGCCGCCGGCGGTGCCGACGACGATGCTGCCGGCGCCGGCAGCAATCGCCCCGGTAATCTCGGCCTGTTTGACGCCGCGGTTCCAGTGGCGCTTGCCGCTGCTCAGATCGAACGCCGCCACCTCGGCGTCGCGGCTCGCGGCATAGACGATGCCGTCGACCGCGGCCGGGATCAGCCGGACGAAATTCTTGTCGGCACCGGATCCGATCGAGCCGGACCAGTAGGTCCGCGGCTTCAGCTCGGGCTCGAAATCGACCAGTTCGGCCGGCGGGATCGCGGTGCTCTTGTCGCCGAACCATTTGCCCATCGTTTCGCAACCGGCGATACCAAGGCAAAGGAGCAGCAGCAGCGGACGCGACAGCATGGAGCAGGACTTCATCGCGCGGTCACGGCGTGGTGGCGGTCGCGGCGAGCGGCGCGGGCAGACTGTCCAGCTTCAACTGCAGCACGTTCTGGTTGCCGCCGTCGGCCGCACCTTTCGCCAGCGCACCCAGATACGCCAGCCGTGCCTCGTCCACCTTGCCCTGGGCGGCGAGCACATCGCCGCGGATCTCGAGGAATGCATCCACGATCGTCAGGCCGCCGCGCTCGAGCTCGGCCCAGGCCTCCTCGGCGCGTCCCTCGGCCAGCAGCGTCTCGGCAATCCGGGCGACCGCGATCTGCTTCAGCTCGGTGGCATTGGCATGCGCCGCCACCCAGTGCAGCCGTTGCCGTGCCTCATCGTGGTTCTTCTGCAGCACCGCAGCCTTGGCCAACAGCAGCGCCGCCAGCGTCGCATAGCTCGACTCGCCATGATTCGCCAGGATCTGCTCGCCGATCTGCTTCGCTTCGTCGATCTTGTCCTGCTGCAGCGCCTGATTCAGCAGATCGAAACTGAGCCCGGCCTGCTCCGCGGCCGCAACCTTCCGGGCTTCGTAGTAACGCCAGCCGGACAACCCGCCCAGTCCCAGTGCGAGACCAAGCATCAGCGCCGTGCCGTTGTCGGCCCACCAGCGCTTGACCTTCTCGAGTTGTTCCTGTTCCGTTTCGTAATGACTCACCGACGCGCTCCTGAAGCTGCCGGCGGTATCTGCCGCGCGGCGAAAGGTTGGCGATTATACCCGAGCGAATTCGGCCTGCAGTCGGGCGACCACCGCATCGAGCGACAGCGCCTCCTGCGGTCGATCGGCGCGCAGATACTTGAGGCTGACCTCGCCGCGCGCGCATTCGTCGGCGCCAAGGATGAGACCGAGCGCGGCGCCGGAACGATCGGCGCGCTTCATTTGTGCCCGCAGGCTGCCACCACCGCAATGCAGCACGATGCGCCGCCGCGGCAGCGCGTCACGCAGTTGCCCGGCCAACCGCAACGCCACCAGTTCCGCGGTGGCGTCGAGCGGCATCAGGTAGCAATCGGCGGCGGCTTCCCCGGGCGCGGGCGCGCCGGTGGCAAGTTCCAGCACCCGTTCGAGGCCGAGCGCGAAGCCGACCGCCGGTGTCGGTTTGCCGCCGAACTGCGCGACCAGGCCGTCGTAGCGACCGCCGGCGCAGATCGTGCCCTGGGCGCCGAGCTGATCGGTGACCCATTCGTAGACGGTATGGGTGTAGTAGTCGAGCCCCCGCACCAGGCGTGGGTTGTGGTGATACACGACTCCGGCGGCGTCGAGCAGGCGTCGCAGGTGGGCGTCATGCGCTCGCGATTCGGCACCGAGGTGCTGTTCGAACAACGGCGCGGCGGCGACCAGTTGCTGCAGCGCCGGATTCTTGCTGTCGAGAATCCGCAGCGGATTGCGCTCGAGCCGACTCCGACTGTCGTCGTCGAGCTCGGCTTCATGGCGCCGGAAATAGTCCTGCAACTCGCGGCGATACTGCTGCCGCTCGTCCGGCGTGCCGAGCGAATTGATTTCGAGGCGAACCGCATCGATGCCGAGCGCGCGCCAGAGCCGCGCGCTCAGCGTGATCAGCTCGGCATCGATATCCGGGCCCGGAAAGCCGAACGCCTCGACGCCGATCTGATGAAACTGGCGATAGCGCCCCTTCTGCGGCCGCTCGTGGCGAAACATCGGTCCCTGATACCAGAGCCGTTGCGGCTGTTGCAGCAGGCCGTGCTGCAATGCGGCGCGGACGCAGCTTGCGGTGCCTTCCGGCCGCAGGCTGAGTTCATCGCCATTGCGATCGGTGAAGGTGTACATCTCCTTCTGCACGATATCGGTCAGGTCACCGATCGAGCGCTGGAACAGCTCGGTCCGCTCCAGCAGCGGCAACCGGATTTCGTGGTAACCGCAGCCGGCGATGACCTCGCGGATGGTCTGTTCGAGCCAATGCCAGCGACCGCTGTCGGCCGGCAGGATGTCGCTGATGCCGCGGACTGCCTGTAGCGGCGCGCTCATTCGACGGACTCCACCGGTGGTGCGCCGAGGGTGAGGCGGGCGACGCCCAGGCGTTCGTAGGCGGTCAAATCGATGTGCTTGCCACCGAACGACAGACGCACACCGCCGGTATTGCCGATCACCAGTTGATAGGGTGGCTGTCCCGCTACCGCGACGGTCTGGCCAGCCCGGGCCGTGTCGTAGTACAGACGTTCGCCACGCGCATCCGAGATGCTGATCCAGACGTCCTGCGACAGTTCCAGGGTGACGTTGCCGGGCTGGGCGGACGCGGCCGGCGGCACGGGCGAAACCGGTTCGGTCGTTGCAGGCGCTGCGCCCACGCTGTTCGCCGGCGGCGGTGCCGGCGGCGGCTCGGCGGGCGTCATGACTCCGGCCGTGCCCATGTCCGGTGCCGCGACCTCGGCTTGCACTTGATCTGGACCACCTGGCGGCACTCCTTCCGGCGTGATGCCCTGCTCGGGCATCGCGCCGACGCTCAACGGTTCGTTCGGCGCGGGCAGATCGAATGCATCCGCAGCAGACGGTGGCGGCGTCCGGACCTCCGCTGGCACGTAGTAATTCCGCCACCAGATAGCGACCAGCGCCAGCAGCGTGAGCACCAACCCCGTGGTGATGAAACGCACCCGCAGACTGCTGCTGGTCAACTGGATCGCCGGGCGACTGGCGAAACCGACCAGCTTCGGATCCTCAATGTGGGCGCGTTCCTGCTCGTAGGCCGCCAGCAGCGCCGCGGCATCGACGCCGAGCTGTTTCGCGATCGAGCGCAGGTAACCCTTGACGTACAGCGGCGGTGGCAGCGCAGCGTAGTCACCGCGCTCCAGCGCGTCGATTATCTTCACATCGAGATTGATCAGGTGCGCGAGCCCCTGTGGTTCGAGCCGTGCCGCCTCGCGCACGGCTCGCAGGCGCGCGCCGAGCGTCGACGCGGCGGTGCCGCCGGCAGGCTCGCTGGCCGCGGTCATCGCGCCTCCGTGCGCGATTCGAGCAGCAGGCGAGTTTCCTGCGAGTCCGGGAAATCCCGCTGCAACCGCTGCTCGTAACGGCCGAGTGCGTCCCGATCGCCGAGCGCGCGTTCTATCCGGATGCCCAGCCACAGCGAGGCCGGCGTATGTGCCGCTTCGGCCTCGAAGCGTTGCAGATAGCCGCGCGCCGGCAACGGCCGATCCAGCTCGAAGCTGAGGCGCGCCATCTGCAGCAGCGCCGGCGGCAGCGTCGCATCGATCTGCAGCGCCTGACGGAAACGCGCCTCCGCCTTGGTGCGATCGCCACTCTGCAGCAGGCAGGTGCCGGCGTTGCTGTGTGCAATCTCCGGGGTCTGATAGACCGGATTTGCCGCAGCACGGTCAAACAGGACCAGCGCCTCATCGACCCGCGTGCGCTGGCAGAGAAACAGACCGAAGTTGTTGAGCGTCGCGGAATCGTTCGGCGCGAGTTGCAACGAACGGCGATAGTGGCGCTCGGCATCGTCGAACTCCCGCACCTGTGCGTACAGCATGCCGAGCGCGGTATGCACCGGCGCATAGTTCGGTGCCAGCTCGGCCGCCTCCTGCAGTCGAGCGAGCGCGATGTCCTCGCGACCCTCACGCAGATACTCGACGCCCAGATTGGTCTTGATCTCGGCAAGCCGGGCGTCGTCGCTCTGCATCCTGGTGCTGCGCTGTGGCGTACCGCCGCAGCCGGCCAACAGCAGTAACAGCGCCAAGCCGGCCGCATCGCGGCGCCAGGCCGTCATGCGCGCAACGCCTCGCCGTCGGGGCGGCGCACGCCGCGTCGCGTGACCCGGCCGACCAACTGGCCGCAGGCGGCGTCGATATCCTCACCGCGGGTCTTGCGCGTCATCGTCAGGATCCGCGCCTGTTGCAGGATCTCGCGGAACTGATCGATCACCGGCGCCGGCGAACGCCGGTAGGCGGTGCCGGGAAACGGATTGAACGGGATCAGATTGACCTTGGCCGGTTTGCCACGCAGCAGTCGCGCCAGTTGCTGCGCCTGCGCCGGCGCGTCGTTGACGCCATCGAGCATCGTGTACTCGAACGTGATGTGGTCGATGTCCGCCGCCATGACATAACGCCAGCAGGCATCAAGCAAGGAGGCGATCGGATACTTGCGATTGACCGGCATCAGCCGCTCGCGCAGTGCGTCGTCGGGGGCATGCAGTGACACCGCGAGACTGACCGGACACAGCGTCGCCAGGCGGTCGATCTCCGGCACGATGCCGGAGGTGCTGAGCGTGACGCGCCGACGCGCGAAGCCCCAGCCGTTGTCATCGCACAGCACGCGCAGTGCCACGGCGACGTTGTCCAGATTCTGCAGCGGTTCGCCCATGCCCATCAGCACGACGTTGGTGATCCGCCGCGAACCCGACTTGAGCGAACCGAGGTCGCGCGCCGCCAGCCAGACCTGACCGAGAATCTCGCCCGGCGTCAAATCGCGGCTATAGCCCTGTTGCGCAGTGGAACAGAAGCGGCAGTTCATCGCGCAACCGGCCTGCGACGAGATGCACAGCGTGCCGCGCCCCTCTTCCGGAATGAACACGGTCTCGACCGCGTTGCCGGCGTCGACCCGCAGCAGCCACTTCTCGGTACCGTCCGCCGATTGCTGGCGCGTCACTAACTCCGGCAGCCGGATGGTCGCGTGTTCCTGCAAATGGGCGCGCAGCGCCTTGCTCAGGTCGGTCATCTGCGTGAAGTCGGTGACACCGAGTTGATGCACCCATTTCTGCACCTGGGTCGCGCGATAGGAGCGTTCGCCCAGTGCTTCGAAGTAGCGGACGAGTCCGGCGTGATCGAAGTCGAGCAGATTGACGGGGGCGCTGGCGGACATCGGTCTGCGGTTCAGCCGCGCGGGCAGATCTCGTCGTCGCGGAAGAAAAACGCAATCTCCTGGCGCGCGGTTTCCGGCGCGTCGGAGCCATGCACCGCATTCTCGGTGATGCTGTGCGCGAAGTCGGCGCGGATCGTCCCCGGCGCCGCCTTGGCGGGATCGGTGGCACCCATGATCTCGCGGTTGCGCGCGATCGCGTTGTCGCCTTCGAGCACCTGCACCATGATCGGCCCGTTGCTCATGAACTCGACCAGCTCGCCAAAGAACGGCCGGGCGCGATGGACCGCGTAGAACGCTTCGGCGCGCTCGCGCGACAGCTGCAGCATCCGCGCCGCGACGATGCGCAGACCACCGGCCTCGAAGCGTTGCAGGATGCCGCCGATGTGATTGGCGGCAACCGAGCTGGGTTTGATGATTGACAAGGTTCTTTCAACGGCCATGAGCGTGTTTTTCCTGTAAGTTCAATGGAATGCGCGGATTATAGAGAAGCGATCGCAGAGGCGCCACCGACCAGAAGGGTCAGGCGCGGGTCGGCAGCTGCCGGCGGGTCACCAGCGCTTCAGAATCCGGGCCGTGCGCAGCGTCGAGTCACATTTCACCAGCGAGCAATCGAGCTGCCGCACGACCGGCAGCCGATGCCAGGGGTCGAGGGTCGACCACCCGGCGTAGCTGCAATTGCCTTCACCAATCCAGATTTCGACGTTGCTGAGCGCGAGTTCGGCCAGCGTCAGTTCGCAAAGTGAGTGCTTGCGCTGCGGTTCGGGGCTGGTGATGACGCGCAGATTCACGCCCTTGATCGACAGCGTTTGCGGCTGTGGTTCGGCCGGCCGCAGCAAGCGCATGACGCCGGTCGCGATGCGCAGCCCCTTCGGCCGCTCGTAGTACATCGCCAGGACGTCGTCCTGGCGCACGAACTCAATGTGGCCGATCTTCTTCGGAAAGCCGTAGATCTCGCGCCCGGCCAGCAACGGTACCGCTTCGGTCACCGCGAGCTGCGGAAAATACAGGCACGCCTCGCCCTCGAACGTGACATTGATGCCCTGCAACAGTTCGAAATAAGGCCCGCCGGTCGACCATTCGAAGTCATTGAATATCAGCGTCGCCGTGACCGGCTCCGGCAGCGCCAAGCCCTGCGGCACCAGTGCGGCCGCGGCGTCCGGATCGGTTTCGTAATTGAACGTGTACGACTTGACCCCGCGCCAGAACGGCGGCTTGTCGACGAACGCCGGTGCATCGACCGGCATCGTCATGCCCAGCAGCGTCGGATCCAGTTGCCCAACTCGAGCCATGTGCAGTCCTCCTGTTTCGCCGGACCACAGTGTATCCCTGTCGCCGCGCGGGGTGCATGACCTGCAGGCCGCGGCGAACGCAGCGGCCGGCGCCCGACCCGGTCGGCTTGCCGACGAATTGTTCGCATTCGATCATCGGGTGTACTCTTGCCCCGGCCCGCACGCGCGCGGCGCGGCGTGATCCCCTTTACGGCATGGACTCCAAGACATGATCCGCAGACGGCCGCAGTTTCACCCCAGCAAGGCGGCCCGCGTCATCGGTGCGGCTTCGATGCTCGCGTTCGTGTTGACCGTGGCGGCCGATCCGGACCTGGATCGGATCGAGGCGCGCCTGATTCAGCTGGAGCGGGAACTCGCGGTGCCGGCGACGATTCTTGCCGTCGCGATTTCGCCCACGGACGCCGTGGTGCAGATCAATGGCGTCACGGTACAGCACGGGCAGCCGCTGCCGTTCACCGCGAATCAGGCGCTGCAGCTTCAGGCCGGTGGCGACAAGCTCAAACCCTTCACGGCAACGCTGACACCAGTCGCCGAGCAGACCCGGCTCGAGCTGGCGTTGTGCCCAGCAACGATTCAGGAGGAATACCTCTACCAGCCACCGGACAAGGTGACGACCGAGAACGCCGGCACCGCCGAGCACCGCACCGAAAGCGCCTGCCCGGAAGCAATCGAGGAGCAGCGCCGGATGGCCGATCAGGCCTGTGCCGCGACGTATCCGGGGGCGACCCGCAATCCGAACAAGACGTTCTCGATGCAGCAACCGCTGTTCGCGACCGAGACCCCGTTCTGCATCGTCGGCGCGGCGTGCATCATCCGCAAGAGCGAAACTCCGGAAAAGGTGAAACGGCTGCGCGACGTCGACAACACGCGCTGCACCGCACGCGCGGAGCTGCACTGATGCCGGTCGCCGCCGAGCCGCTCGCCGCGCATCAGGTCGATACCGTCACAACCCGACCGTCCCGTGCCGGCCGGGTCGCGGCAGGACAAAGCCGCGGCGCGCGGGATGACCAGGAGGACATCTACGGGCTGCTCGCAGCGGACGATGCCGCGGCCGGCATGCCGCTGCTGGTGCTTGCCGACGGCATGGGCGGCCATGCCGGCGGCACCACCGCCAGCAACGTCGCCGTCCAGGCCGCGGTCGACGCGTGGCGCAACAGCACCGGAACCACGCTGGAGCGGCTGCACCAGGTGCTCGCTGCCGCCAACGCCGCGATTGCCGGCGCGATCGCGCGCGACGAGCGCCTCGCCGGCAGCGGCGCCACCTTCGTCACCGTGGCAATCGGCACCAACGGCGCCCACTGGATCAGTGTCGGCGATTCGCCGCTCTGGCTGGTCCGGGATGGCTGGCTGCAACGGCTGAATGCCGATCACTCGATGGTTCCGGTATTCGCGGCGCTGGTGGCCGAGGGCGCGATGAGCGCGGCGGACGCCCGCACCGACCCCAAGCGGCACATCCTGCGCTCGGCGCTGACCGGCGGCCCGATCAAGCTGATCGACGCCTCCGCGGTGCCGCTGCGCGCCGGCGATCGGCTGCTGCTCGCCAGCGACGGTCTGCTCTCGCTCGGCGAGGATCGCATCGCGGCGATCCTCGATGGCCCGGCAGCGGTTACTGCCGAACTGGCGGTACCGGCGCTGCTCCAGGCGATCGAGCAATGTGCCGCACCGAACCAGGACAACACGACCATCCTGCTGTTCGCTCCGGAGGACTGATGGCTGACCACCTGCTCGCGCTGCCGTCCGGCTTCGAACTGCATGAGTACCAACTGCTGCGGCTGCTCGGCTCGGGCGGCTTCGGCATCACCTACCTCGCCTACGACACCAACCTGAGCAAGCCGGTCGCGATCAAGGAATACCTGCCGATCGATCTCGCGGTGCGCCAGGACGGCACCACGGTCGTGCCGAAATCCGAAGCCGACCAGCCGAGTTATGCCTGGGGCCTGGAGCGCTTTCTCGACGAGGCCCGCACGCTGGCGCGCTTCAAGCACCCGAACATCATTCAGGTGCATCGCTACTTTCAGGCGCACGGGACCGGTTACATCGTGATGGAGTTCGCCGAAGGCGAGACGCTGGCGGCGCACATCAAGCGCAACGGGCCGATGACCGAAGCGGCGGTCAAGGCGATCCTGTTGCCGATCCTCGACGGCCTGGTCGAGGTGCACGGCAACAACTTCCTGCACCGCGACATCAAGCCCGGCAACATCATCATCCGCAAGAATGGCACGCCGGTACTGCTCGACTTCAGCGCCGCGCGCCAGGCGGTCGGCGCCAAGAGCCGCTCGGTGACCGCGATCGTGACACCGGGCTATGCACCGATCGAGCAGTATTCCAGCAAGGGGCGGCAGGGTCCCTGGACCGACATCTATGCGCTCGGCGCGGTCGCGTACTGCTGCATTTCCGGCAACCCGCCGCCGGACGCCGCCGATCGCATCCTCGAGGACACGCTGTCGCCGCTGTCGCAGCAGCGCATTTCCGGCTACTCGCGGCCGTTTCTGGAAGCGATTGATGTCGCGCTCGCGGTCCGGGAAAAGGATCGGCCCGCGGACATCGGCTCGTGGCGCACGCGTCTGACCAGCCCCGTCGCGGCGTCGCCGCAACTCGAGGAAACCGTCGCCGTCGCAGGCACCGTCGCCGTGCCCGCCGGCGACGCCACCATGCTGGCGACCAGACACGCCCGGACCGAAGTGCACGACGTCCCACTGCGGCACGAACCGCGCGAGCGGATTGCGGCGGCGCCGGAGCGAATGGCGGCCGGACGGCGCCGGTGGCCGTGGCTCGTCGTCGTCACGCTGTTGGCTGGCAGCGCCGGAGGCGGCTACTGGTGGGTGCGGGCGCATGGCAATCCGCTCGCGAGCATGCTTGCCGGCGGCGCGGCGGACAGCGGCGGCAGCACCGACCCGCGGCAACGAGCCATCGGCCTGGAGGTCGAAGTCGCCAATCTGCTCGAAGCCAGCCATGCCAGCGTGCCGTCCTTGCAGCACGAGCTCGATGGCGCCCGCGCCGAGCTCGCGCGCGTCGCGCAGCAACTCACGGCGGCCACCACCGGCAGCGCCGAGCGGGCGACGCTCGAAGCCGAACAGCAACGCTTGCAGGGACGCATGCAGCGGCTCGAGGACGAGATTCGCCTGCTGCAGCTGTGGGTCTGGCGCAGCGAAGAACTGGCGCACGTGACGGACCGCCTCGCCGATGCGCGCGCGACGATGCAGTCCCTCGACTATGCCGGCGCCGCCGGCGTGCTCGGCGCGGCGAAGGGTGCGATCGGCCGCATGGATCAGGCGCGCCGGCAGCTCGGCGCGGCGCTCGATGCGCGCGAATCGTTCCTGCGCCTTCGCTTCGGCGTCGAGGCAACCCTCGCCAGCGAAGCCCTCGGCACGCTCGACGCCGCCGCCACGGTCGCGGTCGCGGAACGGGAAGGCGCGCAATCGCTCGAACGCGGCGAATTCGAGGCCGCGCAACAGCGGTTCACGCAGGCCGACGGCCATGTTCGCGAGGCGGCATTGGCGCTGGTCGATCGCACCGTCGATCGGCTGAAGGCCAGCGCCGAGGCCGCGATCGATCGCCGTGACGCACCGACCGCCCGTACCGCCGTGGATCGCGCCAAGCAGCTGCTCGCGCTGCGCCAACGGTTCCAGTAGTTTTGCCCGTCGCCGAGTCGCACGCGATCCCCCACCTGCGTGAAGCGGTCGTCTTCCTGATCGCGGCGGGTCTCATCGTGCCGGCGCTGCATCGGCTGCGCGTCAGTCCCGTGCTTGGCTATCTGGCCATCGGCGCCCTCATCGGGCCATACGGCCTCGATCTGTTGCGCGCTGCCTGGCCGTGGCTGGGCTTTGTCGTGATCGCGGACCTGGACGGCGTGCGCCGGCTGGCGGAGCTCGGGGTCGTGTTCCTGCTGTTCATGATCGGCCTCGAACTCTCGCTGGATCGGTTGCTCGCGCTGCGCCGGCTGGTGTTCGGTCTGGGCACCTTGCAGATCGTGCTGACCGGCGCGGTGATCGCCGCGATCGCCTGGGCCTTCGGCAACGCCGTGCCGGCGGCGGTGGTGCTTGGTGCCTGCCTGGCGCTGTCGTCAACCGCGATCGTGATGGATCTGCTGCTGCGCCAGCGCCGCCTCGGCACGCCGCTCGGCCGCGCCAGTTTTTCGATCCTGCTGGCGCAGGATCTCGCGGTGGTGCCGATCCTGTTGCTGCTCGACGTCTACGGCAGCCACGGCGCCGCCAGCATCGGCGCCGATTTGCTACTGGCGCTGCTGCGCGCAGTGCTCGCGATAGCGCTGATTTACGCCGCCGGCAAGTGGCTGTTGCGCCCGGTGCTGCGCGCCGTGGCGCAGACCCGCAGCCCCGAGATGTTCACCGCCTGCGTGCTGCTGGCGGTACTCGGCACCGCGGTGGCGACCGGTGCCGCCGGCCTGTCGATGGCGCTTGGGGCTTTCCTCGCCGGCTTGCTGCTCGCCGAAACGGAGTACCGCCACGAAATCCAGATCGACATCGAGCCGTTCAAGGGACTGCTGCTCGGTCTGTTCTTTCTCTCGGTCGGCATGGGCATCGATTACCGCGTCATCCTGCTCGAGCCCGCCTGGCTGCTGGCCTCGGTGGCCGGTCTGTTCGTCATCAAGGCGGTGATCACGGCGCTGTTGGGTCGCGCCTTCGGTCTGCCGCGGCACGCCGCGATCGAAACCGGCCTGCTGCTCGGCCAGGGCGGCGAGTTCGGCTTCATCGTCGTCGGCCTGGCGATGGAATTCGGCCTGCTGCCGCAACCGGTCGGCCAGTTCATGCTGATCGTGACCAGCCTGACGATGGTGGCGACGCCCTTGGTCGCAAGCCTTGGCCATCGGCTCGCGGCCGGGCTGGAACACCGCGAGGCGCAACAGCACGCGCACCAGCTGCCGGACGAGGAACTCGAAGGCCACGTCATCATCGCCGGCTTCGGCCGGGTCGGCCGCACCGTCGCCGCGGTGCTGGAAGCGGAACAGATCCCGTACCTCGCGCTCGATCACGATGCCGCGACGGTCACCCACGGCACACAGGACAAGCTACCGGTCTATTTCGGCGATGCCACGCGTTTCGATCTGCTGCGCCGCGCGCGCTGCGCCAGCGCCCAGGCGATCGTGATCACGCTGGACACCGCCAGCGCCGCCGAGCAGATCATTCACGAGATCCGGCGCATCGCGCCCGAGGTGCCGATTTACGCGCGCGCCCGCGATGGCGCCCATGCCGTTGCGCTGCACCGCGCCGGTGCGGCTTTGGCGGTTCCGGAAACGATCGAGGCGAGTCTGCAACTTGCCAGCCGCGTCCTGCTCGGCGCCGGCGCCACCGAGGACGCCGCGCGCCGGCGCATCGAACACCAACGGTCGATTGATCTTAATAATCTCTGAACAAGTCCCTGCTGGACTTGTGCAGAGTCGCCCGATCCGGTACCCGCCCGGACCGGCCCCGACGCAGCAAGCACTTGCGTGCTCGATGCGCGAGCGCGCCTTCCCTGGTGCGCCATCCACTATTCGCTCAATTGCTGCAACAACCGCTGCTGCGCGTTGCGCGGCTTGCCGATCCCGGGCGTCACCGCCTGGTAGCCGCCGTCGGTGCGCAGCACCCAGGCGGCGGTGTTGTCCGACAGATAGTTGTGCAGGCATTCCTTGATGACGCGATCGCGCAGGCGCCGGTCCTCGATCGGAAAGCAGGTCTCGATTCGATTGAAGAAGTTCCGATCCATCCAGTCGGCGCTCGACAGATACACCTCGGGATCGCCTCGGTTGTGGAAATAGAACACGCGGGTGTGTTCGAGGAAGCGATCGATGATCGAGCGCACGCGGATGTTTTCCGACAGACCCTCGATGCCGGGCCGGAGCGCGCAGATGCCGCGGATGATCAAATCAATCTTGACACCGTTGCCCGAGGCCCGGTACAGGGCCTTGATCACTTCGACTTCGGTCAGCGCATTCATCTTCAAGATGATGCGCGCGGTCCTGCCGGATCCCGCGTTCGCCGCCTCGCGATTGACCAGTTCCAGCATGCGCCGGTGCAGCGTGAACGGCGAATGCAGCAGCTTCTTCAGCTTGGTCGGCCGGCGCGGCGCGGTGAGCTGCTGGAAGATCGTCTGCACATCGACGCCGATGGCATTGTCCGAGGTGAACAGCCCGTAGTCGGTGTAGGCCTTGGCGGTGCGCGGGTGATAGTTGCCGGTACCGAGATGCACATAGCGCCGCAGCATCCGCCCTTCGCGGCGCACCACCAGCATCATCTTCGAGTGGGTCTTGTGGCCGAACACGCCATAGACGACATGCGCACCGGCCTCCTGCAACCGCGTCGCCAACTCGATGTTGGCCGCTTCATCGAAACGCGCCTTCAGCTCGACCACCACGCTCACCTCCTTGCCGGCGCGCGCCGCTTCGACCAGATGCGCCACGATCGGCGAATCGGAACCGGCGCGGTACAGCGTCTGCTTGATCACGAGTACATTCGGATCCTGTGCCGCCTGGCGCAGGAACTCGATCACCGGCAGAAACGACTGATAGGGATGATGCAACAGCAGATCGCCCCGCCGGATCACGTCGAACATGTTCTCGTTCTGCTGCAGGCGCCGGGGCCAGCCCGGCGTGAACGGCGGATATTTCAAGTCCGACCGATCGACCAGGTCCGGCACCTGCATCAGCCGCGTGATGTTGACCGGGCCGGTGCAGCGATAGACATCATCGGGCGCGAGGCGGAACTCCCGCATCAGGAAATCGACCAGGTCCGGCGGGCATTCGGCGGCAATCTCCAGCCGCACCGCGTCACCGTAGCGACGCGACAGCAATTCGCCCTTCATCGCCCGCAGCAGGTTCTCGACCTCTTCATCGTCGACGAACAGGTCACTGTTGCGCGTGACGCGGAACTGATAGCAGCCGGTGACGGCGAGACCCGGAAACAGATCGCCGACATGGGCGTGGATGATCGATGACAGGAACGCGAAATCGTGGCCGCCGGTGCCGCCGCTCTCGGGAATGGCGATGATGCGCGGCAGCGCGCGGGGCGCCTGGACGATGGCGATGGTGCTGTCGCGGCCGAACGCATCCGTGCCTTGCAGCGATACCAGGAAGTTCAGACTCTTGTTCAGGATGCGCGGGAACGGATGCGACGGGTCGAGACCGATCGGTGTCAATACCGGCACCAGCTCGCGATTGAAATAGCGGCGGATCCAGGTTTGCTGCCGCACGGTCCAGTCTTCGCGGCGGATGAAACCAATCCCTTCCTGCTCGAGCTCCGGCAGCAGCATTTCGTTGAGCACGCGGTACTGCTCGGCGACGAGGCCACGCACCGTTTCCGCGATGCGCCGCAGTTGTTCCCCGGGCGTCAGCCGATCCGGCCCGGCGCGCGCACCCTCGAAGGTCTGTTGCTCCTTCAGCCCGGCGACACGGATCTCGAAGAACTCGTCGAGATTGTTGGCAGTGATGCAGAGGAAACGCAGGCGCTCGAGCAGCGGATGGCGCCGATCCTTGGTCTGCTCCAGCACGCGACGTTCGAACTCGAGCAGCGACAGTTCGCGGTTGATGTACAGCCGCGGATCGGCAAGGTCGTGTGTTCTCTGGTCCATAGGTCGTGGTTTGCGTCGTCGCCACGCGCGGCGGCCGGTGATGCTAAGATGCCGCGCCGTAACGACCGGCGCCATGCAGGCGCCGACCCAGTATACCCGCCAAATGTTACCGGCAAGGGGGCATTATCAAACCTCGCAATCGCTCGCCGCGGCAGGCAGATGCCGCGGACAAGTACGTGCTGTACGAACGCTCGGTGCAATGCGTCGAGGCCGAGATCGATTTCGTCGATGCAACCTATCGCGGCCTGCGCGGCCGCAATGCGCGGCTGTTGCGCGAGGATTTCTGCGGCACCGCCAACACCAGTTGTGAATGGGTGCGCCGTCGTCGCACCAATGGCGCCCTCGCCGTCGATCTCGATCCGGAGCCGCTCGGCTGGTGTCGCGATCATCACCTGCCAGAGCTGACGCCAGGGGCGCGGCGCCGCATCGAGCTGCGCCAGGCCGATGTCCGCAAGGTTCGCGGCGCGGCGCCGGACATCGTGCTGGCGATGAACTTCAGCTACTACATCTTCAAGGATCGGCGCGCGCTCGGCGGCTATTTCCGCTCGGTGCGGCGTTCGCTGGCCGAAGGGGGTGTGTTTTTCCTCGACGGCTACGGCGGCTATGACGCCTTTCGCGTGCTGGAGGAGGCGACCGATCACGGCGATTTCACCTATGTCTGGGACCAGGCGTCCTACAACGCCGTGACCGGCGAAATGCAGTGCTACATCCATTTTCGTTTTCCGGATCGATCGCGGCTGCAACAGGCCTTCGGTTACCACTGGCGGCTGTGGACCCTGAAGGAAATCCTGGAACTGCTGGACGAAGCAGGATTCAGCCGGGTGACGACCTATTTCCAGGGTTGGGACGACGACAGCGGCGAAGCGGATGGCCACTGGACCGCCGGCGACCGGGTCGATGCCGATGCTGGCTGGCTGGTGCATCTCAGCGCGGAGAAGTGACCCGGCCGGCGTGAGGCCGGGCTGCCACGCCAGGCGCGCAAGTGCTTGATGCGCGAAGGCTAGGGGACAGGAGCGTCGCGAGATTGTCATCGAACTGTAACAATCGGTCCGGATACTGCCGCCAGCCTGCCACCTGCCGCTGAGGAGAATCTCCATGAAGGCCGCGATTTATCGTACCGCCTGCGCACTGACGCTGTGTCTCGCGGGCGCCGCGAACGCTCTGGACATGGTCGATCCGGCCCTGCCGGGGTACACGATCGCGAGCGGCGTGTCCGGCAATCTGTCGAGCGAGGGTTCCGATACGCTGGCCAACCTGATGACGCTGTGGGGCGAGGAGTTCAAGCGGCTCTATCCCAACGTCAACATCCAGATCCAGGCGGCCGGGTCGAGCACCGCACCACCGGCGCTGACCGAGGGGACCGCCACCTTCGGCCCGATGAGCCGGGAAATGAAGGCCAACGAAATCGAGGCGTTCGAGAAGAAGCATGGTTACAAGCCGACCGGCATTCCGGTCGCGATCGACGCTCTGGCGGTCTACGTCCACAAGGACAATCCGCTCGGCGGCCTGACCATTCCCCAGGTCGATGCCATTTTTTCCTCGACCCGCCGCTGCAATCATCCGGCCGATGTCCGCGTCTGGGGGGATCTGGGCCTCAGCGGCGACTGGGCCAGCCGCTCGATACAACTCTACGGTCGCAATTCGGTGTCCGGCACCTACGGTTACTTCAAGGACGAAGCGCTCTGCAAGGGCGACTTCCGCAACACCGTCAACGAGCAGCCCGGCTCCGCCTCGGTGGTGCAGGGCGTGACGAAATCGCTGAACGGCATCGGCTACTCCGGTGTCGGTTACCGCACCTCCGGCGTGCGCGCCGTGCCGCTGGCGCGCAAGGCCGGCGAACCCCTGGTCGAGGCAACCGCGGCCGAGGCGATTGCCGGCCGTTATCCGCTGGCCCGGTTCCTCTACGTCTACGTCAACAAGCATCCGAACCAGCCGCTGCCGCCGCTGCAGCGCGAGTTCGTCCGCATGATGTTGTCGCGCACCGGTCAGACCGTGGTCGTCAAGGATGGCTACATTCCATTGCCGGCGAAGATCGCCGCGAAGCACGTCGCGCTGGTTGCCGGCGAACGCTGAAGGCACCATGCGCCGCTGATTCCGGCGTCGCGCCGGGTCGGGGCCGCGTCGAATCCGGTACGATTGCCGCGCCATGACCGAACGCCTCCACAATACCCTGATCGGCGCCATCCAGGCCGATGGCCTGCTGACCCGGCGCTATGCGCTGTGGCGCCGCATCAAGGATGTCCTGTTCCGCTGGCTGGTCAACGTCGGCGGCCTGCTGATCATCGCCGCGATCGGGCTGATATTCGTTTATCTGCTGTATGTCGTGGTGCCACTGTTTCGCGGCGCCAGCGCCGAGCCCGGTGCCGCGTATCCGTTGGCTGGCGCCGAGCCGCCGCTGGCGCTGGTGCTGGATGAATACGGCGAGATCGGTTTCAGCGTCGCCGCCGACGGCCGGTACCGGTTCTTTCGCACCGACTCAGGCGCCGAGATCGCGTCCGGCACGCTGCTCGACCGGGTCGGAGTGCGCCTCACCGCCGCCGCCACGACCGAACCGGCCCAGGGCATCGTCGCGCTGGGCGACTCCGAGGGCGGCGTCCGCCTGCTGCGGCTCGCCTATGACCTGAACTACCCCGACGGCAAGCGCCAAATCACGCCACGGCTGGAATATCCGTATGGCGCCGAGCCCATCATGGTTGGAGAGCAACCCTTGCTGCGCCTCGCGGCGCGGGCCGATGAGGATGCGGCGACGATGATCACCGCGGACGCCACCGGGCGCCTGCAGCTGACCCGTCTCGAACGCCGCGAAAACCAGTTCACCGGCGAAGTCCAGCTCGAACGCATTGCCGGCGTGCTGCCGGAGATTCCGGCGTTGATCCGCGAACTGGTGCTCGACCCGACGCAACGTTCGCTGTTCGTGCTCGATGCCACCGGCACGCTGCACCTGTTCGATGTCACCGACCAGGCCGCACCGCAGCCGATCGACGCTGTCGATGTCCGCACCGGCGCTGCCGAGATCACCGCGCTGGGCCTTCTGAGCGGCGGGCTGTCGCTGGTGCTCGGCGATGCCGCTGGCCGGCTCGAGCAATGGTTTGCCGTGCGCGACGAGCACAACCGCTACACGCTGCGCAGGGTGCGCGAATTTCCGGCGCTGCCGACCGCAATCAGCGGCATCGTGCCGGAGCACTATCGCAAGGGCTTTGTCGCGTTCGATCGCGGCGGCAGCTTCGGCATCTATCACGCCACCGCCGAGCGCCAGCTCGAACACCAGCCGCTGGCGCATCCGATGGCCGCGGCGGCGCTCGCGCCGCGCGCCGACCGCCTGCTCGCGGTGCATGCCGATCGCTCGGCACAGCTGTGGGCGATCGACAACCGCCATCCCGAGGTCTCGTGGCGCGCGCTGTGGGGCAAGGTCTGGTACGAGAGCCGCGCCGAACCGGAATTCATCTGGCAATCGTCGTCGGCATCGGCCGACTTCGAGCCGAAGTACAGCCTGACGCCGCTCGCCTTCGGCTCGCTCAAGGCCGCGTTCTATTCGATGCTGTTCGCGGTGCCGCTGGCAATCCTCGGCGCGATGTACACCGCCTATTTCATGAACCCGCGCCTGCGCCACTTCGTCAAGCCATCGATCGAAATCATGGCGGCGCTGCCGACCGTGATCCTCGGTTTCCTCGCCGGCCTGTGGCTGGCGCCGTTCATCGAACGCAATCTGCTCGGCACCTTCCTGCTGCTGCTGTCGCTGCCGCTGGCCTGTCTGCTCGGCTCGCTGCTCTGGGCACGACTGCCCGAAGCGTTGACGCAGCGAACCCGTCCCGGCCTGGAGGCGCTGCTGCTGCTGCCCTTGTTCCTTGGCACCGGCTGGCTGTGCCTGCGGCTCGGCATCCCGCTCGAAGCAGCGCTGTTCGATGGCAATCTGCCGCACTGGGTGACCGAGCGGCTCGGCCTCGGCTTCGATCAGCGCAACTCGCTGGTGGTCGGCATCGCGGTCGGCGTCGCCGTCATTCCGACCATCTTTTCCATCAGCGAGGACGCCATCTACGAGGTGCCCCGGCACCTGACGGTGGGCTCGCTCGCGCTGGGCGCGACCCGCTGGCAGACGATGCTGCGCGTCGTGCTGCTGACCGCCAGCCCCGGCATCTTCTCGGCGGTGATGATCGGCCTCGGCCGCGCGGTTGGCGAAACGATGATCGTGCTGATGGCGACCGGCAACACGCCGATCATGGACATGAATCTGTTTCAGGGCCTGCGCGCGCTGTCGGCGAACATCGCGGTCGAGATGCCCGAAGCCGAAGTTGACAGCACGCATTACCGCATCCTGTTTCTCGCGGCGCTGGTGCTGTTCTCGGTGACCTTCCTGTTCAATACGGTCGCGGAGCTGGTGCGCCAGCGGCTGCGGCAGCGATACAGCAACCTGTAGGCGGACACGGCATGCACGGGCCTCGGCAAAACTGGATGCAATCGGGAGCGCCCTGGATCTGGCTGACCGCGGGCGCGGTCAGCGTGTCGCTGCTGATCGTGTTCGGCCTGCTTGGGCTGATCATCTGGAATGGCCTCGGCCACTTCTGGCCCGCACCGGTCGCGGCCTTCGCCAGTGACCGCGGCGCCACCCAGGTGCTCGGCCAGATCACTGGCGAGGAAACCGTGCCGCGCCATATCCTGACCGACGCCGGCGAGCCGGTGCCGGAAGGCATGATGCTGGTCCGCCGCTATCTGGTGAAGAGCGGCAATCGCGAGCTGCAGGGCGCCGATTTCGCCTGGTACGTGGAGCCGGCGATGGGGCCGATCAGCTTTCCGGCCGATGCCGTGGTCCTGGAACGCGAGGACTGGGGCAATTTCTACGGCTATCTGGTCGCGATCAAGGAGCAGGGCGTGACGCTCGCCGCCGATGCGGCGTTGTGGCCGGAGCTGACCGCCCGGCTGGCCCGCCGCCACGAGCTGCGCGATCGGGTCCGCAGCATCGAGCGCGATGCCATCGGCGCGATCAACTACGCCCTCGAACAACTGCGGCTCGACCGGCGCACGCTGGAACTCGCCGGCAACGCCGGCGCGGCCGAGCTTGAGGCCATCACCGTCAGGGAACGGGCGCTGGAACAGCGGTACGCGACGCAAGCCGCCGAACTCGCCACGCTGCGGCAGGAGTTGGCGCGCGATGCCCTCGTCATCCGCACCGCGGCCGGTGCCGAAGTCGAGCTGCCGCTAACGAAAATCGTGCGCGCCTATCGCCCGAATGCGATGGGCCTGTTCGCGAAACTCGGCCATTACGCCGGCAAGGTGCATGAATTCATCCTCGACGACCCGCGCGAAGCGAACACCGAGGGCGGTATCTTCCCGGCAATCTTCGGCACCGTACTGCTGGTGATCGTGATGTCGATCTTCGTCACGCCGCTGGGGATCATCGCCGCCGTCTATCTGCGCGAATACGCGCGGCAGAATCTGCTGACGCGGCTGGTGCGCATCGCCGTGAACAACCTGGCCGGGGTGCCGTCGATCGTCTACGGGGTGTTCGGCCTCGGCTTCTTCGTCTATTTCCTCGGCGGATCGATCGATCAACTGTTCTATGCCGAGCGGTTGCCGATACCGACCTTCGGCACGCCGGGCATGCTCTGGTCATCGTTGACGCTGGCGTTGCTGACCGTACCCGTGGTGATTGTCGCGACCGAGGAAGGACTGACCCGCGTGCCGCGCGCGATCCGCGAAGGCAGCCTGGCGCTCGGCGCGACCCAGGCCGAGACGCTGCTGCGCACGGTGTTGCCGATGGCGACGCCGGCGATGATCACCGGGCTGATCCTCGCCGTTGCCCGTGCCGCCGGAGAGGTCGCGCCGCTGATGATGGTCGGCGTCGTCAAGCTGGCCCCAGCGCTGCCGCTCGATGGCAATCCGCCGTTCCTGCATCTCGACCGCAAGTTCATGCACCTCGGCTTCCACATCTACGACGTCGGCTTCCAGAGCCCCAACGTGGAAGCGGCCAGACCGCTCGTCTATGCTACGGCGCTGCTGCTGGTGCTCGTCATCGTTACCCTGAACCTGGCAGCAATCGCGCTGCGCCAGCGGTTGCGCAAGGCGTACAGCGCCGCCGACACCTAGGCCGAAATTCCGACCATGACCAACGATCAAGAACGCCCCGCCGCCGACTCCGCCGTGGATACCCGCCCGCTGCCGCCGCGCGACCGCCGCGTGGCCGGCCCGTCGCCGGCGCCGGAGACGATCGAGGAATGCATCGCCGTCCGCGATCTGAATCTCTATTACGGCGACAAGAAGGCACTGGCCGGCGTCAACCTGTCGGTCGGCAAGAACCGGGTCACCGCGTTCATCGGCCCGAGCGGTTGCGGCAAATCGACCCTGCTGCGTTGTTTCAATCGCATGAACGATCTGATTGAAGGAGTCCGCATCGAGGGCCGCATCGAGCTGCACGGCCGGAACATCTTCGATCAATCGGTCGATGTCGCCGCCTTGCGCCGCAAGGTCGGCATGGTGTTCCAGAAGCCGAACCCGTTTCCGAAATCGATCTTCGAGAACGTCGCCTATGGCCTGCGCATCCAGGGCGTGAAGCAGCGCCGCATTCTGAATCGCGTCGTCGAGAAGGCGTTGCGCGGAGCGGCATTGTGGGACGAGGTCAAGGATCGGCTGCACGAAAACGCGCTTGGTCTGTCCGGCGGCCAGCAGCAGCGGCTGGTGATCGCCCGCGCCATCGCCATCGAGCCGGAAATCCTGTTGCTCGACGAGCCGGCCTCGGCGCTGGATCCGATCTCGACCCTGAAGATCGAGGAACTGATCTACGAACTCAAGGAGCAGTACACGATCGTGATCGTTACCCACAACATGCAACAGGCGGCGCGGGTTTCCGATTTCACCGCTTTCATGTATCTCGGGGAACTGGTCGAGTTCGGCAGGACCAAAACATTGTTCACGACGCCGCGCAATCGGCGCACCGAGGACTACATCACCGGCCGTTACGGTTGACGGACACCAGTGAGCGACGCGGCGCGCGGCGGCTCGGCAGTCGCCGCCGCGCGCCCGACGCGAGGACAGCAACGATGGCAAGCCAACGCTTCACGCATCACATCTCGCAACAGTTCGACAATGAGCTGGAGGCGATCCGATCCCGTGTGCTCGACATGGGAGGCCTCATCGAGGATCACCTGAACAAGGTGCTCGAAGCCCTGTCGAACGCCGACGCCGATCTCGCCGAGGACGTCGCCAACCGCGACGATCAGGGCAACGCCTACGAAACCGAAATCGACGAGCGCTGTACCGAGATTCTGCTGCGCCGCCAGCCGGCGGCGAGCGATCTGCGGCTGGTGCTCGCGGTCAGCAAGACCATCACCGATCTGGAACGTGTCGGCGATGAGGTCGAGAAGATCGGCCGCATCGTGCTGAATCTGGTCACCGCCGACGTACCGCGCTCGTTTTACCTCAGCCTGCTGTCGATCGGGCACCACGTGAAGCGCACACTGCACCGCGCGCTTGATACCTTCGCCCGCACCGACAGCCATGCCGCGGTCCAGGTTGCCGGCGTCGATCCGGAGATCGACGAGGAAACCAACGCCATCATGCGGCAGATGATCACCTACGTGCTGGAAGACCCGCGCAGCATCACGCGCGTGCTGGACATCGTGCTCGCCGCCCGCGCCTTCGAGCGCATCGGCGATCACGCCAACAACATCTGCGAGAATGTCATCTACTACGTTGAAGGCAAGAACGTGCGCCACACGGCACTGGAAGACATCGAGCGCGAAATCGGCACCGAATGAGCTTGAGGTCTGCACAAGTCCGTCCTGGACTTGTGCAGACTCGCCCGGGCCGGTGCCCGTCCCGGGCTCCGCCGAATCAGGCACTACGGTGTGTGATTCGCGGGCGTGCCAGCCATGGCACGCGGCAGCTCTGACTGAGGCAGCGCTTCCTTAACCCGTCGCCGCACCCGCGTTCGCTGTTGCCGCGACGATCCGTTGCGGCGGGAAATCGCAGCGGAACAGACTGCCCCGACCCTCCTCGCTCTCGATGTGCAGGGTTGCGTCGTGGCGCTGCAGCACGTGCTTGACGATGGCGAGCCCCAGACCCGTGCCGCCGCGGGTGCGTGCCCGACCGCTGTCGACGCGATAGAACCGCTCGGTGATGCGCGCCAGGTGCTGTGCCGGAATGCCGACCCCTTCGTCCCGGACCTCCATGTGCGCACCGGTCTCGTCCCGATACCAGCGGAGCCGGATCACACCGCGCGGCGGCGTGTAGGTGACGGCGTTGAAGACGATGTTCGAGAAAGCGCTGTACAGCTCGCGCGGATTGCCGCTCAGATACAGGTTCGGATCGATCTCCAGCGAAAACAGATGCGCGTGCTCGCCGCTCAGCCGGGTCGCCTCGCGCTGCAGGTCGGACAGCAGTTCCGGCACCATCACCGTTTCCGGCGCGGTCGCCGTGCCGCGCTGTTCCAGCCGGGACAGCAGCAACAGCTCCTCGATGATCGATTGCATCCGGCTCGCGTGCAGATTGAGCTGTTCCAGTACCGGCCGCCACTCGGGCGGAGCGCGGTCCTGCTGCGCTTCCAGCGCTTCGAGGTAGCCGCGAAATACCGTCACCGGCGTGCGCAGTTCATGCGACACGTTGGCGACGAAATCGCTGCGGCTCTGATGCGCGATCTGCAGCTCGGTAACATCGCGGGCGACCAGCAACCATTCGTCATCGCCATAGGCGGCGAGACGGATGTTCAGATAGATGGTGGCGTCGACCGGCGACACCATGTCCAGCGTCGCATCGCCATCGAGCCGTTCCAGGAACACGCGGAACTCCGGCTTGCGCACGAGATTGGTGACCCGCTCGTCGAGATCGTTCGGCCAGCGCACGCCGAGGATCCGTTCCGCCGCGAGGTTGGCCCACTTGACCCGGGCCTTGCCGTCCAGCACCACGGTCGCATCCGGCAGCGCGCGGGCCGCCTGGCGGAACTGGTGCAGATAGCGCGACAGCTTCTTCTTGCGTTTCTTGTTCCGCTCGCGCAGCCGATCGATTTCGATGCAGATGCCTTCGAAGACGCCGAACTGCTCCGGCGGCGCGCTGGCATCGGAACCTCGCCGCAGCCAGCGCAGCAGGCGACGCAGATTGCGCTGTTGCCACAGCACGCAGAGCAGGGCCGCAACGAACAGGCCCGCGAGCGGTTGCCCGGCCAGGGCACCGAGCAGCCAGGCCCCGAGCAACAACGCGAGCAGGCGAATCAGATCAGCGGATAGCATCGAGTCCTCAACAGGCCGTGGCGCCACGCCGGCAGCCGGTCAAGGACGGCCAGTCGCCGTTAGTCCGGCTCGCGAGCAAAGCGGTAGCCGACCCCGCGTACCGTCTGCACGTGACGGTCGAAGCCGCTGGCGCTCAGCAGCTTGCGCAGCCGTCGGATGTGGACATCGACGGTGCGTTCCTCGATGAACCGGTTGTCGCCCCAAACACTATCCAACAGTTGGGTCCGTGTGTAAATCCGCTCGGGGTGGGTCATGAAGAACTGCAACAGGCGGAATTCGGCACGACTCAGATTCAGCGGTTTGCCGTCGATGGTGACACGATAGCTCTGCGCGTCGATCTTCAGGCCATTTAGTTCGAGATTTTCCGCCTGTGCCTCGATATCGACCCGGCGCAGCACGGCGCGAATGCGCGCCAGCAGTTCGCGCGTCGAAAAGGGTTTGGTGACATAGTCGTCGGCGCCACTGTCGAGGCCGCGCACCTTCTCCGTTTCCTCGGCGAGCGCGGTGAGCATGATGATCGGGATCTGGTTGGTCTTCGGATCCCTTTTCAGGCGCCGCGCCAGATCGACCCCGGACAGGCCGGGCAGCATCCAGTCGAGCAGAATCAAATCGGGCGGATTCTGTTGCACCACGGCCAGCGCGGCCTGGGCGTCGCCGGCCTCGGTACTCTGATAGCCGTCGCTGGCAATGGCGAAGCCGAGCATCTGCCGGATGCCCGGTTCATCGTCGACGATCAGGATATTCACACCCATGAGGCGCTACCGAATGCACGTTGCAACGACGTGATGGTTACCCATACCGGGCGATTGTCAGGGGTTCATGTGACGAAGTCATGACATGCCGCGGCGCCAGTCTGTCATGAAACGGTCATCAAACGGCAACAGAATTGCGACACCCCGACCGCTCCGGTCGCGACGATGACATTCAACATTCCGAGGAAAACATCATGCCCTGCCAGAGAATCCGCGGGCCGCTGCTTGCCGGCGCAGTGGTCCTGACCCCAGCACTGGCGCTGGCCGACAACGTGACCCTGCTGCAATTGCTGGAAGTATTGCGGGACAACGGCACCATCAGTGCCGAAGCCTATCAGGCGCTGCGGCAGAGCGCGCAGCAGGAACCCGCGGCCGCAACCGGCGCCGCGACGGGGAACGAGATCACACCGGCCACGGCGCAGCGTCCGGTCGCGCCGAGTGCGCAGCCCGTCGCGGTTGCTGCCGCGACGGCGATACCGGGCCTGAAGATCAGCGGGGACCTGCGCTACCGGCACGAGATGATCGATCCCGCGGGGGTTCCCGAAGCGACCCGACATCGCATCCGCGCCAGGCTCGACCTCGCCGGTCGGGTCAGCGACACCGTGACCGCCGGCATGAAGCTCTCGACCGGCGGCGACGATCCCGTCTCCGGCAACCAGACGCTCGACGGCGGCATGTCGCGCAAGGACATCGGCCTCGATCAGGCCTGGTTCCGCTGGCAGCCAGGCAAGGGCGTCAGCGTCACCGGCGGCAAGTTCGGGACACCCTTCGTGCGCGCCGGCAACTACCCGCTGATCTTCGATGGCGACCTCAATCCGGAAGGACTGGCGCTGTCGTATGCGTCGGGCGCGCTGTATCTCAACACCGCCGGATACTGGGTCGAGGAGCGCCGCGGCGCGAAGGATTCGGTGATGCTGGGAACGCAAGCCGGCCTGAAGACCACCTGGCAGGGGGTCGGCGTGCAGGCCGGCATGTCGTATTACGACTACCTGCACACCCGCGGCCGGACTCCGTTCCATTCCGGCGCCGACGAAGGCAACACGCTGCTCGGCGGTCGCTATGCCAACGACTTCGATTTGCTGGAGGGGTTCGCCGAATTCGAGTTCAAGGTCGCCGGCCAACCGCTGCGCGTGTATGGCAGCTATGTCAGCAATCTCGCGGCCAGCCGCTTCAGCGACGGCTATGTCGCCGGCGTCACCTTCGGCAGGGCCAGCGCCGCCAACACCTGGGAATTCGGTTACGCCTTCCAGGACCTGTCGGCCGACGCGGTCATCGGCGCATTCACCGATTCGGATTTCGGCGGCGGCGGCGCTGACACCCGTGGCCACGTCTTCAAGATCGGTTATGCGCTCGCTCCGAGCTGGGGCCTGTCGCTGACCTATTTCAACAACGATGTCGGCGGCGACGCCGGCACCGCGGCGGGCTACCAGCGCCTCCAGGCCGACGTGAATTTCAAGTTCTAGTCGGTCTCCGCACACGTCCTGGACGGGCTTGTGCGGCGTCGGCTGGCCCGGCACACCGAGCAGGGGTGAGGTCTTCCCAATGAAACCGAGGCGCCCAGCCCACACCTCCGGCCTGCACCGATCCGCGCCTTCGGCTAGGTTATGACACCGGACCGACACTTCGACAGCGGTCGGACGCTGGCCACCGCCGCGTCGCGTGGGAAGCCGGGATCGGTTTCGCAGGTGACGGCAGGCAGCCACCTCGGTTGCGCTGTCGCGTGCCGGCCGGAACAGCCAAGGATTGCATCACCTACCAGACTTCAAGGAGGAATCGATATGTCCCACTGGAAACATCTGCTGTTGGCACTGCTCTGCAGTGCGTCGCTGGCCGCGACCGCGGCGGACCGCGTCAACATCAATACCGCCAATGCCGAGCAGCTGGCCGCGGTCATCGATGGCATCGGCCCGGCCAAGGCCCAGGCGATCATCGAATACCGCGAGAAGCATGGGCCGTTCAAGAGCATCGAGGATTTGGCGCTCGTGCGCGGCATCGGCGAAAGCACGCTGAAGAAGAATCGCGATCGCCTCGCCCTCGACGACAAGAGCCCGGCGAAATAGCGTCCCCCGGCACGCCAGGGATGGCGTGCACAGCGGCAGCCTGTTGCCGAAAGGAGTCTGGTGATGGGGGAAGGCACGGGCCGGTGCGGACCTTGCCTGGACGAACCCACACCCCAACCCGCGGAGACTATTTCGACCGGCTGCCCGGCAGGCGCGCCAATGCCTGCCGTTTCGCCCGGCTCGGACCAGCGCCGGACCAGGCGGGTCCGCAAGAGCCCAGGACGGGCTCCTGCGGACGTTTTTTTTTCCTGGCTCGCTGCCACGCCAGCCGGGCGAACCCGCGGCCACCCCTGCGAGCGACGCCGACCCGTAGCGGCTGATCCTTTCGCGCGGCCGGTTACGGTATGCTGCCGCCTTTCGTTTTCCCGGCGCGATTCATGTCTTCCGACCACTCCCATTCCGGCGCTCATCCCGGCCAGCCGCACGCCTCCGGCCACCCCATAGCCGAACGCTACGACCCACAGCAGATCGAGCAGGCGGTACAGCGGCGCTGGTCGAACCAGCGGGTCTTCGAGGTGACCGAGGATCCGGCGCGCGAGAAGTTCTACTGCCTGTCGATGTTTCCGTATCCGAGCGGCCGGCTGCACATGGGCCATGTGCGCAACTACACCATCGGCGACGTCATCTCCCGTTATCAGCGCATGCTCGGCAAGAACGTGCTGCAGCCGATGGGCTGGGATGCGTTCGGCCTGCCGGCCGAGAACGCGGCGATCGACAACAAGGTCGCGCCGTCGGCCTGGACCCGCTCGAACATTGCCTACATGCGCGAGCAGCTCAAGCGCCTCGGTTTCGGCTACGACTGGTCGCGGGAACTGGCGACCTGCGACGTCGACTATTATCGCTGGGAGCAGTGGCTCTTCACGCGGCTGCTCGACCAGGGGCTGGTCTACCGCAAGCTCGCCACCGTGAACTGGGATCCGATCGATCAGACCGTGCTCGCCAACGAACAGGTGATCGATGGCCGCGGCTGGCGTTCCGGCGCGCCGGTCGAGCGTCGCGACATTCCGCAGTGGTTCGCGCGGATCACCCAATACGCCGAGGAACTGCTCGCCGACCTCGACACGCTGGACGGCTGGCCGGAAGCGGTCAAGACGATGCAGCGCAATTGGATCGGCCGCTCCGAGGGCGTACAGATCCGGTTCGACGTCATCGGTCAGGAGCGGCCGCTCGAAATCTTCACGACCCGGCCGGACACCCTGTTCGGCGTGACCTATCTCGCGGTCGCGGCGGAACATCCGCTCGCGCTCGAGGCCGCGGCACGTGATGCGGCGATCGCCCGTTTCTGCGACGAATGCCGCCACGGCTCGGTCGCCGAAGCCTTCGTCGAAACGCTGGAAAAGCGCGGCTGCCCGCTCGGCCTCGCGGCGCGGCATCCGCTGACCGGCGCCGCAGTGCCGATCTGGGTCGCCAACTTCGTGCTGCTGAGCTACGGCACCGGCGCCGTGATGGCGGTGCCGGCGCACGATCAGCGCGACTACGAATTTGCCCGCGCCCACGATCTGCCGATCCGGCAGGTCATCGTGCCGGCGGCCGATGCCACGACGGTACCGGCCGACGCGGCGTTCGTCGAACCGGGCGTATTGATCGAATCCGGCGAGTTCAGCGGCCTCGACTCGGCGGCCGCGGGCAAAGCCATCGCGGCCAAGCTCGCCGCGCTCGGCAGCGGCGAAATCCGCGTGCAATACCGCTTGCGCGACTGGCTGATCTCGCGCCAGCGCTATTGGGGCTGCCCGATCCCGGTGCTGTACGGGCAAGATGGCGAGCCGCAAGCGGAAGCCGCGAGCCGCCTGCCGGTGGTGTTGCCGGAGAACGTCCCCATCGACGGCGAAGGCTCGCCGCTGGCGCGGCTGTCGTCGTTCACCACGGCGACGCTGCCGGACGGCAGGACGCCGGCACGCCGCGAGACCGACACCTTCGATACCTTTGTCGAATCGTCGTGGTATGCGCAGCGCTATTGCTGCCCGGACAGCGGGAGCGCGATGCTCGATGAGCGGGTCAACTACTGGTTCCCGGTCGATCAGTACATTGGCGGCATCGAGCATGCGGTGCTGCATCTGCTGTACGCGCGCTTCTTCCACAAGCTGCTGCGCGATGTCGGCCTGGTCCGCGGCGGTGAGCCGTTCCGCAATCTGCTGACGCAGGGCATGGTCTGCGCCGAGACCTATTTCCGCAAGGATTCGAGCGGCAAGCGCACGTTCTATGCGCCGGGCGCGGTGCGCAAGGACTATGACGCCAAGGGTCGCGTCATCGCCGCGACGTTGCTCGCCGACGGCCAGCCGGTCGAGGTCGGGCCGATCGAGAAGATGTCGAAATCGAAGAACAATGGCGTCGATCCGCAGGCGCTGATCGAGCGCTACGGGGCCGACACGGTACGGCTGTACATGATGGCCGCGGCGCCACCGGAGCAGCGGCTCGAATGGTCGGATGCCGGGGTCGAAGGCTCGTTCCGCTTCCTCAAGCGATTGTGGCGCTTCGCCCACGAACATCTCGCCGCAGGGCCGGTACCGGCCGGCGCGGGCCACGCGTTCGACGGTGCCGCCGCCGCGGTGCGCCGGCAGTTGCACGAAACCATCGCCAAGGTCAGCGACGACATTGGCCGCCGCCACAAATTCAACACGGCGATCGCCGCGCTGATGGAGCTGTTCAATGCGGCCTCCGCGCTCGAGGGCGATGCGCCGGCGATCCGGCGGGTGCGCCACGAGGTGCTGGAAACGATGTGTCTGCTGCTCGCGCCGATCGTGCCGCACATGACCGAAGTGCTGTGGACCGCGCTCGGCCACGACGATCAGCCGCTGACCGAGGCGCACTGGCCGGAAGCCGACCCGGCGGCGATGCAACGTGACACGATCGAACTGGTGGTCCAGGTCAACGGCAGGAAGCGCGCGTCGATCACGGTGCCGGCCGATGCCGATGAACCCGCAATAGAAGCTGCCGCGCTCACCGATGACAACGTTCGTCGCCATCTGGCCGCGGTCACGGTGCGCAAGGTCGTGATCGTGCCGCGGCGCCTGGTCAACATCGTCGTCGCATGAAACGCCGCCTGTTCATCACCGCGCTCGGCGCCATGACCCAGGGCCTGATCGGTTGCGGCGGCTGGCATCTGCGCGGCAGTCAGGTCAAGGCGCTCGGCATCGAGCGGGTCCGCCTCAGCGCCGCCGGCGCGCCGATGGTCGAAGCGCGACTGCGCGAACTGCTGGGATTCGGCGACGTCGCGATCGTCAGCGGCACGACGCCGGCCGACGTCACCATCGCCATCAGCGACGAGGCCTTCGCGACGCGGGTGTTGTCGATCGATCCGCAGACCGGCAAGGTCCGCGAAGTCGAGATCGGCATGCAGCTCTCCTATGAACTGCTCGATGCAGGCGGCCAGGTCGCGGTGCCGCGACAGACCCAGCAGTGGGTCCGCGAATATGTCTACGACGAATCCTCGGTGCTCGGCACCACCGAACAGGAAGGACTGCTGCGACGCAACCTGGTGGAAGATGCCGCGGCACTGATCCTGCTGCGCCTGCAAACGCTGCAACCGCAGAACCGCAAGCCCGACCTGCCCGAGACACCGCCCGCCGGCTGACGGCGCGAGACCCCGCGACCGCCGATGCGACTTCGCCCGGAGCAACTACCAGCACACCTGCAACGCCGCGGCCTGCCGGCGATCTGCCTCATCGGCGGCGAGGAACCATTGCAGCGCGGCGAATGCGCCGATGCCGTGCGGCGCGCGGCGCGCGCCGCTGGCGCCGAGGAGCGACTGAGTTATGACGCCGCCGGCAAGATCGATTGGCAGGTGCTCGCGCAGTCCTGCGCCTCGCTGTCGCTGTTCGCCAGCCGGCGTCTGATAGAAATCGATCTGCATGAATGCCGGGTTGGCCAGGAGGGTGGTGCATTCATCGGCGCGCTCGCCGAACAACCGGCCGGCGACGACTTCTACCTGCTGCTTGCCGAGAAGCCGGAACGTGCGGTGCAGGAAAGCAAATGGTTCCGCGCCATCGAACAACGCGGCGTCGTGGTTCTCGCGCAGCAGATACCGCCGCCGCAACTGCCCGGTTGGATCGCGCAACGGCTTGCCGCGCGCGACCGTTGCATCACCGCCGCCGCCGCCGAACTCATCGCCGATCGCGTCGAAGGCAACCTGCTCGCCGCGGCCCAGGAGGTCGAGAAGCTGCTGTTGCTCAGCGCCGCTCCGGAGATCGACGAAGCCGAAGTCGCCGCGGCAGTCCTGGACAGCGCGCGCTATGACATGTACGCGACCGTCGATCAGGCGCTGGCAGGCGACCCCGTCCGCACCATCCGCATGGTGCGCGGCCTGCGCGGCGAAGGCCTGGATCCGTTATTGCTGTCCTGGCTGATCAACCGCGAGCTGCGCACACTTGCCGCGATGCGCGTCGCGCTCGACGCGGGCCTGTCGCTGGCCGACACGCTCGCGAAACACAAGGTCTGGAGCACGCGCAAGGCCGCGAGCACGGCCGCTTTGAAACGTCACGATGCAGCGACCTGCATCCATCTGCTGCGCGCCAGCTATCGCCTCGACCGGATCGTCAAGGGTGTGGAGGTCGGCGACGCCTGGGACCTGATGGAATGGATGCTGCTGGAGGTCGCAGTACCCGCGGCGAAGATCCCGCAACCGGCGTAGATTGCCCGGGCGGAAGGTTCCAGACCGTCACTTGCGCCGCGCGACCACGCTTCGGTCCTCGATGGGATCGACACCGGCCGGTACCGCGTCGAGAAACGAGCGGCAAGGAAGATCGCGCTGGCGGACGAGGATGCCGCGATCGAAAACGGGTCGTGCAAGCGCTTCTTCGGCGACAGGGTGTACGCGATCACGAGTCCCTGACGAGCCATGAGCGACCCACCCGCATTCTGGTTTCCGGTCAAGCGCTACGGCTGGGGCCGGGGTCTGCCGGTGCGACGGCAGGGCTGGGTGGTCTTGATCTCATGCCGGGCGCTCGACAAGGCACGGCGGCGGTTTCGAGAGTAGGCTTAGCGGGACCGCACAGAGCGGGGAGGAGAAAGCCATGAAGAGATACCTGGCGGAATTCGTCGGAACATTCTGGTTGGTTCTTGGCGGTTGTGGCAGCGCGGTACTCGCCGCGGCGTTTCCGGAACTCGGCATCGGTTTGTTGGGCGTGTCGCTGGCGTTCGGCCTGACCGTGCTGACGATGGCCTTCGCCATCGGCCACATTTCGGGTTGCCACCTGAATCCGGCCGTCTCCGTCGGCCTCTGGGCCGGTGGCCGGTTTCCGGCCAAGGACCTGCTGCCGTACCTCGTCGCGCAGGTGCTGGGCGGCATCGTCGCTGGCGGTGTGCTGTACCTCATCGCCACCGGCAAGACCGGCTTCGATGTCGCTGGCGGCTTTGCTTCGAACGGTTATGGCGCGCACTCGCCCGGTGGTTACACGCTGCTGGCGGCGCTGCTCACCGAAATCGTGATGACGATGATGTTTCTCGTCATCATCATGGGCGCGACCGACCGCCGGGCGCCCGCCGGCCTCGCACCGATCGCCATCGGCCTCGGCCTGACGCTGATCCACCTCATCAGCATTCCGGTCACCAACACGTCGGTCAATCCGGCGCGCAGCACCGGCGTTGCGCTGTATGTCGGGGACTGGGCACTGGCGCAGCTGTGGCTGTTCTGGGTCGCGCCCATCGTTGGCGCCGTGCTTGGCGCCGTCGGCTATCGGTTCCTCGGCGAGCCGGAGGAATGACGAAACCGCTGCCCGGGTGCGGCACGCTCGATTCACACTTGACCCTTCGCACCCAGGCATGGTCCCATTGCCGCGCGTATTTCCGAACCTCTGTTTTGTTTCGCCAACACGCTCATAACACTCGACCTTAAGGGGGGGAGATCAATGTCATTCCTTGGTAACAGCAAATCATGCTCGCGCCGGTTCCGGCGCCGCGCCAATCCGGCCGTAGCGCTAGGCACCGCGATCGCAGCGGTCCTTGGCGTGCCGGCCCAGGCACAGGATCAGGATCAGAAGCAAGTCGAGGAAATCGTGGTCACGGGATCCCGCATCGTGCGGCGTGACCTGGAATCCAACAGTCCGATCGTCACCGTCGACACCGAGGCCTTCGAAAGCCAGACCGGCCTCAATATCGAGTCCTACGTCAATCAGTTGCCCGAATTCAATCCGGCGACGACGCCGGTCACCGCCCAGGCGGACGTGCAGATCACGCCGGTCAACTCGGTCGGCATCTCGTCGATCTCGCAACGCGGCTTCGGCCCGAACCGCAGCCTGGTGCTGGTCGACGGCAAGCGACCGGTGCCGACCAACGCGTTGATGGTGACCGACATCAACGGCATCCCGTCGGCATTGATCGAGCGTGTCGAAATCATCACCGGCGGCGCCTCGGCCGTGTATGGTGCCGACGCCATCGGTGGCGTCACCAACTTCATCATGCGGCACGATTTCGAGGGCTTCGAAATCGACATGCAATATGGCGCCAGCGAGGCAGGTGACGGCGACGAAGCGCGCGTCTACGCCGTACTCGGCACGAACTTCGCCGATGGCCGCGGCAACGTCACCGTCGGTGCCGAGCATTACGATCGCAAGGCCGCCCGCGAGCGGCGCCGCGATTTCTACACCGACGCCTGGGAAGATCCGAACGCTGCGGGTGATTTCCGCCTGTATGGCATCAGCAGCGGCTTCTGCTTTTCGGCCTGCCCCAATGCGACGACGGTTAACGCCGTGTTCGCCAATCGCCCAGCCGGGACCAACGTGTTCGGGCCCGGTCCGAATTCGCAGCGCAATTTCAACTTCAATGCGGACGGCTCGGTCTGGGTCAACAGCGGCGGCGGCTTCTACAAGTACAACGGCGCGGTCGACGGCCACGAATATGCGCTGCAATCGGTCTATGACGGCACCCGGCCGAATCAGGGGTTCACGGTCAACCAGTTGAAGTACAACTTCCTGGATGCCTATGCGAGCGGGCCACAGAAGCGCTACTCGTTCTTCGCCGACGGCACGTTCAATCTGACCGATTCGGTCCGATTCTTCGGCCGCGCGCGCTGGGCCGAGAGCAAGACTCGCACGCTGCTGTTCGGCACCAGCGCGGTCTATGGCTGGGAGGCGCAGGTCCCCTACAACCGGACCGTCGACAGCCCGGTCGATCCGACGCTGAACTACACCAATGCCAGCGTGGTCGCCGCGGTACTGGCGAATCCGGCGGCCTATGCCAACCCGAGTTACATCCCGACCGGCGCCGCCGGCGCCCAGCATCCGGTGCCGCTGGAATGGGCCATCCTGTTGAACAGCAATGCGGCGATTACGAGCTGGGTGCCGCAGTGGACGCCGAACAACTCGTTCCCGCCGCGCAATACCTACAACACCAACTCGAGCTGGCAGATCGAAACGGGTGTCGATATCGACCTGCCGATCCGCGACTGGACCGCCGAATTCTATCTGTCACACGGGGAATCGAGCACCTACAACCTGAACACCGGCAACATGTCGCTGTCGCGCTGGCGCGCTTTGGTCCAGCAACCGGACTACGGCCGCAACGCCATGATTTCCGGCAACGCCGACAGCCTGCGCCAGTATTTCGGCGGCGGCGACGTCACTTGCGCCACCGGCTTCTATGACACGATTTTCGGTGGCGACCAGAACCTGTCGCAGGATTGCGTCGATGCCGTCGCCGCGGAACTGCAAACGCGTGGCACCAACCTGCAGAACGTCATCGAGCTGAACGCGCAGGGCGGCCTGTTCGAACTGCCGGCTGGCGAGGTGCGCGGTGCCGCCGGCTTCCAGTATCGCCGGAACATTGCGAAGTTCCAGCCGGACATCCTGCAATCGCAGATCTCGTTCACCGACCAGGTGATCGGCGTGTATCCCACCGGCAAGCTGGATGCCTCGGTCTCGGTCAACGACTTCTACGCGGAATTGCTGATCCCGGTGCTTTCGGATCTCCCGTTCCTGCGGAAATTGGAAGTCGAGACCGGCGCCCGGTATTCGGATTACAACAAGACCGCGAGCACCTGGACCTACAAGGCCCTGGCCAATGCGGAAGTGAACGACTGGATGCGCTTGCGCGGCGGATACAACCGGGCGACACGCGCGCCGAACGTCGGCGAGTTGTTCCTGAACCTGCAGGAAGTCTTGATTGGCGGCGGCGCCTTCGGTGATCCGTGCGGCACCCGCTCGCAGGCGCCGTTCGGCGCCGGCGGCGCGCTGCCGGATCCAGTGCTCAGCGCCAATGAGACTCAGACCCAGGTGGCGCCGGGCCAGACGCTGGCGGGCGCGACCAGCACCCTGCTTATCTGTCAGGCACAAATGGGCGCTGCTGCTTCGGCACTGTTCTATGCCCAGAACGCGACCGGTCAGACCGGCGGCGGTTTCGCCTGGGCGTTGCAGAAGGGCAATCCGAATCTGCGCTCGGAAAAGGCGGACACCTTCACCGCGGGACTGGTGCTGCGCTCGCCGTTCGAGAGCCCGTGGCTGGCCGGCCTGTCCGCGTCTCTCGACTGGTGGCGCGTCGATATCAAGGATGCGATTCAGCAGTACTCGGTCGACTATGCCCGCTATCTCTGCTACGGCACGGCGTCGGTAACCGATGCCACCGCAGCGGCGGCGCAGGCCGCGACCCCGGCCTGCCAGCAGGTACCGCGCAATACCAGTGATGGCATGTCGACCACCATCACCCTGGCCTATGACAACCTGGCAACGATCGAGACCTCCGGCATCGACCTGACGCTCAACTGGCGCGCCCGGTTCGAAGACCTCGGCTTTAATCTGCCCGGCGGCGTCGGCATGAACATGCAGGCGTCCTGGCTCGACTACTACGAGACCAAGACCTCGCCGTTGCCGATCGATGTGGTCACCGACTGGGCCGGATCGCTCGGGCCGACGCTGTCCGGCACCAATGGCGGCGCCTACCGCTACCGGATGTTCACGAACTTCAGCTACTTCTGGGAAGGCCTCAGCGTCAGCCTGCGCTGGCGGCACCTGCCCTCCGTCTGGGGCGTGGGCATGGCGACCGAACGCGCGATCATCCGCAACAACGAGCAGGTCGCCGCCGGAGCCCCCGGCAACATCCTCGGCTACACCCCGTCGACTGCATTCAAGATCAAGAGCTATGACATGTTCGACCTGTCGTTCAATTGGTCGATCAATGACACGATCTCGGTCCGCGGCGGCATCAACAACATCATGAATCGCCACCCGAATGTCACCTCCGCGAGTGCCGGCTATCCGTTCGGCACCACGCGGGCGGATGTCTGCGACGCGGCGGCGGAGGCGTTGGGTTGCCGCGATCCGTCGGGCTACAGTCAGCCGTCCAATGGCAGCGGCGTCACCAGCGCCGGTTACTACGACACGCTGGGCCGGCGCTTCTTCTTCGGCGTCAAGGCGCGGTTCTGAGTGAGTTCCGCACCAGTCCTTCCGGTCCTGGTGCGGCGTCGCGCCTGCCACGGCGCGCAGAACCTCTGACATTTGCCGAGCGATCGGCACGATTCAAGGCGGGCTTCGGCCCGCCTTTTTTTTACGCCGCCGCTGCTTACCCGAGCAGCGCGCGCAGCGCGGCGTCATCGCCGTGCAGGCACTCCAGGATGCGGCGAAAGCGGTCCGGGGATTTCTTCTTGATCATGACGCCACTGCGCGGAAAGTGCAGGTCGTGCAGGCGGGACAGCCAGAACCGCAGCGCGGCGCGGCGCAGCAGCAACGGCCAGGCGGCGCGCTCGGCATCGGTCAGCGGCCGCAGCGCGGTGTAGGCCGCGATCAGCACCCGGGCCTCGCCGGCGTCAAACGTTCCGGTGGCATCGCTGCACCAGTCGTCGACGGTCACCGCGAGGTCGTAGGCATGGGCGCCGGTACAGGCATAGTAGAAGTCGATGATGCCGGTGAGCTCGTCGCCCTCGAACAGCGCGTTGTCGCGAAACAGATCGGCGTGGATGACGCTGCGACGCAGCATCGACTCATCGAGCGTTGCCTGTGCCGCCAGTTCCGCCTGCAGCAGCTCCCGCTCGGCGGCGGCAAGCCGCGGCAGGACGTGCGTCGCGATCGGATGCCACCAGGCGGGGCCGCGATCGTTGCCACGTCGCAGCGAGGCGGTTTCGGTCAATTGGTGCAGTCGCGCCAGCGCGGCGCCAATCACGCGGCGCTGCGCGGTCGATGGCCGCATCGCCTGCTTGCCCGGCAGCCGACGCACCAGCACCGCCGGCCGGCCGTTCAGGCGGCGCAGGAAGTGGCCGGTGCGATCCGGATACGGCCGGGCGCAGGGCATGCCACGGTCGGCGAGATACGCCATCAAATCGAGAAAGAAAGGCAGATCGGCTTCGCTGGTGGCCTCGAACAGCGTCAGCACCAGCTCGGCGCCGGTGGTCGTCACGAAGTAGTTGGTGTTCTCGATGCCGTCACTGATGCCTTCGAGCTTGACGAGGCTCCCGAGCTCGTATGCTTCGAGATGCCTCGCCAGCTCCTGTTCCGAAACCGGCGTGAATATGGACATGCGTCAGGCTCGCGGCGCGGCGTCAGTTCCAGCTGAACAGGACCCACTGCGGCACGATGCGTGCGTTGTAGACATCGCCGAACCGCGCCTCCAACTTGCCGTCACCATCCTGGTCGACGAGGAAGTAGGCGGGGCCCACCGCTGGTTCGATCTTCACCATGTACAGCCGGTTGTTGATCCGGTACTCGCGCACTGTCTCCTTCTCGCGCTGCACGATCGTGATTTCCGGCTCCGGCAGCGCGGCCGGACCTGCCGTTGGCGGTGGCGGTGGCGGCACGTCGGCGAATTGATCGGGCGGTGCCTCCGCCGCAAACGCGCATGAAGCGCCGCAAAGAATGCCGAGGATGAGAAAGGAGAATACGCGCATGCCGGGCTCCGGGTGTGGGCTAGAATAGCATGGCCATGTCCCGCGCCACGCTGCTGCTGATCGACGGCTCGTCGTATCTCTATCGCGCGTTTCACGCGCTTCCCGAATTGCAGACATCGCGCGGCGAACCAACCGGCGCGATCCACGGCGTCGCCGCGATGTTGCGACGCTTGCTGCACGACTACGACCCCGACTACTGCGCGGTCGTGTTCGATGCCAAGGGACCGACCTTTCGCAACGATCTCTATGCCTCCTACAAGGCGCACCGGCCACCGATGCCCGAGGCGCTCGCGGCGCAGATCGCGCCGCTGCACGAGCTGGTGCAGGCGCTCGGCCTGCCGCTGCTGGTCGAGAGTGGTGTCGAGGCCGACGACGTCATCGGCACCCTGGCGACGCGCGCGGTGCGCGACGGCCTCGGCGTCATCATCTCCAGCAGTGACAAGGATCTGGCGCAGCTGGTCAATCCGCATGTACGGCTTGTCAATACGCTGGACGATCGCGCACTCGATGAAGCCGGCGTCGTCGCGAAGTTCGGCGTACCGCCCGATCGCATCGTCGATTATCTGGCGCTGGTCGGCGATGCGGTGGACAACGTTCCCGGCGTGGCTAAGATCGGCCCGAAGACCGCGGTCAAATGGTTGCAGGAATACGGCAACCTCGATGCCCTCATCGCGCACGCGGGCGACGTGCCGGGCAAGATCGGCGAGAACCTGCGCGCGAGCCTGGAGTTTCTGCCGTTGTCGCGGCGCCTGCTGACCATCGCCTGCGATGTGCCGCTGCCGTGCGAACCGCGTGCCCTGACGCGCTCGGCGCCGCAGCACGACAAGCTGCGCGAGATTTACCAGCGCCTCGAATTCAAGACCTGGCTGCGTGAACTGCTGGCGCAGGATCCGTCCCCAGGCGAAGCCGAGCCAGCGGCAACCGGCGACCTCGCCGCCGCGCGCGGCGGCTATGCGCTCATCCTGACCGAGGCCGCGTTCGAGGACTGGCTCGCGCGGCTCGCGGCGGCGCCGCTGTTCGCCTTCGACACCGAAACGACCAGCCTCGATTACATGCAGGCGCGCATCGTCGGCGTCAGTTTCGCGCTGACTCCGGGCGAGGCGGCCTATCTGCCGTTCGGCCACGATTATCTCGGCGCGCCGGCGCAGCTCGACGCAGCGCTGGTGCTCGGCCGCTTGAAACCGCTGCTCGAGGATCCGCAGCGCGGCAAGCTCGGGCACAACCTGAAATACGATCGCAGCGTGCTGCTGAATCACGGCATCGAGCTGCGCGGCATCGCACATGACACGATGCTGCAATCGTATGTGCTCGACAGTGCCGCGACCCGCCACGATCTCGATTCGCTGGCGCTGAAGTATCTCGGCCACAAGACCATCCACTTCGCCGATCTCGCCGGCAAGGGCGCGCAGCAGATCACGTTCAATCAGGTGCCGATCGAGCGTGCCGGTCCCTACGCCGCCGAGGACGCGGATGTCTCGCTGCGGCTGCATCACGTGTTCTGGCCGCGCATCCAGCAGTTGCCCGGCGTGCGCCAGCTGTACGAGGAAATCGAGTTGCCGCTGGTCGCGATTCTGTCGGCCATCGAGCGGCATGGTGTGATGATCGATCCGGAGATGCTGCGCCGGCAGAGCCGCGAGCTCGAAACGCGGCTCGCCGAGATCGAGCGCGAAGCCTACGAACTGGCCGGGCAGCCGTTCAATCTCGGCTCGCCGAAGCAGATCCAGGCGATCCTGTTCGACAAGCTCGGCCTGCCGATCACCGAGCGCACCGCGACCGGGCAGGCGTCGACCGCGGAGTCGGTGCTCGCCGAGCTTGCGCTCGATTACCCGCTGCCGCAGCGGATCCTCGATTACCGCGCGCTCAGCAAACTGAAATCGACCTACACCGACAAGTTGCCGGCGCAGGTCGCGCCCAGCACCGGTCGGGTACACACCAGTTACCACCAGGCGGTGGCCGCGACCGGGCGCCTGTCCTCGTCGGATCCGAACCTGCAGAACATTCCGATCCGCACCGCCGAGGGTCGCCGCATCCGGCAGGCCTTCATCGCCCCGCCGGGGCGGGTGCTGCTGTCCGCCGACTACTCGCAGATCGAACTGCGCATCATGGCGCACATGTCCGGCGATGCCGGTCTGACCCAGGCGTTCGCCGCCGGCCTCGACATCCATCGCGCGACCGCGGCCGAGGTGTTCGGCGTCGCGCTCGATGCCGTCAGCGACGCGCAGCGGCGCGCCGCCAAGGCGATCAATTTCGGCCTCATCTACGGCATGAGCGCGTTTGGTCTTGCCCGCCAGCTCGATCTCGATCGGACCCGGGCGCAGGCGTACATCGATCAGTACTTCGCGCGCTATCCGGGCGTGAAACGCTTCATGGACGAGATCCGCGCCACCGCGCGCGCCCAGGGCTATGTCGAAACCCTGTATCACCGGCGGCTGTATCTGCCGGATATCCGCGCCAGCAACAACCAGCGCCGGCAGAACGCGGAGCGGGTTGCCATCAACGCGCCGATCCAGGGCACCGAAGCGGACATCGTCAAGATCGCGATGATTGCGATCGATCGCTGGTTGCGTGAGTCCGGCATCGATGCCTCGTTGATCATGCAGGTGCACGATGAGCTCGTGCTCGAAGTCGCCGAGCCGGCATTGGCGACGACGATCGAACACATCCGCGCGCTGATGATGAACGCCGCGACCTTGTCGGTGCCGTTGGTGGTCGATACCGGCTTCGGCAAGAACTGGGATGAGGCGCATTGATGTTCACTCCGTTGCCCACCATCGGCGCCCGGCGCGAATAGCATGCGCGCCGGATCGATGAGGCCGATGTTCCTGACGACCTCGTCGCAAGCCTGGCTGCAAAGTGTGGTGTTGGCGATGGTGCTCGGCACACCTGGCGCGGCCGTGGCGCAAGGCGTGTTCCGTGAGTATCCGAGCTTCGAGGGCGGCAATGCCGAGGCGCCGTTACCCACCGATTGGCAGGTGCCGGGCGAACTCGTGATCGGCCGGCTGATGTATCCGAATGCCGGACGTGGCTTTTTCGGTGGCGGCGACTGGCGGCAGGGCAACACGAGCTGGACCGATGACTATCCGCGCGGTGACCGCAAGCTGGTGCAGATGCTGCGCCGCTTCACCCGCATCAACGTGCGGGCGGTCGAGCAGCCGATCAATCTCGAGCAGGCGGACGACGCGTATTACTGGCCGTTCATGGTCGTCGGCATGGCCTCGCCCTGGAATCTGACGGATGAGATGGCGCAGACGCTGCGCGAGTATCTGCTGCGCGGTGGCTTTCTCTTTGTCGACAGCTTCTTCGGCAGCAGCGACTGGATTGCCTTCGAACGGAGCCTGAACAAGGTCTTCCCGGATCGCCGCGTCATCGATCTGAGCGATGACCATCCGATCTTCCACAATCCGTATGACCTGCCGCGGATGACGACGGTGCGGATCCCGAACTGGAACTCGCTACCCTACGGTTATCTTGGCGATGGCGTTCAACCGCATTGGCGCGGCGTCGAGGATGACCACGGCCGGCTGATGATCCTGATCGCCTTCAACAACGACGTCATGGACGGCTGGCAATGGGCCGACGACCCGCGCTACCCATCCGAGGAAGCGAACCTGGCGCTGCGCCTGGGTGTCAACGTCGTCCTCTATGCGCTGACGCATTGAGGCGTCATTGCTGCCGCAGGATCCACTTTGCGATGATTCGCGCCTCGTCGTCGCTGACCTGTTCGTTCGGCACCATCGGCACCACGCCCCAGTTGCCGGCACCACCAACGATGATCTTGCGCGCCAGGATCTGCTCCATGGTGGCGCGATTGGCACCGTGCCGTGCGGCAATCGCCGCGTACGACGGGCCAAGCAGCGTCTGCGTGGCGTGGTGACAGCCATGGCAGCGGCGTTGCTGCACGAGCGCAGCGCCTTCGGTTTCCGCCGCGACGGTTGCGGTCGCCACGACCATCGCGCTCAAGGCCATGGCCACTCGATATCCGGCGAGTCGGCGGACCCCCGGGGTTTGCAATCGAAAGCCGCGAATCATCGCTGTTCTCCTTTGCGCTCGGTGCCGCGCGGCGTGGCCTGACGCACGCCATCACCCGGATCGATCAATACCGCCATGCGCGGCCCATGCACCGGGATCGAGATGTTCGCGTACGAGGTCGCGAGAAAGCCGGTCGCCGGATCGACACCGACCATCCGCAGGAACCCCTGTTCGCGCGGCAGCGGCAGCACGGTGAAGGATTTGCTCTGCGGATCGAAACGGTAGATCACGTTGGCGTTCGAGGTCGGGACCCAGGCGACCTTGCGCAGGTTGTCCCAGGTCACCGAGTACGGCGCGCTGGCGCGATCGGGCAGGTCGTAGATGCCGAGTGTCTTCCTGGCCCGGGTGTCGTATTCGAGCAATTGGCCGGCGCCGTACAGGGCGATGTAGAGGATGTCGTTGTCGCTCATCGCCATGCGGCGGGGACCCGCATCCAGCATCGGCAAGGTCTCGTAGGTCTCGAATTGCAGGGTATCGATATTGAAGCTGCCGAACGCGGCGATACCGAGCTGGCTGAACCAGAGGCGCGATCGATCGCCGGAAACCGCGAGGCCATACAGCGCCGCGCTTTGCGCCGGGCGACCCGGATGCTCCGGCACGCGGAAGATCTCGGCCTTGCCGGTGCCGGGGTCGAAATAGCCGACCGCGTTGTTGGTGATGTCCGAGTACCAGATGCGGCCCTTCCTGTCGGTGACCAGCTCGTGATCGACGTCGAACGACAGGTCATGGATGCCGATGTCCTTGCCGTCGGGCGTCTTCAGCGGCCAGACCTGCCAGGTGTCCTTGGCGATATCGAGATGCGCCACGACGCCGTTGAAGAACGGCGCGACCCACAGCGAACCGTCCTGACCCGCCACCAGCGTGTGCGGCCCGACCGGAATGGGCGAGGGGATGGTGTGGATCTTTTGCCGGCCGGTGGCGATGTCGATGGCGACGATGTTGTCGGAACCGACATCGGCCGCCCACAGTCGCGGCGGATCGCCGAGTTGCAGCGCCTCGCGCACGTTGTTCGGCAGGTCCACGGCGTATTCGCGGATCACGGTCTGGCCGTTGACCGCGAGCGGCGCACCCCAGGCGTAGCCCTGCACCGACTGGAAATCACCGACCAGGTGCTTGGCAAGCACCTTGGTCACCGCGTCCTCATCGGTGACGCCGTACACGCGATCCGGCTGAATCGGCGCAGCACCGACCAGGCCGCGCCCGAACTCTTCGGCGGACAGGAAGTTCATGTACTTGACCATCGCCGACCAGCTTTGCTGACGCACCGCGGCCGGATCCGCTGACGGCACGTCGCGCACCATCCTCGCGTAATGCCGCACCTCGGGCCCCGGCGTCTGATGGCAGCCGACGCAGTTCATGATGATCTTCGCCGTGTCTTCCTGACTCGGGATCTGCCGCAGCCAGGCGGATGCCGGCGCGATACCGGCCTGCTCGGCGCTGGGCGCCAGCAGGATCGTCAGAGCCACGCCGTCCCCCGTGGCCTCGCTCAGAACGTCGCTCTGCCGGTAGCCGAGCTTGCTCGCGCGAACCGGCAGCTTGCCCGCGCTGACGTTGGCGATGGTTCCCGGAAACCGGAAGGCGCCGGTGTCATCGGTAAACACCGTGACCGCGGCAATGCCGACTTTCGCCGGGCCGGGTTCCACGGTCACCATGGCTTGCTTGAGCGGTTCGCCGTTGAGATCCAGAACCCGACCGCTCACGGCGACATCGGCCGGCGACGACGTCGTGACGGCCAACGTGAACACGGCAACGGCAAGTCGCCGCCAGCTACCGACAGATCGCATGGTTATCCCCTCTCGATGCGTTTGCTGGTGCGAAGCTTATGCGCCCGACTCGCGCCTTGTCACGCACGCCGCGCCACAGCATCCTCGGTTACGAAAGCGCGCCGGCGGCACTGGGCGAGCCGAAGGACGCCTGGCTGCGGCTGTTCCAGGTGCCGGGCGTGAGGCCTTGCCGTGGCGGCGGCGGTCCGATCGCGGACGGCGCCAACGGGGGCGTGCGCCCGGGAATGAGGCCCGCGCCCGCGGTTCGGCATGGCGATATCAGGGGTGGTTTGCCGCTGAACGGCCCGCGCCGTTTGGCCTTATACTTGCGCGCCCCGCCGGCAGGTCGCCAGGGCAGAACCGCATGAACATCAAATCGATCAACCCCGAGGAAGCCCTGCAATTGCTGCGTGAGCGCGCCGATGCCGTGCTGCTCGATGTCCGCTCCCGGGTCGAGTTCGATTACGTCGGCCACCCGCCGGATGCAGTCCATGTCGCCTGGGCCGAGCATCCGACCTGGCGGCCGAATCCGCAGCAGTTCGTGACCCAGGCCAAGGCGGCGCTGGCGAAGCTCGGCGGCACGGCGCCGGAGGTGCGACCGATCCTGACCCTCTGCCGCAGCGGCGGACGCTCACTGGCGGCGGCGCAGGCGCTGGCGGCCGCCGGGTTCGGCGAGCTATACAACATCACCGAAGGCTTCGAGGGCGAGCGCGACGCGGACGGCCATCGCAACACCATCAACGGCTGGCGCCAGCGTGGCCTGCCCTGGATCCAGACCTGACCCGAACCACCTTCGCCGTCCTGCTGGCGGGACCCGCCACGCCGCCACCACAGAGCACCCCATGAACCAGAACATCCGCAACATCGCGATCATCGCGCACGTCGATCACGGCAAGACCACACTGGTCGACAAGCTGCTGCAACAGTCCGGCACGCTGGACACGCGCAGTGCGCCGGCCGAACGCATCCTCGACAGCAGCGATCTCGAGCGTGAGCGGGGCATCACGATCCTCGCGAAGAACGCTTCGCTGCAATGGCGCGATTACCACATCAACATCGTCGATACGCCGGGCCATGCCGACTTCGGCGGCGAAGTCGAGCGCATTCTGTCGATGGTCGACGGCGTGCTGCTGCTGGTCGACGCGGTCGACGGGCCGATGCCGCAGACGCGGTTCGTCACGCAGAAGGCGTTCGCGCGCGGCCTCAAGGCGATCGTCGTGATCAACAAGATCGATCGCGACGGCGCGCGGCCGGGTTGGGTGCTCGATCAGACTTTCGATCTGTTCGACCGCCTCGGTGCGACCAACGAACAGCTCGACTTCCCGGTGCTGTACTGCTCGGCCTTGCAGGGTTATGCGCGCGGCGAGCCGGATGGCCCGGAGCAGGACGTCAGCCTGATCTTCGAGACCATCATCCAGCACGTCCCGCCGCCGCAGGTCGAAGTCGATGGGCCGTTGCAGTTGCAGATCAGCGCGCTCGATTATTCGTCTTACGTCGGCGCCATCGGCATCGGCCGCATCAACCGCGGCCGCATCAACCGCAATCAAGCGATCAAGCTGGCGCAGGCCGATGGCGGCGTCCGCAACGCGCGCGTATTGCAGGTTTTGGGCTTTGCCGGCCTGAAACGGATCGAGCTGGACAGCGCCGAAGCCGGCCAGATCGTCGCGGTGACCGGCATCGACGGGCTGCGCATCTCCGACACGCTGTGCGATCCGCTCAATGTCGAACCGTGTCCGCCGCTCGCGGTCGACGAACCGACCGTCAGCGTCACCTTCGAGCCCTCCAATTCACCGCTGGTCGGCCGGGACAGCAAGTTCGTCACCAGCCGGCAGATCGGCGAGCGGCTGGAGCGCGAGCTGATCCACAACGTCGCATTGCGGGTCGAACCGTTTCCCGACGGCGGCGGCTTCCTGGTCTGCGGCCGCGGCGAACTGCACCTGTCGATCCTGATGGAGAACATGCGCCGCGAAGGCTACGAGTTCTCGGTCGGGCGGCCGCGCGTGATCATGAAGATGATTGCTGGCGTGCAGTGCGAACCGTATGAACAGTTGACCGTTGACGTCGACCAGGCTTACCAGGGCGTCGTCATGGAAAATCTCGGTGCGCGCCGCGGCGAGCTGAAGGACATGCAGCAAAGCACGGGCGGCCGCATCCGGCTCGAATACCGCATCCCGGCGCGGGCGCTGATCGGTTTTCGCTCCGAATTCCTGACCAAGACCGCCGGCACCGGCTTGTTCTATCACACCTTCGACGACTACGGCCCGCGCGTGCCCGGGGACATCGCGCCGCGCAACAACGGCGTCCTGATCTCGAACGCCGAGGGCACCGCGCTGGCCTACGCGCTGTTCAATCTGCAAGAGCGCGGCCGGTTGCTGATCGGCCACGGCGCGGCGGTCTACGAGGGCATGATCATTGGCGTTCATTCGCGCTCGAACGATCTGGTCGTCAATCCGCTGAAGGCGAAGCAACTGACCAACATCCGTGCCGCCGGCAGCGACGAGAACATCCTGCTGACGCCCCCGCTGAAGCTCGATCTGGAACAGGCGCTGGAGTTCATCGAGGACGATGAGCTGGTCGAAATCACGCCCACCGTGATCCGGCTGCGCAAGCGCCTGCTGAAGGAGCACGAACGCCGGCGCGAGGAACGCTCCGGAGGCTAGCGCCTGTGATCGCGCTGCTGCAGCGAGTCACCCACGCCCGCGTGCGCGTCGGCGCGGAGACGACCGGCGCGATCGAGCAAGGCATCCTCGCGCTGATTGGTGTCGAGCGCGGTGACACCGAGCGCGAAGCCGAGCGCTTGCTGGACCGTTTGCTCGGCTACCGGATCTTTGCCGACGACGCCGGCAGGATGAATCGCAGTGTGCGTGACATGGGCGGTGGCCTGCTGCTGGTGCCACAATTCACGCTCGCCGCCGACAACCGCTCCGGCACCCGCGCCAGCTTCACCACCGCCGCCGAGCCGGGTGAAGGACGCCGGCTCTTCGACTACTTCGCCAGCCGCACCATCGCCAGCCACGCACCGGTCGCCCTTGGCCGATTCGGCGCCCACATGCAGGTCGAACTCTGCAACGATGGCCCGGTGACGTTCTGGTTGCAGGTGGCGCCGCCGGCGATAAAGAGACCGGTGCGGGTGGTTGGTCAGTAGCCGAATTGCCGCGGCGCGTGGTCGCCGACGAACGGGTTGTGGCGGCGCTCTTCGCCGAAGCTCGACATCGGGCCATGGCCGGAGATGAAGCGGACGTCGTCACCAAGCGGCCAGAGGCGCTCGCGGATGGTTCGAATCAGCGTGTCGTAGTCGCCGCGCGGAAAATCGGTGCGGCCGATCGAGCCCTGGAACAGCACATCACCGACCAGCGCCAGCCGCGACGCGGCATCGAAGAAGATCACATGCCCTGGCGTATGGCCGGGGCAATGTCGTACCTGCAGCCGCACTTCGCCAAACGTGACCTCATCGCCATCCTCGAGCCAGCGATCCGGCGTGAACGGACGGATATCGAACATGCCGAACATGCGGCCATGCTCGACCATCTGATCGATCCAGAACTGATCTTCCCGCTGCGGCCCTTCGATCGTCAGGCCGGCGCGCTCGGCGAGTTCGGCGACGGCCCCGGCATGATCGATGTGCGCGTGCGTCACCAGGATCTTGCTCGGCTGAACCTTGAGTTGCGCGACCGCGCCGAGGATTCGGTCCACATCGCCGCCCGGATCGACGATGGCGGCGGCGCGGGTCTGTTCGCACCAGAGGATCGAGCAGTTCTGCTGCAACGGCGTGACGGGAATGACGGTGACTTGCAAGACGAATTCTCCAACGCGGATGTCGCCTGCGATTCTACGATCGCACGTGGCACCGGCCCAGCGCCCGGCGCCGCGGTGTTCATGGCGGGGGCGTTCTGTTAATGTACCGCCGCCTCGTTACTCCTTGCCGCACAACGCCATGACCGCGCGCACCGCAACCATTACCCGCGTCACCCGGGAAACCCGGATCGAACTGACGCTGAATCTCGACGGCTCGGGCAATGCCCGGCTCGATACCGGTCTGCCGTTTCTCGAGCACATGCTGGATCAGGTGGCGCGACATGGCCTGGTCGATCTGACGCTGAGCGCCCAGGGCGATCTGGAGATCGACGCGCATCACACGGTCGAGGACATCGGCATCTGTCTCGGCCAGGCCTTTGCCCAGGCGCTTGGCGACAAGGCCGGCATTCAGCGCTACGGCCATGCCTACGTGCCGCTCGACGAAGCCCTGTCGCGCGTCGTCATCGATTGCTCCGGCCGGCCGGGTTGCGAATATCAGGTCGAGTTTCCGCGCGCACGCGTGGGCGAATTCGATGTCGATCTGTTCCGCGAGTTCTTCCAGGCGTTCACCAATCACGCCCAGGTCACACTGCACGTCGATTGCCTGCGCGGGCGCAACGCGCATCACATCATCGAGACGATCTTCAAGGCGTTCGGCCGCGCGCTGCGCATGGCCGTAGCCCGCGATGAACGGCTCGGCGCGGTGACGCCGTCGACGAAAGGGATGCTGTAGCCATCCACGAACGTCGCCACGATGCCCGGTGCCATCGTCATCGTCGATTACGGCAGCAGCAACCTGCGCTCGGTTGCGCGCGCGCTGGAGCACGTTGCCGCCGGCCGCGACCGGATCACGGTATCCGATCGCGCCGAGGATCTCATCGCCGCAACGCGGATCGTCTTTCCCGGCCAGGGCGCGATTGGCGACTGCATGCGCCGGCTGCATGAATTGAACCTGCTCGACACGCTGCGCCGCTGCGCGGTGGAGAAACCGTTCCTCGGCATCTGCCTCGGCCTGCAAAGCCTGTTCGAATTCAGCGACGAGGATGGTGGCACCGCCGGCCTCGGCCTCATCGCCGGTCGCGTCGAACGCTTCGCCGCCGGCCGCGTGCTCCCGGACACCGGCCTGCCGCGCAAGATTCCGCACATGGGCTGGAATCGCGTCGACTGGACCCGACCGCACCCGCTGACCGAGGGCATCGCCTCCGGCGAGCGGTTCTACTTCGTGCACAGCTATCACGTCGTGCCGCGCGATGTGACCGTGGTCGCGGCCTATACCGACTACGTCGACCGCTTCGTCTCCGCGGTCAGCTTCGGCACCGTGTTCGCGACCCAGTTTCACCCGGAAAAGAGCCAGGCCGCGGGATTGCGGCTGTTGCGGAATTTTCTCGACTGGCAGCCGTGACGGCGGGTTAAGCAGTCTCTGAACAAGTCCGTCCTGGACATGACCAGAGTCGGCGGTCCGCGCAGCGAACCGTCTGCTGCAATCGGTCGTTAGCCAGCCAACAGCGCGTCTGTGAATGCCAGCCAACGCGACTTGCTCTGCTCCTCGAGTTGCTCCACCGATTGGATCTTCATGGCGCGATATGCAACTCGAATCATCAGCAGGACTATCAGCGCGCTACCGCCGAGTAGAAATGGAGGAAACCAGCCATTCGCGTGTGGGTCAGTCGCCGTCAGGTAGGCCCCGATCACTAGCGCCACGAACCCGAGTATCCCGAAAAGTAGCAGAAGGCAAGCGAGCGAACGGAACAGTCCGAGCCGGAGGCGTTGACTAAGTGGGCTCTTCGGGACTTGCTCCGTCATGGTTCAGTCGCCTAACGCCGCAGTTGAGCCGCCGCGCGCTGCGCTGTCCAGCGCGCAGCAAGCGCATAATGAAATGGCGCGCTTGCTGCCCGCACGTGTCGACGTATGACGGTCGGCTCGAACTGCTTGTTATACGGCGCCATGACGACCCCTCGAGGAGCGATCTTTCACGCGACCGGATCGTGCACCAACGCGTCAAGCTCGGCAAACCGTTTCTCGGCGAGGTCGATATAGCACTCGATACGATCGAACGACTCGTCTACGTCGCGTGGGTTCCAGGAAGGAGCCATGCCGCAGCGCGCTTGTCGCGAATCTTCCCACGCCGACTGACTTTGTATCGGTTCAAGCGGGGTGCGATGCACTGCGTTGTGGGCCGTGACTTCTTCGAGAATTGAGCGAATCTGCTCTTCAAGGCCAGCCAGATACTTCGCGTGGCACCCGAAGCCATACTCGTCGCGCACGCGACACTCTGGCGGCGCATCAATGGAAAGGGCTGGAGCGTTTCCGCCAACGGCAAAACACGCGATGACGCACGCCAAATACAGCGACTTCAGCAGGCGATGTCCTGTCAGCGCCGTACGGCATTGCTCAGGCGCGTGCGTCTTCGCACGTCGCCTGCAGCAATTTGTTCGGCTCTGGTTCATCGAAGCGAGGCTAGGGTCTTGCTGAATTCAGGTAACCCCAACTCCTTCTTCTTAGCCCGGAATTCGTTTTCGTCTAGCGGGCCTACCACAGCATCACGCGGATCTGCGTACATATCATCCTTGCCGCTGTCTATGAAGAAATAGTTTGTAACATTCTTGTCGCCACCAGGGTGCTGCTTGGCTACCGCGTAACGACCATCCCAGCCGACAGAGAAAACAACTTCGTCTACTCTTCCGACCGAGGTTCCTTCGCCGAGATCGTAGCTGAGAGTGGTCGCGCTCGGATCATCGATCCATATCAGAATATAGGGACCACCTCGCCACTCGATGTCTGAGTCCCAAAGTCCGCATCCTCCGATGGCGAGGCAAGACGTTATCAGCAGCATCCGAGCGATGGTCATTCGTCTACTCTGAAGCCGAACGTAGAAGTCACCGGCGCTGCGCGGCTTCATCGCGCAGCGTCCGTGTGGACTGCCGGGTTGGGCGGAGGTGGCTGCACGTTACCGAGAAAGCGAATCAAGAAATCCTTGAATGTAATTCGGCGGCACCGTGAAGAAACTTTCGTAGCCACCTTGCGAATTAATCCGAACGGTAAAACCAGACGTGGCTTTAGAACTTACAAAGTCGTGTGGCATGGATACTCCAACTACTTCCTCGTAAGAGCAGGAAGTATATCCACCGCGACTCATGCAACTCGGTTCGGCGCTGATGCGTACGACTTCTGCTTGTTTTCCGTCCTCGAAGCTTGCAGATCGGTAATGGCGCCAGCCGCCCGTGTTGTACCAAACCTTGGCGTATAACTGATAGCTGAAGCTTCCGGATTTACGGTCTGTCCATGCACGCAACCGATATCGCTGATGATCGGTAAGGAGACCTCTACTTTTCGACTCGAATACCTCCGGGCCTGTATAAGTGATGCGCTGGTCAAACGATGAGTCCTTTACCTCTACCTGGGCAGCAATTTCGCTCGGTGGTTTTATCGCGATATTCGTCGCGCAACCTGTGCCGCACAAAAGAACGATTACAAATGCCGTCCACCGGCGCATATGGTTCATTAGAGAAAACATTCGATACTCCCCTTTCGTAGCCCAACGATCA
>JADLEV010000049.1 GCA_020845935.1 Gammaproteobacteria bacterium
GATCTCGGCGGCGAGCAGGCCGAGCAGCAGGCCATCCTTGTCGGTCGTCCAGACCGTGCCGTCGCGGCGCAGGAAGCTCGCGCCGGCGCTTTCCTCGCCGGCGAAGCCGAGCTTCGCGCCGTGCAATCCCGAGACGAACCATTTGAAGCCGACCGGCACCTCGTACAGCGCGCGGCCAAGGCCGGCGGCGACGCGATCGATCAAGGCGCTGGTGACCACGGTCTTGCCGATCGCGGCGTCCGCCGGCCAGGCGCGGCGATGGCGGAACAGATAGTCGATCGCGACCGCGAGGTAGTGGTTCGGAGTCATCAGGCCGCCGTGGGCGACGATGCCATGGCGATCGGCGTCCGGGTCATTGGCGAACGCGAGATCGAACCGATCGCGCAGCGCGATCAGATGGCGCATTGCCGCGGTCGACGAGCAATCCATCCGGATGCGGCCGTCGTGATCGGGTGGCATGAAGCGGAAGGCCGGATCGATCTCCTGGTTGACGATCGTCAGGTCGATGCCGTGGCGCTCGGCCAGCGGCGCGAGGTAGCCGAGCGCGGCGCCGCCGAGTGGATCGGCGCCGAGCCGGATAGCGCTGGCGCGGATGGCAGCGAAATCAATCGCGTTCGCGAGATCGTCGACGTAGGCGGCGGTGTAATCCCAGAGTTCCAGCCGCGCACCATGCGCAGGGCGTTTCGCGGTGCAGCCGGTCTCGAGCAGCCGATTCGCCTCGGCCTCGATCCAGGAGGTCACCGCGGATTCCGCCGGGCCGCCGTGCGGCGGGTTGTACTTGATGCCGCCGTCCTCGGGCGGGTTGTGCGACGGGGTGATGACGATGCCATCGGCGAAATGTTCGGTACGGCCGCGGTTGTGACAGAGGATCGCGTGCGAGATGACCGGCGTCGGCGTATAGCCGTGCCGGTGATCGACCCGCACCGTGAGGCCCTGCCCGAGCAGCACCGCCTGCGCGGTGGCGAAGGCGGGCTCGGACAAGGCATGCGTATCCATGCCGAGATAGATCGGCCCGTCGTAACCCTGCTGCCGGCGGTAGCGGACGATCGCCTCCGTCACCGCCAGCACATGTGGCTCGTTGAACGAGCTACGCAGTGCCGAGCCGCGATGGCCGGACGTGCCGAACGCGACCCGTTGGCCGGGCTCGTGCGGGTCCGGAATCATCGTGTAGTAAGCGGTGACGAGGCGAGGAACGTTGACGGTTTCGGTCATCGGTGCATGCTCCAGCGTCAGTTGATGCGACCCAGCCAGACGAACATCGGCATGTCGATCGCGCGCACGGTCTCCGGCTCACCCCAGAGCGGCAGCAGCCGATCGCGCGCCGCGGTGAAGAACGCCGGCCCCTCGGCGTCGATGCAGCGCCGCGTTGCCGACCAGGTGTGGACGTAAGCGAAGAACTGCGGGAAGGTCCAGCGCACGCGGATACGCAGTTCGGGTGCCGGCAGCCGTTCGAAGGGAAACGGCACGTCGGCGTAGCCGTTCCACAAGTCCCTCGTCTGCGGCGGCCAGTAGCGGGCGATGACGTGCTTGATGGTTGCGTCGAACGCGGCATCGAACTCCGGCGTCAGCTCGAACCAGGTGTAGCCCCAGGCGGCAAACAACGCGTCCGGCACGGCGACGCGACGGGCTTCGGCGAAGAAGCGTGAAAAGTCGAACCAGTGCAGCGCCTGCGCGACGCAGATCGCGTCGAAGTGCCGATCGGGAAACGTCGTCGCCTCGGCCGGTTGCACCGAGTACCGCACGTTCGGCGCCGGCGTCGCATGCGCGATCTGCTCGGCGCTCGGATCCGTGCCGCACACCTCGCTGAACTGCGCGGCGAGCGAGGCCGCCGCCTGGCCATTGCCGGTACCGCAATCCCAGACGCGCCGCCGTGCCGGCGCGGTGGCCGCGATCAGCGCGAACAACTCGTCCGGATAGCGTGGCCGAGCTGCGGCATAGAGATCGGACGTGTCGGAAAACAGATCGATGAACGACATGGCGCCGCGCAGCATACGTGATCGCCCGCCGCCAACATGGTGCGCCCGATCACGGCATTACAGCGACACCAGCAATAACTCCGGCGGAAACGGTACCGGATCGATCAGCACGTTGATGCAGGCCGGGCGGCCGCTGGCGAACGCCGCCCGCAGGGCCGGCGCGAGTTCGGCGCGATCGCGGACGGTCGCCACGTGGCAGCCGAAGCCGGCCGCGACTTCGTCATAGCGGGCATTTTCCAGGCGTGTACCGATGAGCCGCTCCGGGCCGGCCGTCATTTCCTGCAAATGGCGGCACGCATTCCAGCCGCGGTTGTTGCAGACCACGACAACGATCGGCAGGCCATGCCGCACCATCGTGTCGAATTCGGCGATCGAAAAGCCGATCGCGCCGTCGCCGATCAGGCACAGCACCGGACATTGCGGCTGCGCCGCCTTGACCCCGAGCGCGAGACCCATGCCGAGGCCCATCGCGCCGAGCATGCCGTGCGCCTGATAACCGCCCGGCCGGCGTTGCTGGATGACCTCGTTCAACCAGTGATAACACTCGGCGCCGTCGGCGACGACGATGGTGTCTTCGCTGATCGCTTCGACGATGCCGCGCACCGCGTGATACGGATGGACGACGCCGGCCATGACCCGCGCTTCGCTTTCGAGCCGGGCACGGCGCGTGACCGTCGCCGTGGCGATGGCCTGCTGCCATGAACTCCAGTCGGGCCAGGGTCGCCCGTTGGCGGTGCGCAGCAGCGCGCCGAGGAACTCGTTGCAGTCGGCGCGTATCGTGAGCGCCGGATCGCGGATCAGACCCAATTCTTTCGGCTCGGTATCGACCTGGATGATGCGGGTCGTGTGCGGCAGCAGCGTTTCGCTGCGGCCAAGCGTGAACAGGCCGAACCGCACTCCGAGCGCGAGGATGACGTCCGGGCGTTGCGCCGCCGGCAGCTCCGAGAGCTTGTGATAGGTGCCGCCGTGCAACCGATGATCGCTCGGCAACATGCCGTGCGCCGGGTAGTCGGTATAGACCGGGATGCCACTGGCTGCGACGAAGCGCTGCAGGGCGGCTTCGCCATGCGCCTGCCAGAGGCCGGTACCGGCCAGCAGTGCGGGGCGTCTGGCGGCGGCCAGCAATTCGATCGCGGCCGTGACGCGCTCGGCCGGCGGCAAGGCCGGGGTATCGGCGTCGAGACAGGTCGGATACCACGGCAAGGTGTCGTCGATCTTCGCCATCAGGACGTCGACCGGCAGGCACAGCAGCACCGGTCCGGCAGGTGCCGCGGTGGCGATGCGGATCGCCTCGGCCACGAGGCGCGGCAGGTGCTCGATCGAGGTGACGCGATGCGCCCATTTGGTCAACGGTCGCGCCACCGCGAGTTGGTCGATACCACCCTGCAAGGTATTGGTCTCGGCGGCGGCGAGCGGTGCCTCACCGGCCAGATACAGCACCGGCGTGCGATCGAGCAGCGCGTTGGCGACCGAGGTGAGCACGTTGGTGAAACCGGGCCCGGCGGTCGCCAGTGCCACGCCGAGCATGCGGGTCACACGGGCATGACCTTCGGCCGCATGCCCGGCCGCGGCTTCGTGGCGTGTGTCGATCAGGTCGATGCCGTGATCGAGACAGGCCTGAAACAACGGTTCGAGATGCGCGCCATGCAATCCGAACACGCGCGGCACACCCGCCTGCGCCAGCATCCGCACCACCAATTCGCCACCGGTCACTTCGGTCATCGGCAATCTCCAGTTACGAAGGTCAACGCGCGCTGTCGCCGCCGCGCGTGTAGACAATCTTTTTCGTGCCGCCGTCACAGCTGCCGACGACCTTGCGGTCGCCGACCTCGGCATTGGCGACGATGTCGAGCGTGTAGACCTTGACACCCTTGGCGTCGATCTTCGCCGCGATCTCGGCCTTGAGTTCCTCGCAGGGTTTGGCGGCCTGGGCATTGGCCGCGAGCAGGGCCGTCAGCGCCACGGCACAACAGGTGTTGAATCGCATACGCATCTCTTCCTTCTGAAATGTCTGCTTTGGGGAGGTCTGAACGAGTCCGTCCCGAACCTGTTCAGAACCGCCCGATCCGGTACCTGCCCGGACCGGGCTCCGCCGCATCGCGCACTGGCGCGCCCGATGCGCGCGCGCGCCGTCCAGGGCGCGCGCAAGCTCGGACTTATCTTCCGCCCAGCAAATCTCCCAGCGGTCCGAGCACCGATCCTTCACCCTGCTTGCGCGTCAGCGGCGAGAGGTTGGCGAGGACACGGCCGGCGAGCCGCGAGAACGGCAGGCTTTGCAACCAGACATGACCGGGGCCGCGCAGGCGGGCGAAGAACACACCTTCGCCACCGAAGATCATCGACTTGATGCCGCCGACCGTGATCACGTCGTAGTCGACATCGCGGGTCAGCGCGACCAGGCAGCCGGTATCGACGTGCAGTTCCTCGCCGGCCTTCAATTCGCGCTCGACCAGCGTGCCGCCGGCATGGACGAACACCATGCCGTCGCCTTCGAGTTTCTGCATGATGAAGCCTTCGCCGCCGAACAGGCCGGTGAGGATCTTTTTCTGGAACGCGATCCCTACCGAGACACCGCGCGCGGCGGCGAGGAACGTATCCTTCTGGCAGATCAGCCGGCCCTGAAAATTGGAGAGATCGAGCGCGAGGATCGTGCCGGGGTAGGGAGCGGCGAACGCCACCTGCGCCTTGTCGGTGCCTTCGTGGGTGAACACCGTGGTGAACAGGCTCTCGCCGGTCAGCACGCGCTTGCCGGCGCCGAACAGCTTGTCCATGAAGCCGCCGCTCTGCCCGCTGCCGTCGCCGAACACGGCGCTCATCGTGATGGACGCATCCTTGTACATCAGGCTGCCGGCCTCGGCGATGGCGCTTTCGCCCGGGTCGAGTTCAATCTCGACGAACTGCATCTCGTGACCTTGAATCCTGTAATCGATCTCGTGCGCGGTAGGCATGGCTGCTCCCTCAATTCGTTGGTTGATACCCAATCGGTGATGCATAGGCGCGCTCCTGCAACGTCGCCGGCCGTTTCGTCTCGCTGCCAGCGATGCCGGGCGGGCGGCTGCTCTGCCCCTTCCATGGCGCGGCGTTGAACAGGTCCAGCAGGGACTTGTTCAGGGATTGCCTAGAAAGCGAAGTCGACGTTCAGCGATACCGCATGCGAATCGATCGCGCGTTGGCCGAACAGGCCGCGGTACTGGATGTTGCCGGTGATCCTTTGCGACATCCGCACCGAGGTGCCGGCGACCACGGAGGCGTAGGTGTCGTCCGGAACATAGGCCGGGAGTCGATACGGATCGGTCGGGAACGACACCAGCGCGGCGCCGACGTCGCGCGGATCGGCATCGAAGTCATGCTCGATCGCCGCCTGCGCATACGGCGTGAAATCGCCGAGGTCATACTGGGCGCGGTAACCGGCGCGGCCGATCAGCGCATCGCGCTGCTGTGCTTCGAGCCGCAGCGCGGTGATGCCGCCGCCCTGCTCGGTAAACCCGTTGACTTCGATCCATTGCCGCGCGAGGCCGAGCACCGGGCCATGCACCAGCGCGCCATGGCTGAAATCCCAGCCGCCGCTTGCCGCTAGCGAGTAGTTCCGGCCGCCGGTTGCCGCGGTCAGGGTTCGCACCGTCGAGCCAAGCGAGACGACCCGGCTCAGATCGGAAAAGTTGATGTCGCTGACGGTGCCGAAAACGCGGACGTAACCACCGCCGAGGTGGTACGAACCGAAGGCCGAGAATGCCGTTTCGGAGAAATCGAAGCCATTGCGCTCGTCGCCCAGATCCGCATCCAGCAGGTGCCGGCTGAGGGCGGCGCCGATGACGATGCCGTTGCCGAGCGTGACATCGGCGCCGGCAACCAGGCTGAGCACCTTGCCCTGGAGACCGGGGCCGGTCGCGCCGGCGTCGATATCGTTCGGGTTGTAGTCGGTCAGTACGAAGGCACGGACGCGCTGCGCTGGATCCGGGGCGCGCGCCAGCCGCGTGTCGAGCGCGGCGATCAGCCCATCGCGGATCCGGACCGGTGCCTCGGCCAGCATCGACCAGGCCTGCGGGCCTTCGATGACCGATACCGCGTAGTCGGCGACCAGTTGGTGGGTCGCGGTGGTGGGATGCACGCCGTCGGCGAACAGGAAGGTCTGTTGCGCGTTCGGCACGACGAAGTTGGCCGAAGTACAAAGCAACGACGGCGTCGTGCCGCAGGCCGGCAGCGTGGCATTGGCGAGACCGACCGAAGCAGGATTGGCGATCGCCTCGCGCAGCAGGCCATCGACGTCGAGCGGAATCACCGGGATGCCGGCGGCATCGAGACCGGAGAACAGGGTCGTCGTGTACAGATTCGACAGCGACGTGAAGGTCGCCGCTGCACCGCTGGCGGCGCCGAACGGTGTCGTGCCGATGTTCGGCATGTTCGGCACCAGGATGTAGCGCGCTCCGGCACTGGCCAGCCGGCCGATCTGCGCCACTTCGATGCTCGCCGCGGTGATGACATTGACTTGCACCTGCGCCGGGGTAATGAGACTGGCGTTGGCGAGTCCGGCTTGGTGGAAGATGTCGTTGGCACCCGACCAGACGGCATGAAACGCCTTCGGATCGACACTGCCGGTCAGGTACGACGTGACCTGGCCGCTCAACGGCGTTGCCGTACCCGTCGGCGGTGTCGACGGCACGCCGGGCAACTCGTTGACCCGTGCGCCGCCCTGCGCGTAGTTCGTGCCGCCGGCATTCGCCGGGGTTGCCGTGAGTCCATAGTGGCTGGCGAAGACCTCGCTCCAGACCGGCCCGGGATTGGTCGTGAAGCGTCCGGTGCCGGCGGGCAGCAGTGCGCTGAAGGCGCCACTGTCCGACAGGCTGTCGCCGAAAAAGATTGTGTTGCTGAATTCCGCCGCGCCGACCAGGCCGGTCGGTATCGCCAGCGTGCAGGCGAGCAGGCCGCCGATGGTTCGATATCTGCTGCGCATGAACGAATCTCCGTTGGCTCACGAACCGTGATTGGTGGGGCGGTATTGTGACCCTGTTGCAGCCACCGGTACAACGGCGCTGCAAGGCGGAGCTTGACAACTTCTTGATAGTTTTAGAACAATAAAACAATGAAGATCGAGACCGCAGTGGAACGGCTCGCCGCGCTGGCCCAGGCGAGCCGGATCGAGGCGTTTCGCAAGCTGATTCAGGCTGGCCCGCAAGGCCTTGCCGCCGGTGTGCTGGCCGAGACTCTGGCGATCCCGAAGCCGACGCTGTCGTTCCACCTGGCGCAACTGGAGCATGCCGGTCTGATCCGGTCGCAGCGGCTGGGCCGATCGATCATCTACCGCGCCGATTACGCGGCGATCGCCGAGTTGCTCGGCTTCATGTCCGAGAATTGCTGTGGCACCGGCGTTGCGCTGGCTGCGGCTGCCAAACCTGCAAGGAGAAAATGACCATGACCACCACGACCCGAACCAACGAAGAGCTGGTCGCCCGCGTCCGCGAGCGCTACGGCAGGATTGCCGCCGAACATTTCCCGCAAGGGACCTGTTGCGACCCGAACACGCCGGAACGCGTGCTTGCGGAGACCATCGGTTACAAGCCGGAGGAGTTGAATGCCGTGCTTGAGACGGCGAATCTCGGTCTCGGCTGCGGTGCACCGATCGGCCATCTCGCGCTCAAGCCCGGGGAGACGGTCCTCGACCTTGGTTCCGGTGCCGGCCTCGACGCCTTTCTTGCGGCGCGGGAAGTCGGGCCGACCGGCCGTGTGATCGGCGTCGACATGACGCCGGAGATGGTGCAGCGTGCACGCGCCGGCGCCGCCGAACAGGGCTTCGCCAACGTCGAGTTTCGCGAAGGACGGCTCGAGGCATTGCCGATTGACGCCGCCAGTGTCGATGCCGTCACCTCGAACTGCGTCATCAATCTGGTACCGGACAAAGCCGCGGTGTTCCGCGAGATCGCGCGGGTGTTGAAGCCCGGCGGCCGGCTGGTGATCTCCGATATCGTGCTGGACGGCGAATTGCCGACGCCCCTGGCGAATGATCTGCTCGCGTATGTCGGCTGCGTCGCCGGCGCCGAGCGGCGCGAGCGTTACTTCGGCATGCTGCAGGAGGCCGCCGGTCTCGGCGACATCGAAGTGCTGCGCGATGTCGATGCCGGCGCCGAATTCCTGCAGGTGTCGGCCGACGCGAACGATCTGCTGCAGCAGCACGGGCTGACCCCGGCGGCCATCCGCGGCATCATCCGCTCGGTGACTTTTCGCGCGCGCAAGCCGTGACCCCGTAAACGCGGCGCGGCTTTTTCGTCCCGGCGGCATGCCGTGTCCCGGCGAAGGCCCAGCCGCAAGGCGGTCACGGGATGCAGGTGAAATCCGGCAACCTCCGGGTCGCAAGCCGGGCCACCGGCCGGGGCGACGGAGTGGCTCCGATATCGCCCGCGCAACACGGTCGCTACAATGCGCGCCTGTCTTTTGGAGCTTCGAATCCCATGAGCATCATTCTGCAAAGCCTGCCCCAGGGTGAACGCGTCGGCATCGCATTTTCCGGCGGTCTCGACACCAGCGCGGCACTGCACTGGATGCGCGCCAACGGCGCGATTCCGTTTGCCTACACCGCGAACCTCGGCCAGCCCGATGAAAGCGATTACGAGGCCATCCCGCGCAAGGCGCTGGAATACGGCGCCGAAGGCGCGCGGCTGATCGAATGCCGCGCGCAGCTGGTCGCCGAAGGGATCGCGGCATTGCAGAGCGGCGCGTTCCACATCACCACCGCCGGCGCCACCTACTTCAACACCACGCCGCTCGGCCGCGCTGTGACCGGAACGATGCTGGTCGCCGCGATGCGCGAGGACAACGTCCACATCTGGGGCGACGGCAGCACCTACAAGGGCAACGACATCGAGCGCTTCTACCGCTACGGCCTGCTGGTGAATCCGGAACTGCGCATCTACAAGCCCTGGCTCGATCAGCGCTTCATCGACGAGTTCGGCGGCCGCACGGAAATGTCGGAGTATCTGCAACGCAGCGGCCTCGGCTACAGGATGAGCGTGGAGAAGGCGTACTCGACCGACTCGAATCTGCTCGGCGCGACGCATGAGGCGAAGGAACTCGAATTTCTCGACAAGGGGATCGCGATCGTCGAGCCGATCATGGGCGTGGCGTCGTGGCGCGAGGAGGTCGTGGTGCGCCCGGAGACCGTCAGCGTCCGGTTCCTGGAAGGCCACCCGGTCGCGCTGAACGGCGAGGAGTTCAACGATCCGGTGGCATTGCTCTATGCCGCCAATGTCATCGGCGGCCGGCACGGTCTGGGTGTCAGCGATCAGATCGAGAACCGCATCATCGAAGCGAAGAGCCGCGGCATCTACGAGGCGCCGGGGCTTGCGCTGCTGCATATCGCCTACGAGCGGCTGGTGACCGGCATCCACAACGAGGACACCATCGAGCAGTACCGCAGCAACGGCCGCCGGCTCGGCCGGTTGCTGTACCAGGGCCGCTGGTTCGATTCGCAGGCCTTGATGCTGCGCGAGACCGCGCAACGCTGGGTGGCGCGCGCGATCACCGGCGAAGTGACGCTGGAACTACGCCGTGGCAATGATTACTCGATCGTCGATACGGTCAGCCCCAACCTGACCTATCACCCGGAACGGCTGACGATGGAGAAGGGCGCCGCGGCATTTTCTCCGCAGGATCGCATCGGCCAGTTGACGATGCGCAATCTCGACATCATGGACACGCGCGCCAAGCTCGGCACCTACGTCCAGACCGGGCTGTTGACCCCAATCGCCGGCGGCGGCGTGCCGCGATTGAACAGCGAGCGGGACGAGGGTTAGTGCTAGCGCGGGAACGGGTCGCGGGCGCGGCCCGCTCCCGTCATCCACAGAGCTTCCCACTCCCGCCACAATAGATATCGTGCAACGTCGCGATGAGGCGCTCGACCGGTCCCGGCGCGAGCGCGTAATAAATCGTCTGCGCCTCGCGGCGAGTGGTAACCAACCCTTCCTCGCGCAGCACCGCGAGGTGCTGTGACAGCGCCGATTGGCTGAGATCGACGCGCGCATTCAATTCCCCGACCGAGCTTTCTCCTTCGACCAGCAGGCAGAGCAGCAGCAGCCGCTTGTCGTTGGCCACCGTCTTGAGCAGGCGCGCGGCCGCGGCGGCATGGGCGCGCATGGCCTTGGGGTTCATCGCCTGCAACGGCGACGTCTTACGAGTACGTGGCATGGTGTCCGGTCCGGTTTACGGCCGCTGGCCGCGGCCGGCTAAAATATTAGTTGACGCTTATATAAACGGCAACTAATATTTAACCGTCGCGGGCAAGTTGCCGCCAATAGGGAGATAGGCAGATGGCCAGATTCGTCGTGATGGGTGCGGGGTTGGGTGGCATGAGCGCGGTCTATGAGTTGCGCTCGACGCTCGGCAAGGATCACGAGATCACGCTGGTCGGCGAGGGCGACCACTTCAGCTTCACCCCTTCGAACCCGTGGCTCGCGGTCGGCTGGCGCAAGCCGGAGGAAACGACACTGCCGGTCGCGGAGCACGTCGGCAGGCACGGCATTCAGTTCAACGGCGAGGGCGTCGCTCGCATCGATGCCGCCGGCAACGAGGTCATCACCGGCGCCGGAGCTCACATCCCCTACGACTATCTGCTGATCTGCACCGGGCCGAAGCTCGCTTTCGACGAGGTTCCCGGCGCCGGTCCCGACGCCGGCTTCACCCAGTCGGTCTGCACCGCCGAGCATGCCACACACGCCTGGCAGGCCTATCAGAAATTTCTCGACAATCCGGGGCCGATCGTCGTCGGCGCGGTGCAGGGCGCCAGTTGCTTCGGCCCGGCCTATGAGTTCGCGATGATCCTCGATGCCGATCTGCGCAAGCGGAAACAGCGCGACAAGGTACCGATGTACTACGTCACCAGCGAGCCCTATGTCGGTCACATGGGCTTGGGCGGCGTCGGTGATTCGAAGGGATTGCTGGAAGCAGAAATGCGCCAGCGCCACATCACCTGGATCGAGAACGCCCGGGTCAAGGAGGTGCGCGACGGCGAGATGACCGTCATCACGCACGATGCCAAGGGCCAGCCCCTGGAAGAACGCCAGTTGCCATTCCGCTTCGCGATGCTGCTGCCGGCATTCAAGGGCGTCGCCGCGGTCGCCGCGGTCGAGGGGCTGTGCAATCCGCGCGGCTTCGTGCTGGTCGACAGGCATCAGCGCAGTCCGAAGTACCGGAACATCTTCGCCGCCGGCGTCTGCGTCGCGATTCCACCGGTCGAATCGACGCCCGTGCCGACCGGTGCACCGAAGACCGGTTTCATGATCGAGTCGATGGTGTCCACGATCGTGCGCAACATCGAGGCCGAACTGAAAGGCGCGACCGCCGACTTCGAAGGCACCTGGAATGCGGTCTGCCTCGCCGACATGGGCGATACCGGCGCCGCGTTCGTCGCGCTGCCGCAAATCCCGCCGCGCAACGTGACCTGGACCAGGAGCGGCAAGTGGGTTCGCCTCGCCAAGATTAGCTTCGAGAAATACTTTCTCTACAAGATGCGGCACGGCACTTCCGAGCCCATCTACGAGAAATACGTTCTGAGCGCGCTCGGCATCGAGCGGCTGAAGGACACGAAACGTTAACCCGCAACAACAGGAGTACTGCAATGACCCTTGATCGCGCTGTCCAGGCATTCGCTGGCTTCATGGTGCTGGTCAGTCTGCTACTGACCAAGTTCGTTCATCCCGGCTTCTTCTGGCTCACCGCATTCGTCGGTGCCAACCTGTTCCAGTCGGCGTTCACCGGCTTCTGTCCGGCGGCGACGGTGATGCGCAAGCTCGGCATCGGCAAGGGCGACGCCGCCTCGTGCGGTCATTGCGGCTAGGACGCGCCATGCGCCAGCCGCGAACCCTGCTGTGGCCGGCGCTGCTGGCAGTGGCCGGCTGCGGCGGCGGGGAGCCGTTTCCGGCGCCCGCGCCGCTGCCGGATCTGCCGACCTTCGAAGTGACGGCCGCCACCACCACGGCCGGGCGCGGTTGGGATGGCGTGATCGAAGCCGTGCAGCGTGCCGATCTCAGTGCCCAGACCGCCGGCCGCATCAGCGCGGTCGAGGTCGATGTCAGCGACCAGGTCGCCGCAGGTGACGTCCTGGTGCGCATCAGTGCCATCGAGCAGGATGCCGGCACCGCCACGGCGCGCGCGCAATGGCGCGTGGCCGAGGCGGCCGCGGTCGAGGCGGAACTGAACTTCCGCCGTGTCACCGAACTGGCCGAACGCCAGTTCGTATCCCAAGCGCAGATCGATCAGAGCAAGGCCGCGCGCGACGCGGCGCTTGCGCGGCGCGATGCCGCCCAGGCGCAGGCGCGGCAGGTGGCGCAACAGAGTGTCTATACGGTCATCCGGGCGCCATTCGCCGGAGTCGTGGCGGCGCGCGCGGTCGAACCGGGCGAGACCGTGGCGCCCGGCCAGCCGCTGCTGCGCCTGCATGCGCCCGCCGCGCTGCGGATCGAAGTCGCGGTGCCGCAGGGCAGCGCCGCCGCCATCCGCCGCGACCCACGCGCCGTCGTGGCGCTCGCCGATGGCCGCGAAGTGGTGCCGGCCTCGGTCATCGTGTATCCGGCGGCCGATCCCATCAGTCACAGCATCAACGTCCGCGCCGTGCTGCCCGACCTCGTGCCAGCGCCGGCGCCGGGCACGACGGCCAAGGTGTCCTTCGCTGCCGACCCCGAACGGGCGGCCGATGCGGCCCCGGTGTCGATCCCGGTGACCGCCGTCGTCCAGCGCGGCGAGGTGAGCGGCGTCTATGTCCGGCAGGGCGATCGCTTGCTGTTGCGGCAGTTGCGGCTCGGCGCGCGCCGCGGCGACCGCGTCGAAGTGATCAGTGGCCTGCGTGCCGGCGAGCTGGTCGTACGCGATCCGGTCGCGGCGACGCAGGCCCTCGCCAGACAACGCGAAGCAATGCACGGTCGCGATGACTGAACCGGGCGCCATGTCGCGGCTCTGCATTTCCGGACGGCTCGCGGCGACCTTCCAGGCCAATCCGCTGACGCCGATCCTGGCGCTGCTCGGCCTGCTGCTCGGCCTGCTCGCGGTGCTCGTCACGCCGCGCGAGGAGGAGCCGCAGATCGACGTGACGATGGCCAATGTCATCGTGCCGTTCACCGGCGCCGCCGCGCGCGAGGTCGAGCAACTGGTGGCGACGCCGCTGGAGCAGAAGCTCGCCGAGATCGAAGGCATCAAACATGTCTATTCGATCAGCCGCCCCGGTGCGGCAGTATTGACCGTCGAGTTCGAAGTCGGCGTGCCGCGCCAGGCGGCGCTGGTGCGGCTGTACAACCAGGTGTTCTCCAATCAGGACTGGCTGCCGCCCGGTGTCGGTGTCGGCACGCCGGTGGTCAAGCCAAAGGGTATCGACGATGTGCCGGTGCTGGCGCTGACGCTGTGGAGCGATGATCCAGCGACTGATGCGACCCGCCTCGCCGAAGTCGCTCACACGCTGGAAGCGGAACTGAAGCGGATCCCCGGCACGCGCGACATCTACACCATCGGCGCACCGGATCGCGCGGTGTTGGTGACGCTCGACGCCGCCAGGCTCGCCGCGTATCGACTCGTGCCAAGCGATCTCGTGCACGCGTTGCGCGCCGCGAATGTCGTCTATCACGCAGGCGAACGAGTCGCGCCGGACGGCGCGATCCCGATCACCGCCGGCAGCTTTCTCGCCACCAGCGACGAGGTCGCCGCGCTGGTGATCGGCAGCGCCGGCGGCAAACCAATTTTGTTGGCCGACGTGGCCACCGTGGCATCGCGTGGCGATCTGTCGAGCCGCTACGTCTGGTTCGGCGCACCGCCGGGTCGCGATGGGCCGGCCCATGGCATTGCGCCCGCAGTCACGATCGCGGTCGCCAAGAAGCCGGGCAGCAATGCCGCCGACATCACGACCGCGATTTCGCAGCGGATCGAGCAACTGCGCGGCGAACTGATCCCGGACGGCGTGCAGGTCACCGTGACGCGCGATTACGGTCAGACCGCGACCGACAAGGCGCAGAAGCTGATCCAGAAGCTCGCCTTCGCCACCGCGTCGGTGGTGTTGCTGGTGCTGTTCGCGCTCGGCTGGCGCGAGGCGGTCGTGGTCGGCAGCGCCGTGGTGCTGACGCTGGCGGTGACGCTGTTCGCCTCGCAGGTGATGGGGTTCACGCTGAATCGTGTCTCGCTGTTCGCGCTGATCTTCTCGATCGGCATCCTGGTCGATGACGCCATCGTCGTCGTCGAGAACATTCACCGGCATCTCGCCATCCCCGGTCCGGACGGGCGCAAGCGCGGTTTGCACGAGGTGATCCCGCCGGCAGTCAACGAAGTCGGCGGGCCGACGATTCTCGCCACCTTCACGGTGATCGCGGCGCTGCTGCCGATGGCGTTCGTCTCCGGCCTGATGGGCCCGTACATGCGGCCGATCCCGATCAATGCCTCGGCCGGCATGCTGCTGTCGCTGCTGATCGCGCTGGTGGTGACGCCGTGGCTATCGCTGCGCTTGCTGGCCCGGCACGACCCGGCGCACGAGGCATCGATGCATGAGCAGCAGGAGCAAGGTTGGCTGCATCGCTTTTTCAAGCGGTTGATGACGCCGTTCCTCGCCGAGGCGCACGCCGCGCGCCGGCGCGCGATGCTGTTCGTCGCGATGGGCGCGCTGGTGCTGTTGGCGGCATCGCTCGCGGTGTTCGAACTGGTGGTGCTGAAGATGCTGCCGTTCGACAACAAGTCCGAGGTCCAGATCGTTGTCGATCTGCCGGAGGGCAGCACGCTGGAGCAGACCAACGCGCTGCTGGCGGAACTCGCCGCCGAAATCGATCGAGTGCCGGAGGTGCTGAACTATCAAGGCTACGCCGGCACCGCCGCGCCGATCAACTTCAACGGCTTGGTGCGTCAGTACTACCTGCGCGCCGGCGGCAACGTCGGCGACCTGCAGGTCAATCTGGTCGACAAGCATCACCGCAGCCGCCAGAGCCACGACATCGCGCGTGCCATGCGTCCCGCGTTGGCGGCGATCGGGTCGCGGCACAACGCCTCGATCAAGGTCGTCGAGGTGCCGCCCGGCCCGCCGGTGCTGGCGCCGCTGGTGGCCGAGGTCTACGGTCCCGACTACGCGGGGCAACGGCGCGTCGCGCTGGCCCTTGCCGAAGAACAGTTTGCCGGCACCGCGGGCATCGTCGATGTCGACACGACCGTCGAAGCCGCTGCGCCGCGCGAGACGCTGCTGCTCGATCGGGTGCGCGCGGCGCGGCTCGGCGTCAGTCAGGCCGCGGTCGCCGACGCCATCGCGCTGGCGGTCGCGGGCAGCGACGCCAGCTACGTCCAGGATGGCGCTGCCAGATACCCGCGCCCGATTCGGCTGCGGCTGCCGGCGTCGGAGCAAGCCTCATTGGCGGCCGTGCTCGCGGTGCGGGTGCGCGGCGGTGCGGGGCAACTGGTGGCGCTGTCGGAACTGGTCAGCGTGCGGCGCGATATCTGGGACGGGGCCATACATCACAAGGACGGCCTGCCGGTGGTCTATGTGCTGGGCGACGAGGCGGGCGCGCTCGACAGTCCGCTATACGGCATGTTCGCCATCGCCGGCAAGCTGCGCACCGCGACGGTCGCGAGCCAGTCGCTGGCGCAGACGTACATCGCGCAGCCGGCCGACAGCAGCGGCTATGCCGTCAAATGGGATGGCGAATGGCAGATCACCTACGAGACCTTCCGCGACATGGGGATCGCCTACGCCGCGGGCATGGTGCTGATCTATCTGCTGGTGGTCGCGCAGTTCCGCGGCTATCTCGTGCCGCTGGTGATCATGGCGCCGATCCCGCTGACCGTGATCGGCGTGATGCCCGGCCACGCGCTGCTCGGCGCGCAGTTCACCGCCACCAGCATGATCGGCATGATCGCGCTGGCCGGCATCATCGTCCGCAATTCGATCCTGCTGGTCGATTTCATCAACCACGAAACCGCGCGCGGCGTGCCGCTGGCCGAAGCGACGATCGACGCCTGCGCGGTGCGCGCCAAGCCGATCGCGCTGACCGCGGCGGCGGCGATGCTCGGCGCGTTCTTCATCCTCGATGATCCGATCTTCAATGGCCTCGCGATCTCGTTGATCTTTGGCATCTTCGTCAGCACGATTCTGACGCTGATGGTCATCCCGTTGCTGTATTACGTGCTGCGCCACAATGCGCCTTCTCAACCTGGAGCTTGAGTGATGAGTGAAACCGATACCGTCCGCCTGCTGCTCGAACAGCAGGGTCCCTATGCCTTCAAGGTGACCTTCGCCGGAACCACGCTGGAGCCCCTGCTGACCGACGAGCCGCCGCCGCTCGGCGCCGGCGCCGGGCCGAATCCCTCGGAGCTGCTGCTCGCCGGCATCGCCAACTGCCTGAGCGCCAGCCTGCTGTTCGCACTGCGCAAGTTCAAGAATCAGCCGGGCCCATTGCGCACCGAAATCAGCGCAACCCCGGAACGCAATGCCGAAGGTCGGCTGCGGATCCCGAAGGCCAGGGTCACGCTGCAACTCGCGGATGGGCAGGAGGCCTACCAGCATCTCGATCGCATCCTCGCGCAGTTCGAGAATTTCTGCGTCGTCACGCAAAGCGTGCGCGACGGAATCGATGTCGAGGTCACGGTGCTGGATGCGGCGGGCCGCGTCGTTGGTGGCGACGGGTCGCCCGCGACGCCGTCATGACCACGTCCGTACTCGTCGCCTGTCCGCACTGCCAGACACGCAACCGCGTGCCGCGAGCGCGGCTGCATGACGCGCCGAACTGTGGTCAATGCCATCGCCCGCTGTTCGTCGCGGCGCCGGTCGAACTCGACGCCGACGGCTTCGCGGCCCAGGTCGAACGAGCCGAGTTGCCGGTGCTGGTCGATTTCTGGGCCCCCTGGTGCGGGCCATGCCGGACGATGGCACCGCACTTTCATGCCGCGGCAGCGCAGCTCGAGCCGAACCTGCGGTTGGCCAAGGTCGATACCGAAGCCGAGCCCGCGCTCGCCAACCGGTTCGGCATCCGTTCCATTCCGACCCTGATCCTGTTCCGGCAGGGGCAGGAACTCGGCCGCCAGTCCGGCGCGCTCATCACCGCGGACATCTTGCGCTGGGCGCGCCAGTTCAGCACGATGGCCTGACCGGCCGCCGAGGCAGTGGCAAGACCGGCTGTCGCCATCACCAACCGACAAGGAGCTTTCGTGGAATCCGCCGAACTCACCCGCATCGCCACCACCCGCCACACCTGCAAGGCGTTCGATCCGACCCGCAAGATCGCAGCGGCCGATCTGGCCGCGCTGCGCACGGTGCTGCGCTATGCGCCCTCGTCGATCAACTCGCAGCCGTGGCATTTCGTCATCGCCGAGAGCGATGCCGCCAAGGTGCGGCTGACGGGCGCGACCGAAGGTAATTTCGCCTACAACACGCCGAAGCTGCGCCACTGTTCGCACGCGCTGGTGCTCTGTGTGAAGCGTGATTTCGATGCCGCCCATATCGCCGCGATCCTCGAACAGGAAGACCGGGATGGCCGCTTCCCGACGCCGGAGGCCAAGGCGAACCAGAACAACTCGCGCAACTATTACGTCACGTTGCACCGCGACGAACTGCGCGACAGCGCCGCCTGGATGCAGCGGCAGCTCTACATCGCGCTCGGCATGCTGCTGCAAGGCGCCGCAGTGCTTGGTATCGACGCCTGCCCGATCGAGGGCTTCGACAGCGAAAAACTCGACACCGAACTGAACCTCGCGGAAAAGAACCTCACCGCCGTCGTCCTCGTCGCCCTCGGCTACCGCAGCGCGGACGACTTCAACGCGAAGTTGCCGAAGTCGCGATTGGCTGCAGGTGACCTCTTCACGGTGCTCTGAAGCCATTGGTGCAGAGGAGCAGGGTGTCGGTCAGGCCGCGCCCGAGAGACAAACACCTAACCGCTTGTATTGGTGGAGCCAGGTCGAGGCATGGGCCGGACGGGTGGGTCGTCTGGATGCCTCCAGCATGGACGCGGCCAGGCCCTCCCGCGCATCATCGCTGTCACAGTTGATCGGAACGAGCCGGGCGACTGGTTTGCCCCGGCCGAGGAACCTCGGCAGATTGGCCCGCAGCTCGGTACTGTTGATTTTGTCCATCACCTGTCCTCAATCGGTACGGATGAAGTGTGCGGTCGCACCGAAGTGTGGTGCAGATGCTGAAGAACCGCGCCGATCCCTTCCTGCCTCGGGAGCTTGCCCTTATCGCCCACCGTGCCGTGCTGGCAATGGTTGGTACCTCCTGCAAGCTTGCCGCACCTGCTCCGGCGTCCATCGTGCCGCCTGCTTTCAATGTCAATCCCGCTCCGTCAGAATCCGGCAACACAACTTGGTGTGGCCATTAACTCTGCTTTGGGGATAGTCGATGACGAGTCCGGAGACGAATGACGAGGAGGCGTTTCCCAGGGAGTATCTCGAACGCAACCCGGCCGAGGCGGCGCGGCGGCTGGAACAGTTGGCACCGGCCGAAAGCGCGGCGATTCTGAGTTCGCTGGATCCGGACCTGCGCGCGCCGGTGCTCGATGCGCTGTCGCCGGCGGCGGTGGATGACCTGGCCGATCATCTCGAACCGGAAGCGTTCGCGGCGGCGCTGGAACGGCTGGATCCGGTGCACGGCGCGACGCTGGTACGGGCAATGGCCGAACAGCACCGGCAGCCCATCCTCGATCGGCTGGCGCCCTCGGTGCGCCAAGACCTCGATCTGCTGTTGCGCTGCGAGCCTGGCACCGCGGGCGCGATGATGGATCCGCGCGTCATGTATCTGCAGCGCAATCTGAAGGTCGGCGATGCGCTGGCACGCCTGCGGCAGCGGCACTTCCAGCGGCGGGTGACGCGCGGTCTGCGCCTGATGCTGATCGTCGATGGCGCAGGGCGGCTGGACGGCATGATTCCGCTGCAGGACCTGGCACTCGCCGAGCTGGACGATCTGCTCGAGGATTACATGCAACCGGTGTCGACTTTCGTGGCGATGGACGCGCCGCGCGAGGAGATCGTCAAGCAGATGGATGAGCACCGCGTCTCCAGCCTTCCGGTGGTCGATGCGCAGCAGCGCCTCATTGGCACGGTGCGTTATGAAGAGCTGATGGCGGCGGCGAAGGAAGACGCGGTCGGCGACATCCAGGCGCTGTTCGGCGTCAGCCGCAGCGAGCAGGCGCTGTCGCCGGCGTGGTTCGCGATCCGCAAGCGGCTGCCGTGGTTGCAGATCAACCTCGCCACCGGGTTTCTGGCGTCCGCCGTGGTCGGTCTGTTCGAGGACACCATCGCCAAATACACCGCGCTCGCGGTGTTGCTGCCGCTGGTCGCCGGCCAGTCCGGCAATACCGGCGCGCAGGCGCTGGCCGTCGCGATCCGTGGCCTGGCGCTGCACGAGATCAGCATTACCCACTGGCCGAAGCTGCTCGGCAAGGAATTGCTGGTCGGGATCGCCAACGGCGTCGTTGTCGCGTTGACGGTCGCACTGTGCGTCTATCTGTGGAGCCATTCCGTCGGCCTGACGCTGGTGATCGCGCTGGCAATGTTGTTGTCGATGGTGATCGCCTGCGCCTCGGGCGCCGCCGTGCCGCTGTTGCTGACCCGCTTCGGTCAGGATCCGGCGCAGTCGTCGTCGATCCTGCTGACCACGATTACCGACGTCGCCGGCTTCTTCACCTTCCTTGGCATCGCCGGGTTGTTCATCGGCCTGCTGTGAGCGACGCCACTCGCGACATTGTCGGCTGGCGTGAATGGGTCGGCCTGCCGATGTTGGGCATTCGGGCGATCAAGGCCAAGATCGACACCGGTGCGCGCACCTCGGTGCTGCATGCCTTCCGCATTCGGCCCTATTTCGAAGCGGGCGCGCCGCATGTCGAGATTCATCTGCATCCGCGCCAGCGCGACAGCTCCCGGGTCGTCGTCGGGCATGCCCGGCTGGTCGATCGCCGGTACGTGACCGATTCGGGAGGGCACCGCGATCGCCGCTACGTCATCGAAACCACGCTCGAACTCGGGTTGGCCCGCTGGCCGATCGAGTTGACGCTGACCGACCGTGATACGCTGCTGTTCCGCATGTTGCTTGGACGGACCGCATTGCACAATCGGCTCATCGTCGATCCGGCGCACTCGTTTCGCCTGGGCGGAAAACAACGACTGCCGCGTCTCCGTAAAACTTCAGCAGAGTGACCTATGCGTATCGCCGTTCTGTCCCGGAATCCAAAGCTGTATTCGACCCGTCGCCTGGTTGAGGCGGCGCGCAAGCGCGGTCACGAGGTGCGCGTCATCAACGTGCTGCGCTGCTACATGGACATCACCTCGAACAACCCGACCATTCACTACAAGGGCACCGAACTGTCCGGTTTCGACGCCATCATCCCGCGCATCGGCGCGTCGGTGACGTTCTACGGCACCGCGATCGTCCGCCAGTTCGAGATGATGAAGGTCTTCTCGGTCAACGAATCGGTCGCCATCGCCCGCGCCCGCGACAAGCTGCGCTGCATGCAGTTGCTGTCGCGCCGGGGTATCGGCATGCCGGCCACCGGCTTCGCCCATTCGCCGGACGATATCGATGACTTGTTGCACGAAGTCGGTGGTCCGCCGGTCGTGATCAAGTTGCTCGAAGGGACGCAGGGTCTGGGCGTCGTGCTGGCGGAAACCAAGCAGGCCGCGGAGAGCGTGATTCAGGCGTTCATGGATCTGGATGCGAACATCCTGGTGCAGGAATTCATCAAGGAAGCGAAAGGCGCCGACATCCGGTGTCTGGTCGTCGGCGATCGGGTCGTGGCGGCCATGGAGCGCCGCGCGGCGCAGGGAGAAGTCCGCTCCAACCTGCATCGCGGCGGCAGCGCGCAACTGGTCAAGATCACGCCGGCCGAGAGGCGGACCGCGATCCGGGCCGCGCAGACCATCGGCCTCAACGTCTGCGGGGTCGATATCCTGCGCGCCCATCGTGGGCCTGTGGTCATCGAAGTCAATTCCTCGCCGGGATTGCGGGGCATCGAGCAGGCGACCGGCAAGGACATCGCCAAAATGATCATCGAATTCATCGAGAACAACGCCCGGCCCGGACGCACCCGTACCCGGGGCCGCGGCTGATGGCGCGCGCGAGCTTTCAGATCGGCGCGACCACGGTGGCGCCCGGGAGTCGGGCGACCATCGACCTGCAACTGACGCAGCAGTACACGCACAATCCGGTGAACCTGCCGGTGCACGTGGTCCATGGCCGGCAGGCCGGGCCGGTGCTGTTCGTTTCCGCGGCGATCCATGGCGATGAGATCAATGGCGTCGAGATCATCCGGCGCCTGCTGGCGCTGCAGGTGTTGAAACGGTTGCGCGGTACGCTGATCGGTATTCCGGTCGTCAACGTGTTCGGTTTCCTGAATCACTCGCGCTACCTGCCCGACCGCCGCGATCTCAATCGCAGTTTCCCGGGATCGGAGCGCGGTTCTCTGACCGCGCGCCTGGCACATCTGTTCCTCAACGAAATCGTGCGCAAGTGCAGCCACGGGGTCGATCTGCATACCGCCGCGGGCCATCGCGAGAATCTGCCGCAGGTACGGGCCGACCTGGGTGATGCGGAGACTCGGGAACTGGCCGCCGCGTTTGGCGCGCCGATCGTCATCAACGCCTCGACCCGCGACGGCTCGCTGCGCGAAGCGGCCAGCGCGCTCGGCGTCAGGACCCTGATCTACGAAGGTGGCGAGGCCTTGCGTTTCGATGAGCACGCGATCCGCGGCGGCGTGCACGGCATCGTCACCTTGATGCGCCGGCTCGGCATGCTGCATGACAAGTCATCGCATCCGCCGGTTGCGGCACCGGTGCTCGCGATCAATACCTCGTGGGTCCGAGCCGGCGCGAGCGGCATCCACAGCACCGCGCTGGCGCTCGGTGAGCGCGTCGCCAAGGACACGCAGCTTGGCGTGATTGCCGGACCTTTCGGCGAGAACCCGACACCGGTGCTGGCGACCGCGGCCGGCATCGTGATCGGCCGCAACAAGCTGCCGCTGGTCAACGAAGGCGATGCGCTGTTCCACATCGCCGAATTCGACAGCACGCAGCACGCGCAGCAACGTGTCGAGGCGTATCAGGACGCGATCGCGTCGCTGGAGGAATTCGAGCGGGATATCCGGCGGTAGGGATAGGAGACGGACTTGCAACCGGAAGGGGACGGACTCGAGTCCGTCCCCTTCGAATCACTGCACAATCTTCCAGCTGCCGTCCGGCTGACGGCACGCGGTGCCGTAGGCCTGGTGCACCTGACCGCCGACGGTGATGGCCTGTTGATACTCGCGGCAGTACTGGCCGCCGTCGCGTTGATAGGTCCGCACCGGCGTGACCGAGCCATAGTGGCCCGAATCCGGATTGCGCCAAGCCACCGCATCGCCGGAGCGGGAGTTTTCCAGCGCCCGATACGCGGCGTGCTGCGCCTCCTGGCGATCGCGCTGATCGAGCGAGTCGCCGATTGCGCTGCCGATCAGGCCGCCGAGCAGGACGCCGGCAATGATGCCTTCGGTGCTCGGATGGTGACCGCTTGCAGCGAGGAGACCGCCAGCGGCCGCGCCGCCCAGGCCACCCATCTGTGCCCGCGGCCCGGCACCCTGGCATCCGGCCAGCGCCACCAGCGCGGCAAGGGAGAGCGGCTTCAGGATTGTGATTCGATTGTTCATGCTGTCTCCTGCATCTTGAGTCATCAATAGCGACGGTGCTTGCGGGATTCATTCCCGGAACCGTGCGCCTGCCCGTTGGAAGCGTGGCACAAGGCAAAGTTCAGATTCGTCGTTGCCCACTTTCGCTTGCTGCGCCGCGTGCCGGCGCCGCAAGCGAAGGCCCGTCCGCGAGCATGCCCGCCTGCCAGGGTGGCCAACGTTCAAAACGGCAAAAGGTTTACGCTGAAATCGACAGACCCGGTGCCATGACAAGGAACCTCCGCCACCGGCGGAGCGTCCGCACCGGGGATCGGTGGCTCGCCCAGCGCGCTTGCTGCGCACATGCCGGGACGGAGCTGTGCCGGATCAGCCTGCGCCGGACAACGCCACCAGGGACTCGTGGATAGTTTCATTACAGGGCAATCGTGTCGTTGACTGCCGGCAGCCGCGGCGTGATGCCGAAGCGTTGCTCGAGCTCCGCTGCCAGTGTGGCGCGCGCGTTCGCTTCGCCATGGACCAGGCAGACCGGCGGCCGATTGCGGAAGCCGCCATACCAGTCGAGCAGGGCCGGCTGATCGGCATGCGCCGACAGGCCGCCGATGGTGTGGATGCGCGCGCGCACCTGCATCGCCTCGCCCCACAGCCGAATATGCGCCGCGCCATCGACCAGACGGCGACCGAGCGTGCCGGTCGCCTGATAGCCAATGAAGACGATGTGCGTCCCGGGACGCCAGACGTTGCGCTTCAGATGATGCTGGATGCGGCCGCCGTTGCACATGCCGCTGCCGGCGATGATGATGGCGCCGGAGGAGATGTTGTTGATCTCCATCGATTCCGCGCTGGAGCGCGACATGCGCAGGTTGGGCAGGGCCGGCTTGATCCGGTTCTTGCTGAACATGCGGGTTTCATAGAGGTGCTGATAGCGACCGTAGATTTCGGTCGCCTGGATCGCCATCGGGCTGTCGAGAAAGATCTGCCAGCGGCCGAGATCCCATTCGTCGTAATGTTCGGCCATCAGGAACAGCAGATCCTGGGTGCGGCCGACCGCGAACGCTGGAATCAGGATGTTGCCGCCGGTCTGCGCCGCTTCGCGAAAGACGTCGCCGAATTCAAGCAGCGTCGCTGCGAACGAGCGATGGGCGCGTTCGCCGTAGGTGCTTTCGAGCAGTACCAGATCGGCGTGCTCGACCAGCGCCGGATCATTCATCACCGGGGTGCCGCGCCAGCCGAGGTCGCCGCTGAAGACGACCGTCGTCTCGCGGCCGCCGCGGCGGTAGCGCAATTCGACGATGGCGGAACCGAGGATGTGGCCGGCATCGTGCAGGGTGAGCGTGAGGTTCGGCACGATCTCGCGCGCCTCGCCGTAATCGATGCCATCGAACTGCGGCAGCATCCGCTCGGCATCGGCGCGCGTGTACAGCGGCGTGACCGGCGGCAGGCCCTTGCGTTCGCGCTTGCGGTTCTGCCACTCGGCGTCCTGCTCCTGCAGATAGCCGGAATCGGGCAGCATCACGCCGCACAGCGCTCGTGATGCATGCTGCGTATGGATCGGACCCTGATAGCCCTGCCGCACCAGCCACGGCAGCCGGCCGGAATGATCGATGTGGGCATGGCTCAGCACGACCGCATCGATGGCATCAACCGCGATCGGCAACGGTACCGCGTTGCGCGCCTCTTCATCGCGGCTGCCCTGATACAGGCCGCACTCCAGCAGCACGTGCCGTGTGCCGGCCGTGATGAGATAGCACGAACCGGTGACGGTGCCGGCGGCGCCGAGAAAACGGATGGAGAAGTCCTGAGTCATTGCATGGCTCGCGTTGGTGGTTGCGGCGCTGACGGCTCAGCCGTTCGCGATCGTTGGGGAAATCGAAGCCGCCAGACTGCGCAGCTGGCTGACCAGCACCAGCAATTGCGCCAGTTGCGTCTCGCGCGTCGGATCGAGGTCGGCGGTAATCGCGCGCATCCGCCCGACCACCTCGCCGTGCCGCGCCTGCCAGGCACGCAAGCCGCCCACGGCCAGCGCCGCGGCGGTGATGCCGACATGGAAGGCATTGATGTTGATGATCAGTTCGTTGCGGGCGCGGTCCTGCCAGACGTCAGTGCTTGGCAAGGCACGCGCGACGTCGCGCAGCAGCGACACGCGCAGCGTATCGTCGCTGGCCGCGGCGCAGCTGGCGACCTCGGCGAATGATTTGCCGCTTCGTTGCGCGAGCTGGCCGATCTCGAAGGCGCGATCGAGATGATCGAGCCGCGCGACATCGCGCGCCAGCGTTGCCGGGATGCCGCTGACAACGCGTCGCACCGTGTCCTGCTGCGCGACCTCGCGCGCCCGCGCCGCGAGCGGAAAGCGCGCGCGCAGTTGAGCGCAGTGCGGCTGGAAGCGCGCCACCGTGGCCGCAATGGCGTCGCCACCCGGATCCTGTGCCAACAGCCAGCGGGTCGCGCGCTCGGCGACTCGCCGCACGGTCAAAACCAGTTCGCTCTGAGCAGCAAACGGCACGCACAGATCGAGCGCGTCGATCGCCTGCCAGACACGCGCCAGATCGATGCAGCCGCGCGCCACGAGGTAGGCGCGGATGATCGCCTCGGTGCCGGCGCCGGTCTCGACCGCCAGCCGATGGCAGAAGGTGATCCCCATGCGGTTGATCAGTTCGTTGACCAGCAGCGTGGTGACGATCTCGCGGCGCAGCGGATGGGCGCGCACGTCGTCGGCGAACTGCTCGCGGATCGGCGCCGGAAAATACGAGAACAACAGCGGTTCGAGGTAGGGATCATCCGGAATGCCGGTGGCGACGAGCTCGCGGCAATGGGCGATCTTCGCCTGCGCCAGCAGGGTCGCGAGCTCGGGCCGGTACAGACCGACGCCGCGCGCGGCACGGCGCGGCAGCACCGCGTCGAGTGGCAACTGCTCGCGGGCGCGATCGAACCTCAAGGTCTCCTGCAGTCGGCTGATCGCGTGGCGATACCAGTCCAGGTACTTCTCGCTCTGCAGTTGCGCATGGCTGATCGCGCGCGCCTGATGATAGTTGTTGCGCAGCACGTGACGCCCGACCGCACCCTGCATGGCCCGCAGCAGGCGCAGCCGGCCGGTCTCGTCCAGCGCGCCGCGCGCACAGGCGCGTTGCAGCAGGATCTTGATGTTGACCTCGTGGTCGGAGCAATCGACCCCGGCCGAGTTGTCGATCCAGTCGGCATTGATCAGGCCGCCCCGGCGCGCGTAGCGGATCCGCCCGGCCTGGCTGAAGCCGAGGTTGCCGCCTTCGGTAACGACCTTGCAGCGCAGTTCCTCGCCATCGACCCGGACCCGATCGTTGGCCTTGTCGCCGATGTCCTCGTGCCGTTGCTGGCGCGCCTTGACGTAGGTGCCGATGCCACCGTTCCACAGCAGATCGACTGGCGCGGTCAGCACCAGCTTGATCAGATCGTCGGGCGTCGCCGCTTCGA
>JADLEV010000050.1 GCA_020845935.1 Gammaproteobacteria bacterium
CCGTCGCCGCTGCTCTTGTTTATCAGCTCCAATGCGCCGATGCACTGGCCATGAACCGCCAGCGGCGCGCACAGGATGGAGCGGGTCACGAAGCCCGTATCGGCATCGACCATTGCCGCGAAATCCGGATGCAAGGACACGTCCCGGACGATCAGCGGCCGGTTTTCCTGAACCACCCGTCCGACGATACCCTGACTCGGTGCCAGGCGGACTCCGGCGACATTGACCGGACCGACACATTCCCGGCAGACCAGCGCAGATCCGTCCGCCTCCAGCAGGAAGATCGATCCTGCTTCTGCGTCGAGATAGGCGATGAACCGATCGAGCGCGTTGCACAGCGTCTCCTCGATGTGCAGCGAACTGGCGAATTCCTGGGTCAGGTCCGCCAGCAGCGCGGTCAACTCGTCGGCGCCACGCAGCGATTCAACCGCGGCCTTGCTTATCGTCATGGCAACAAATTCCGTACGCGTTGCAGGAACGCATTTTCATCGGGTGGGCGGCCGGTGCCTTGTGCTTCGTGCAGACTGTGCCACAGGCAGGACATCAGCTGGTGCTCGACCGCATGCCGATCCCCGAGCAAGGCGCACAACTGTTGATAGGCCGGGGTGATTCCGGCCGGTCGATTGGTCTGGATCTGTTCCTGGAGCGCGATATGCAAGCCAAGGTGCAGGAACGGATTCGCACCAGGTTCGTCGGGGGCGAAATCGCGGGTCAGCACCCCTGGGTCCTCCAGTAACCCATGGTATTCCGGATGTGCCCGCAGCACGTCGGCGATCAGCGCCGGCAATGGTTCCAGCACCGCACCCTGACGAAACCGGCGCCAGACCTCGACCAGGAAACGGCGGGAATCGTCGCGCGAATCAACCAGCATGCTGCATCGCCCAGGCGCACAGGTCGGCCACGACGCAGTCGCCGCAATGCGGCTTGCGCGCCCGGCAGACGTAGCGACCATGCAGGATCAACCAGTGATGTGCGTGCCGCAGATAGCGCTTTGGAATCGCGCGCAGCAGCCCCTGCTCGACTTCGAGCGGGGTCTTGCCGGGCGCGATGCCGAGCCGATTGGCAACGCGGAAGACGTGTGTATCGACCGCCACCGTCGGTTCACCGAACGCCACGTTGAGCACGACGTTCGCGGTCTTGCGGCCCACACCCGGCAACGCCTCGAGTGCGGCGCGATCGGCCGGCACCCGCGAGCCATGGCGTTCGATCAGCAAGGCGCAGGTGCGGACGATGTTCTTCGCCTTGGTGTGGTACAGACCGATGGTGCGGATGTAGGGCTTCAAGCCTTCCTCACCCAGCGCCAGGATCGCTTCCGGCGTATTCGCCACCGGATACAGCCGCGCGGTCGCCTGATTGACACTGACATCGGTCGCCTGCGCCGACAGCATGACCGCGACCAGCAATTCGAACGGTGTCGCGCCCACCAGCTCGGTCGCCGGCTCCGGGTTCGCTCGCCGCAGGCGGCGAAACAGCTCGTGCCAACGCGCCGCGTCGCTCATTCGCCGCGTCGCGGCGCGCGCCACGCCGCCAGCAAGGCCGCGAGCAGGCCGAGTCCCAGCAGTGCACCCGCCGGTTCGCTGAACACGTGCAATGCCGGCAACCACGGCAACAGCCGCCGAGCGCAGGCGATGCCGAGCAGATCCCAATCAGCGCACAAGCCGCCGGTTGCCAACAGTTCCCGGCCGATGGCTACCAGCAACACACAGGCGGCGACACCACAAGCGCAGCGTGATGCCGCCAGCAGCGCCCGGCCCACAGCCATGCGGCCGCAGCCGCGACTGGCTTCACGCAAAATCAAGGTGTTCATTGCCAACAGTGGCACATACCAGTGCAGCACCTCACGCAGCGCCGGAGCGACGCTGCCGAGCAGGTAACCCGCCGCCGCCGCGGCGACCGCCGCGACGAGCACGTGAAACAGAACGTCGAGTGGTGGCGCGAGCCAGTCACGCAGCAGGCTCACCAGCAAGATTGTGACCAGCAGGACGCCGGTGAACGTGAGCGCAATGGCGCCGCCTTGCACCAGCGTCGGCGTCACCGCCAACAGAGGACAGACGCCGAGCACCTGCCAGCGCAGCAATGCTCCGGGGTCGGCAGCGAAGCCGCCCGTTGGTTCGGCATGCTTGCTCATCAGGGCGTACCGCCAAAGACCTCGGCGCGTTTCGCCTGATACAGGCGCAACGCCACATGGACTCCGGCAATCATCGCCCGAGATGTGATGGTGGCCCCGCTGATCGCGTCGAAGGCGCCCCCGGACGCGCGTTCCTGCCAATCCGAGTCGGCCGAGCCGGCCAGTTCGCTACCGGTAAAACCGTCGGTCCAGTTCGACTTGTCTGCCTCGATGGCATCGCCAAAGCCTCCGGTTTCCTGATGCGCCACGACCAGCACGCGAGTCACGCGACCCGCCTCATCGATGCCGACCAGCATGCGGATATCGCCGCCATAACCCTCGAGTGCATCGAGCTCCAGCACCACACCGGCCGGCGTTCCACCAAGACGCAGCGGGTAGGCAATCGCGCTACGGTTCAATCCGAGCAGCTGCGCATCGGTCAACACGACCTGCTCGGCGATCGGATCGTTGTCGTGGCGAGGCGGCCGCACCTCGGCGAGCGCACGCTGCAGCTGCTCCCGCTGCCAGGACTGTGCCGCGGCTTCGGCGTGACCGGCGCCGAAGCGCAAACCGACCACGGCAAGCGCGGCTACCATCAGGAATGCCGGCAGCGCCGGCAGGTAACAGGATTTGCGCATCATTTTTCTCCGAACCGCACTGGCCGCGTCCAGCGATCCAGCAAGGGCGCCAACGCATTCATCAGGATTACCGCAATCGCGACCCCATCCGGGTAGCGGCCCCAGCAGCGCGCCGCGACGATCAGGACACCGACACCGAAGCCGTACCAGAGCTGGCCGCGCGGCGTGGTCGCCGCCGTCACCGGGTCGGTCGCGACGAAAAACGCGCCAAGCATGGTCGCCCCGGAGAAGAGGTGCAACGGCGCCGGGAAATAGCGTTCATCATCGACGCCATACAGCACCGTCGCCGCCAGCGCGACGCCCGCAAGCACGCCACACGGGATCCGCCACGACACGATGCGCTGCACGACAAGGTACAAACCACCGATCAGGAATGCAAGGTTGATCCATTCCTGGCCACGGCCGCCGATCGCACCAAATACCGGTGCGCCGGCCATCTCCGACACCATCACCATGCGCCGCGCTTCGCCCCGCGTATGTTCGAGCAAGGTCGCGCCGCTCAGTGCATCGATTGGCCTACCGTCCAACACCGCGTGCAGCGCATCGATCGACCCCGCCACCGTCAGCGCAGGCACGGTCAGCGCAGGCCATTCGTTCATTTGCCGCGGGAAACACAGCAGTGCAAACACAATGCCGGCCATCGCTGGATTGAACGGATTCTGGCCGAGGCCGCCGAACGCGTGCTTGGCGAGCAACACCGCAAAACCGGTCGCGCACAGCGACAGCCACCATGGCGCCAACGGCGGCATCGCAAGCGCGAGCAGCAACGCCAGCACGATGACGCTGCCGTCCTTGAGAGTGAACGCCAGCGGCAAACGTCGCAGGCGCAATGCCACGCTCTCGCACGCCACTGCGGCCGCGAGCGCCAGCGCGATCTGCCAGAGCACGCCCCACCCCTGCCAATAGATCGACGCTGCCAAGCCCGGCAGCAAGGCGACGACGACACCGAACATCAGCCGCGTCACCGTGCGCCCACTGTGCAGGAAGGGCGAGGACATCAGCGCCGCTCGTCGCGACGTGCCAACGCTGCCTCGATGTCCGCGCGCAGCGCGGCGCGCGATCCCGGCAGGTCGAGCAATTCGGCGCCGCCGGATATCGGCGCATTGCGGCGCCGGCTGCCGTGCCGCGCAAAGCGCGCCGCGGCCGCCAAGGCCTTGGCATGATCGCGATCGAGCCCTTCGATCACCCCTTTCGCATGGCGGTAGTACTGCACCAGCGGGATCGCGCTCGGACAGACGTAGGCGCAGCAGCCACACTCGATGCAGTCGAACAGGTGCAGATCCTGAGCGCGATCGAAGTCCGTCGCACGCACACAGTCATGCAGCGCGCGCGCCTGGAGCCGCATCGGACACGCACGGTCGCAGGCACCGCAGCGAATGCACGGCCGTGGGCGCGGCTGAGCCTCTGCTGGCACCAGCAGCAGGCAATTGCTGGTCTTGGTGATCGGTGCCGCCGGATCGTGCACCACGGTGCCCATCATCGGCCCGCCGCTGATGAGGCGCAGCCCCGAGGCATCCCTCAGACCGGCGAA
>JADLEV010000051.1 GCA_020845935.1 Gammaproteobacteria bacterium
GTACTGGGCCGGATTGTCGAGCGTGATCCAGGCGTTGTAGAGGCCCTCGACGCTGCTGCCGGAGGCAGCACGCACCGGGCGCAATTCGTAGCGTACGCCGGGCGCGGCTGCGTGCGGCACGAGGTTGTGGTCGATCAGGTGCGCCGGTGCGTTTTGTGCGGCGATGGCGGCGGTCCGCTCAGTCATGTGGTGTCCCCCTGGGAGTGATGGTAGTCAACGTGGCAAATCACTCTGCCCGCAATTGCTTGCGTTGCAGCTTGCCGGTATGGGTTCGCGGCAGTTGCTCGTAGAACCGGATTTCGCGTGGATATTTGTAGGGCGCCAGCCGGTCCTTGACGAACTCCTGCAACATGCGGGCGGTCGCGTCGGACCGTTGTTGGGCGTCCGTCAGCACCACGCAGGCTCGGACCCTCTGGCCGCGTTCGGCATCTTCGGTCCCGACCACACCGCAATCGCTCACCAGCGGATGCTCTAGCAGCTGCTGTTCGATTTCCAGCGGTGAGATGTTGTACCCCGAGGAGACGATGAGGTCGTCCTCGCGATCGACGAACCAGAAGTAGCCTTCTTCATCCTGGCTGAAGACATCGCCGGTGACGTTCCAGCCGTGTTGCACGAATTGCGCCTGGCGTTCCGGATCGTCGAGGTAGCGGCAACCGGTCGGGCCGCGCAGGGCGAGCCGGCCGGTGGACCCCGGCGGCAACTCCCGGCCGTCCGGATCAAGCAACCGAACGGTGTACCCGGGGACCGGCCGGCCGGTCGAGCCGGGGCGATCCACCGTCGGCGTCTCGGACAGGAAATGACTGATCGTTTCGGTCGCGCCAATGCCATTGACCAGACGCAGTCCGGTGCTATCCAGCCACGCCTGCCAGAGCGGGCGCGGCAGGGTTTCGCCGGCCGAGGCACAGCGGCGAACGCTGCGCAGGTCGTGGTCGCGCAGTTCGTGCAGCAACTGGCGGTACGAGGTCGGTACCCCGATCAGCGTCGTCACCCGGTGGCGGGCAATCGCGTCCAACAGCCGATCCGGCGTTGGCTTCGCGACCAGTGCGACGGCGGCGCGGAATCGCAGCGGATAGATGACGAACGAGGAGAGTCCATAGCTGAACGCAATCGAAGGCGAGCCGCCGATCACCTCATCCGGCGAGAATGGAAAACGGCGCGGCAGGCAGGCGCAGATCGCCAGCAGATCGCGATGAAAATGGGCCGCGGCCTTGGGTGTGCCGGTGGTGCCGGAGGTGAAGGTGATCACAGCGACATCATCCGCGGCGGTGCGGGCATTGGCGAACCCGACCGGTTTGGCGGCCGCAGCGACGTCGAGGTCGGCCGCATCGCCAGTACCGAGTGGCGTGAAGCAACCGATCCGCTCCAGCGTTGCCGTGGTCGATCGTGCCGTCTCGAGTTCCTGCAAGAGCGAGACATCGCACAAGGCGAACCGAATGCGGACACGATCGATCATCTGGCGCAGCTCATGCGCTCGCAGCAAGGGCATCGTCGTGACGCCGATGCCTCCGGCCTTCAACACGGCCAGCCAGCAGGCGACCAGCATCGGCGAGTTGGTGGCACGCAGCAGCACCCGGTTGCCGGGCACGAGGCCAAAGTCCTCGGTGAGGACGCGCGCAATCCGTTCCGACCAGGCCAGCAGCCGGCGATAGCTCCAGGTCTCGCCGGCAAAGTGATAGGCGGGGCGATCGCCGTAGCCGGCCGCAATCGCGCCATCGATCAGCGTGGCGCCGGCATTGAGGTCATCCGGCAGCGGACTGTTGGAGTAGTCGAATACCGGCCAGCGATCCGGCGGCGGCAATAGCGTGCGGATGTATTGATCCACGTGTCCCGTGGGGATTCCGCCGGGGAGGTGCATGTTCGGATCGGCCTGCTGTCGAAAGTGGTTTGGGCGATGCGCGACGGTCCCGTGGATACTACGAGCAACGGGGCGCCAAGAATCGTGATCATCGTCACTGAATGAACAATCATTCAACGTTAGCATCGCCACCCTGTTCAGACACCACCGCATGGGAGATCCCTCAGATGAAACTCGAGAACAAGGTTGCCATCGTCACCGGTGCCGCATCGGGTATCGGTCTTGCCACCGCCGAGACTTTCTGCGCCGAAGGCGCCGAAGTCGTCCTCGCCGATATTGATCGCGAGCGTGGCAAACAGACCGAAACCGCGCTGACCGGCAAGGGCTACAAGGCGAAGTACTTCCACCTCGACGTCACCAGCTTCGATTCGGTCGACAAATTCAAGGATGAAGTGCTGGCCTGGCGTCCGGGCGTCGATATCGTCGCCAACGTCGCCGGCTGGGGCATGAACCAGGCGTTCGTGCTGAACACCCGTGATTTCTGGCGCAAGGTCGTCGACATCAATCTGATGGGCCCGATCGCCGTCACCCGCGCCTTCCTCGACGGCATGATGGAGCGCAAGTACGGCAAGGTGATCGTCGTCGCCAGCGATGCCGGCCGAGTCGGGAGCCTGGGCGAGACCGTCTACTCCGGCGCCAAGGGCGGCGCGATTGCGTTCTGCAAGGGTCTGGCTCGCGAGATGGCGCGCTACAACATCAACGTCAATGCCGTCTGCCCCGGCCCGACCGACACGCCGCTGCTCGCCGCGGTGCCGGACAAATATCAGGAAGCCTTCATCAAGGCGACTCCGATGCGCCGCCTCGGCAAGCCGCAGGAAGTCGCCGACGCGATCCTGTTCTTCGCCGGCCCGCAGTCCGACTTCATTACCGGCCAGGTCCTCAGCGTCAACGGCGGCCTCGCCATCGTCGGCTGATTTACTCGTTACCAAGCAAGGAGTCTCGAACATGTACAAACTCAAAGGCACCGACATCAAGCCGCAGCATTTCGACTGGAAGGTGGAAGATCGCGTCGCGACCGTCACGCTGAACCGGCCGGAGCGCAAGAATCCGCTGACGCTGGAGAGCTACGCCGAACTGCGCGATACCTTCCACAAGCTGCAATACGTCGATGACGTCAAGGTCGTTGTCTTTACCGGCGCCGGCGGCAACTTCTGCTCGGGTGGCGACGTCCACGACATCATTGGTCCGCTGACCAAGATGGACATGGGCGGCCTGTTGACCTTTACCCGCATGACCGGTGATTTCGTCAAGGAAATGCGCCAGTGTCCGCAGCCGATCATCGCCGCGGTCGAAGGTGTCTGCGCCGGCGCCGGCGCCATCATTGCGATGTCGAGCGACCTGCGTTATGGCTCCGAGGACTGCAAGACCGCGTTCCTGTTCACGCGCGTCGGTCTGGCCGGGTGCGACATGGGCGCCTGCGCCATCCTGCCGCGCATCATCGGCCAGGGCCGCGCCTCCGAACTGCTCTACACCGGCCGCACGATGAGCGCGCAGGAAGGTCAGACCTGGGGCTTCTACAAGGAGCTGGCGCCGGCCGGCAGCGTGCTTGCCAAGGCGCAGGAAGTGGCGAAGTCACTGGCCTATGGCCCGACCTTCGCTCATGCGATGACCAAGAAGTGTCTCAATCAGGAATGGAGCGTCAGCATCGAACAGGCGCTCGAAATCGAAGCCGAGGCCCAGGCGATCTGCATGCAGACCAAGGACTTCACGCGCGCCTACAACGCGTTCGTCGCCAAGCAGAAACCGGTGTTCGAAGGCAACTGAGCGCGACCACAGCGGATCGGAGAATCAGCAAATGGCAGACCAGACCTACCTCGATTGGCCGTTTCTTTCCGATGCGCACAAGGATTTCGCCGTGCGGCTGCGACGCTGGGCTGAAACCCACGTCGCGCCGCTCGGCGAACCGGAACACGGCGATGCCGCGGTCGACGCGCATTGCCGGGAACTGGTACGGCTGATGGGCGAAGCCGGCTGGCTGAAGAGCAGTGTGCCGGGCGAAAACGGCCATCTCGACGTGCGCCGCCTGTGCTTGGCGCGCGAAATCTTCGGTTACCACTCCGGTCTCGCCGACTTCTCGTTCGCGATGCAGGGGCTCGGCAGCGGGCCGATCTCGTTGTTCGGCAGCGCCGAACAGAAAGCACATTACCTGCCCAGGGTCGCGACCGGCGAGGCGATCGCCGGGTTCGCGATTTCCGAGCGCAATGCCGGATCCGATGTTGGCGCGATGACCTCCACTGCCACCCGCGATGGCGCCGACTATCTGCTGAACGGCGAGAAAACCTGGATCTCGAATGCCGGGCTCGCGCATCAATACGTCGTGTTCGCGCGCACCGGCGACGCCGGCACGAAAGGTATTTCCGCGTTCATCGTCGAAGCCGATCGGCCCGGTCTGTCGGTCAGCGAGCGGATCGCCGTGTCGGCACCGCATCCGCTCGGCTCGCTGCGCTTCGACAACTGCCGCGTGCCGGCGACGCAGATGCTTGGCATGCCCGGAGAAGGCTTCAAGATCGCGATGGCGACGCTCGACGTGTTCCGCTCGACGGTCGGTGCCGCGGCGCTCGGCTTTGCCCGTCGCGGGCTCGACGAGGCGGTGCGGCAGAGCAGGCAACGCCAGATCTTCGGCAAGCAGCTCGCCGACTTCCAGCTGACCCAGGCCAAGATTGCCGAGATGGCGCTCCGGGTCGATGCCGCGGCGCTGCTGATCTACCGCGCCGCCTGGACCAAGGACCGCAATCCGACCGGCCGGGTGACGCGGGAGGCGTCGATGGCGAAGCTGTTCGCGACCGATGAAGGGCAACAGGTCATCGACCAGGCCTTGCAGTTGTTCGGTGGGCGCGGCGTCGTCAGCGGCAATGTCGTCGAAGGACTGTATCGCGAGATTCGCGCACTGCGAATCTACGAAGGAACCAGCGAAGTGCAGAAGTTGGTGATTGCCGCCAACGTGTTCGCCAGTACCGGCGACTGATCGCGGCGGGAACTCAACACGTAACGAACCAATTGGAATCAAGGGATATGGCGGACGGCATAGTCAAACTGGAAATCGCAGCGCCGGTGGCGACCATCACGCTGAATCGGCCACCGGTCAACGCGATCGATCAGAGTTATGTCGATGGCTGGAGCACGGCGCTTGACGCGCTTGAAGGGCGGCGCGACATCGCCGTGGTGCACATCCGCAGCGCGGCGAAGGTGTTCTGTGCCGGCGCCGATCTCGCGCTGATGCGGGAGCTGGTGTCGACCCCGCAGGGTTGCGAACAGATGATCGAATTGATCCGCCGGTATCAGCGGGTGCTCGATCGGATCGAGGCGCTCGGCGCAGTGACGCTGGTCGAACTGGGCGGTGCCGCGCTCGGCGGCGGTTTCGAACTCGCGCTGGCATGTGATCTCCGCGTCGCGTCGCAGACGGCGAAGCTGGGCCTGCCCGAAGCGGGCCTGGGGCTCATCCCCGGTGCCGGCGGCACGCAACGCCTGACCCGAATCTGCGGTGAGGCGGTGGCGCGGCGCATCATTCTGACGGCCGAGGTGATCGACGGTCAGACCGCGGTTGGCCTCGGCATGGTGCACTTCGCGCAGCCGGCCGAGCAGCTGCAAACCTGGACCCACGAGCTGGTGCAGCGGCTGGGCAAGCTGTCGCCGCAGGCGCTGGGCGCGTGCAAACGCTGTATCGCCTCGGCGGGATCGCTGACGATCGATGGTTCCGAACTGGAAGTGCAGGAAACCCGGATGCTGTACGGCGATGCCGACACGCAGCAGCGGGTCCACGCCTTCCTGAACCGCGCCGGTTAAGCGGTGCGCCGGAGACCGAAACGGTGACCGAGCAGGCGGACCCGGTAACCGATTTCGTCAGTCAGGTCGGCGACGAGGAACTGGTCCGCCAACGCCGCGCCCAGATCGTCGCCGCCGCGGTGCAGCTCTTTTCCGAACAGGGTTACTACCGCACCAAGGTACAGGACGTCGCCAAGCGCGCCGGCGTCAGCGCGGGACTGATTTATCAGTACGTCCGCGACAAGGAAGACCTGCTGCTGTTGTCGATCCTCGACGTGCTCGATTCGTATACCGCCGAGATCCCGCGTGCGGTCGGACACATCAGCGACCCGCTGGCACGCTGCGTTGCCGCATTCCGCACCTATTGCCGAGTGGTCGATCAGCGGCGCGACGCGACCATCCTCGCCTATCGCTCGACCAAGTCACTGGCGCCGGCCCGGCGCCAAATCATCAAGCGGGCCGAGCGGCAGACCAACCAGCTGATCGCGGGCTACATCCAGACCTGCATCGACCTGGGCCTGTTCCGCGCGGTCGATACCGAGCTGGCGACCTATCAGCTCGTGATGTATGCCCACGCCTGGGCGTTGAAGTATTGGCAATTCGCCAAGCGCTTCGATCTCGAGACCTATATCGAACACGGGCTCGACCTGTTCCTGCATGCCTTGTTGACCGAGCGTGGCCGCGCGTTGCTGGATCGTACGACTGCCGCGGCAACGGCTCGAACCGCGGCGTCCTGAACAATCCCCCTGAACAGCCCGTTATTAGCGAGCGGGCCATGGTCGTCCGTCGCTGGGCGCGCCGAAGCGCTGATTGTGACGGTGCCGGTCCGGGTCAACGTCGTGCGTCGCGCGACGCCCAGCTGCCTCTGGCCGGCTGCCCGATAGTCGCAATGTAGTACGATAATGTGCAAAACAACGGCCGAGGCGGTGCGATCGAGGGCGATCCGCGTCGTATTCAGCGCCAGGAACTCCCTGAGTCTCGATTGATGCAGATGAAGAACCGCTCCGGCAGTCGCGCGTCCTGCGCCAGACAGGAGTTCTCGCCGCGATGACCATTCGAGACGTTGCCGCGGGGGACCTGGACGCGATCGTCGCCATCGACCTTGGCGAGACCGGGGTCGCGAAGCACGATTACTGGCGCGAGAAATTCGAGCTGGCAGCGCGCCAGCGCGCGACCCATATCTTTCTCGTCGCCGAGCAGGAAGGTGCCGTCGCCGGTTTCATCATCGGCGAAATCAAGGCCTGGGAGTTCGGCTCGTCACCCTGCGGCTGGGTTTCGGCGATTGGGGTCGCCAACGAAAGTCGTTTCACCGGAACCGGAACACGCATGCTCGAAGCGTTGCTGGCGGAATTCAAACGAGCCGGGATCGATATCGTCCGCACCATGGTGGCGCGCGGCAATCGCGAGCTGATGTCGTTCTTCCGCAGTCAGGGATTGATGGCCGGACCCTATCTGCAACTCGAAATGCGGCTCGACTGAGATCGGGGGACTCGTTTGAAACTGCAACGATCGACACGACTGGCGCTGTACGCGGTGCTCGAGCTGGCTGACCAGCCGGAGCAGCAGTTGTCGCGCACCGAGATAGCCGAACGTTTCGACATCTCCAGCAATCATCTGTCGAAGGTGATGCGTGAGCTCGGGCGCCAGGGCCTGGTCGAGGCCGTGCGCGGCGTTGGCGGCGGCTATCGTTTTGTCGGCAACGCCAAGCGCACGACGCTGCTCGACATCATCGAAATCTTCGAGCCGCATACACTCGACAAGGAAACCCAACGCGAGCCAGGCACCGACACCGCAGTCGGCCGCACGCTCGATGTCGTGCTCGACGAAATCAGCGACATCATGCGCGCGACGCTGGAATCGATCAGTATCAAGACGATGCTGATGCTGAAGGCGAAAGCGAATTCAGGCAATTAATCCTGCAGCACCGGCGGGTCGTCGTCGCGATCCCAATCCTCGTCGGCTTCCGGATACTTCTCCATCCAGGCCTCGACCAGCGCGACGTGTTCCTTCTCCTCCTCGGCGAACTCGGCGGCGAGCGCCTTGATTTCCGGGTCGGTGGTCGAGGTGGCGATCGTGTCGTAATACTGATGTGCGCGCTTTTCGTTGATCAGCGCGAGTTCGAGCGCCTGTCGCGGCGTCATCAGGTAATGCAGGTCCGCGGGGTCGGTGGACTCCGGACCGCTGGTCAACCCCACCCAGCGAAAATGCGCAGTCGGCAAATCCGTCAGACGGCTTTGTTCGATTCTTTTGCGGATCTCGTCGACATGCAATTGCTCGACCCGTGCCATCTTGCGGAATGATTCGGCGACATCGCGATTGTTGTGCGTCGCCATCAGCTCGGCGAGTTCGGCATAGCGCTCGGTCGCTTCGACTTCCAGCGCCAGCGCGTAGGCAAGCAGATCGCCGATGCCGTCGAGTCGCGGGACATCGGGCCGAAAGAGTTTGGATTCAGTTGCGCTGCTCATACCAGAAATTCCTTACCGATCGCTGTTACTTCTTCGAATTCCGCCTTGCGGCTGATCCGGTACGGCGGCCGATCGCCGCGGTACAGGATGCCGAGGTTGAAACCATCGTCGCTCATGATGCGCCGAGCCGCACGGGACGGATCGTTGGTTTCCGGCACCGGGGCCTGGCGCACGAAATTGCGCCATTCGCGCTGATCGGGCCGGAACGTGACACAGGGGCTCAGAATCTGCACGAACGAGAATCCCGGATGGCGAATCGCTTCGATGATGATGTCGGTGGTCATCGCCGGGTCCCCGGAAAAGGCGCGTGCGACGAAGTTGGCGCCGGACGCCAAGGCAATCACCAGCGGCTGAAACGCGCGCGTGCCGGTACCGCCGGGCATCAGCACATGATCCCAATCGGGATCGGTCGTCGGCGATGCCTGGCCCTTGGTCATGCCATAGACCTGGTTATCCATCACGATGTAGGTCAGATCGACATTGCGCCGGCAGGCATGCAGGAAGTGATTGCCGCCGATCGAAAAACCGTCGCCATCGCCGCCGGTGCAGAGCACCGTCAGGTCGGGCCGGGCGATCTTGAGCCCAGTCGCGACCGGCAGGGCGCGGCCATGCACGCCATGGAAGCCATAGCAGTTCGAGTAGGCAGGAAACCGGGACGAACAGCCGATGCCGGAGACGATGGCGACGTTCTCCGGACGCAGCGCCAGCGCGGCAAGGGCCTTGGTGATTTCCAACAGGACGGAATAGTCGCCACAACCGGGACACCAGATCGGCTTGATGTTCGACTTGTAGTCGTTCGGTGTCAGGGTGACCGGGGCAGCGGCTTCTGCGGTTTGGCTCATACTCCACTCCAGGATTTGATTCGGTCATAAACCTCACCGGCACGAAACAGCAGCGGGCCGGCACGATTCAGGATTTCGATGTCTTCCGGCAGCCGGTAATGCGCGGCCAAAAAGTGCCGGAACTGTGCCGAGTGCGATTGCTCGATCAGCAACACGCGCTTCACCCCGGCCAGCGCCCCGGCAAAACGCTCCGGCTGCACCGGCGTCAGCAGGCGAATCGACACCAGCCGAATGCCGCCACCGCCCTCGGCGCGCAGCCGACCGAGCGCCTCGCGCACCGCGCCGGTCACCGAGCCCCAGGTGATGATGGCGAGTTCGCCATCACCTTCGATGTCGGCCCAGCGGTCACCGAAGTCGAATTGCGTCAGTTTGCGCTGGCGCTTGTCGAGCTGCGTCTGGTGGTCGGCTGCCGTGCTCGATGGTGTTCCGATCGGGTTGTGTTCCAGCCCGTCCGCAGTGTGCTGACAACCGGGCAGGCCGGGGATGGCCATTGGCGAAACGCCGCTTTCGGTCACCGCATAGCGTTGATAGCGCTCGCCACCGGCGTCGGTCGCGAGCAACCGTTCGCCGCGCAGCGGCAGCGTCTGCGGCGCGTCAATGATGCAGCGCGCCTGACCGAGGTATTGATCCGACAGCACGACGGCGGGCGTCTGCAGCGCCTCGGCGAGAAATACCGACCATTGCGTCGTGGCGACACAGTCGGTGACCGAGTTCGGTGCCAGCACCAGGTGCGGGGCGTCACCGTGCAAGCCATAGACGGCGATATTGAGATCGCTCTGTTCGGCGATCGTCGGGATGCCGGTCGAAGGACCACCGCGCATCACGTCGATGACGACGATCGGCACTTCGGCGCTGACCGCGAGGCCGAGGCTTTCAACCATCAGCGACAACCCCGGACCCGAGGTCGCCGTCAACGAAGGCTGGCCGCCAAACGAGGCGCCAAGGATCATGTTGATCGATGCCAACTCGTCCTCGGCCTGAACGAGCGTGCCGCCGGTGCGCGACAAGGCTTTCGAGATCCATTCGAGGACTTCCGTCGCCGGCGTGATGGGATAGGCGGCGACGAACTTGATACCGCCGCGGATGGCGCCCAGCCCGGCGGCATGGTTGCCGGTGATGATCCATTTCGCAGTGCCGGCGGAGCCGTTCACCGGCAGCCGTCGGGGCTCGATGCCGGCAGCCGCGGCGCGGCCGGCGGTGATCGCGTCGAGGCTCGATAGCAACGCCTCTTCGCCTTTCTTGCCCAGTTGCTTTTCCAGCACCGCGATGACTGCCGCGTCCGGCAGACCGATCACCTCGGCGATGACGCCGAGCGCAATCATGTTGGCGCGGCCTTTCCTGACCTGTTTCGCCAGGGCGCCGATCGCAACCTCCCGGCGCTGCGGGTTCGAGCGGGTGAGTGCCGGTGGGACTTCGCCCTCGGCCGGGTCACCGATGATCAGACTGTTTTCGTCGAGCAGAATTTCCGGGGCGAAGCGGTGGACATTGTTCCAGTCCATCGCGAGCATGATGTCGAAACGATCGCTGATGCAGTCGATCGGCTCATCGCTGAGCCGGACCATCGCCGCCGCTTCGCCGCCGCGGATCTGCGGGCCGACCGAGCGCGTCTGGATGCCGTAGCAGCCAAGCCGGGCCGCGGCCTCGAGCAGCAGATTGCCGGTGGTCAGCGCACCGGCGCCGCCGCTGCCGACCACAGCAATAGACAGTGTTTTCATAGGGTTGGGCACCCCACGAGATGGGTTTTTCGCATGACGATTACTCTCGATGTTGACCCCGCCTTGACGGGCGCGGGAATTATAGCATTATAATACCACAATACTTTATTAGGCTGCGCGGCATGTCCGCGGGCAAGACGAGCGAGTGTTTTTGCATTCGCGGTGGTCCAGAATGAAACTGGGCTTTCTATCGGGCAGAAGCTTTTCGAGGATTCCTGTATGACTGCGCGCCACGAACCGATCATTGAACGCTGCCAAGCGCTCTTCGAGGATCTGAATTTCGAGAATGCACGCGCCTGGAAGGCCGCCGTGCCGGGTCGCCGGGTCATCGCTTTCATGCCGATCTACGTGCCGCGCGAGATCATACACGCGGCCGGGATGTTACCGCTTGGGATCTTCGGCGGCGGTGACCAGCTCGAGGTCATTCAGGGCGATGCCTACTTCCAGAGCTACATTTGCCGCATCCCGCGTTCGACCATCGAACTGGTGCTGACGGGCCGGCTCGACTTCGTCGACGGCATGCTGTTCCCGAGCATCTGCGATGTGATCCGGAACCTGTCGGGAATGTTGCAGTTGATCCGGCGCGACATGTACGTGCGCTATTTCGATGTGCCGCAGAATTACCAGGCATCGATCGGTGGCGAGTACTACATCCACGAGCTGCAGGAATTGCGCGAAGGGCTGGAACGGCTGCGCGGGGCGCCGATTACCGACGAGGCGCTGCGTCATTCGATCGCGCTGTTCAACACCAATCGCGACCTCATCAACGAGTTCTATGCGTTGCGCCAGGCGCAGCCGTGGAATGTGCCGGCGGTCGAGGCCTATCTCGTCAGCCGGGCCGGCATGATGCTGCCGGTGGAGGAACACAACCAGATGCTGCGCGACTACATGGACGCCGTGCGCGATGCCGATCGGCCGCGGCGCGACAACTGCCGCATCGTGCTGAGCGGCATGTTCTGCGAACAGCCACCGCTGAATCTGATCAAGTCGATCGAGATGTCCGGCTGTTATGTCGTCAACGATGATTTCATGCTGGTCAATCGCTGGATGACGGCACCGGTACCGGTCGCGGGTGACCCGATCAGCAACCTAGCGCTGCACTTCCTGAATTACTCGGTCAAGACCTCGGCGACCTACGAGGCGAACGAGGAGGACAAGGGCAAGTATCTGGTGGAGGCCGTGCGCGGCAGCGGTGCCGAAGGCGTGATCTTCGCCGCCGCCAGCTTCTGCGATCCGGCACTGCTCGAGCGGCCGATGCTGCAGGATGCCTTGAACGCCGCGAACATTCCGTTCATTGCGTTCAAGTACGCCGAGAACTCCGGGCAAATGCAGCCGATCCGGGAACAGGCCGGAACATTCGCTGATTCGATCAAATTGTGGGGAGAAACCGCATGAGTACCGCCAGCAGCAATGCCGCCACCGAAGCGCGCGACGCGATCAAGGACCTCTCGATGCTGAAACAGAAGGAGATGATTCAGAACAACTACGACGAACTGGCACGGGTCGGCGAGACTGGCAAGAAGGTCGTCTATACGTTCATCCCAGGCAACATCAACGAGCTGGTCCGCTGTTTCGACGTCGTTGGCAATTACCCCGAGATCAACGCGTTGCAGAATGGGCTGCGCAAGAAGAGCGGCAACTTCATCATGGAGGCTGAGCGCACAGGCCACTCCGAGGATGTCTGCACTTACGTCAAGACCGATATCGGCATGGCGCGCCGGGGCAACATCGGTCCGACTGGCCAGCACTTGCCCGAGCCGGATCTGCTGCTGTTGTCGTATACCGGTTGCTTCACCTTCATGAAGTGGTTCGAGCTGCTGCGGCACGAATACAAATGCCCGACGGTGATGCTGCATGTGCCGTATCAGGGTGAAGGCCGCGTCACAACCAACATGCGCAACTACATCGTCAAGCAGTTGCGCGAAACCGTCATCCCCGAACTGGAGCGCGTCAGCGGAGTCAAGTTCGATATCGATCGGCTGCGCGAATACCTGCGCGAATCGGCGAAGGCCGAGGATGATTTGGTCTGGGTGCTGCAATCGGCGAAGAATCGGCCGTCGCCGATCGATGGGTTCTTCGGCGCGATGTACTACGTTGGCCCGATCTTCTCCGCGTTTCGCGGCACCAAGGACGCAACCGAGTACTACCGGCTGCTGCGTGCCGAAATCGCCGAACGCGTGGCTCAGGGCAAGGGTCCGGTCACACCGGATGGCGACATGGGACCGGAGAAATACCGGCTGGTCACCGAGGGCACGCTGAACTACACGCACATGCGCGAGTTCTGGAAGATGTTCTACGACGAGGGTGCAGTATGCGTTGCCAGCACCTATACCAAGGTCGGCGGCGTCTACGATTTTGGTTTCCGCCACGATCCGGAACATCCGCTGGAATCGCTGGCTGATTATTGCCTTGGTGTCTATACCAACTTGAATCTGCCGCAGCGGGTCGACATGATCGAGCGCTACATCAACGAGTATCAGGCGGACGGCCTGCTGATCAACTCGATCAAGAGCTGCAACAGCTTTTCCGCCGGCCAGTTGCTGTTGATGCGCGAGATCGAGCAGCGTACCGGCAAGCCGGCGGCGTTTGTCGAAACGGACTTGGTCGATCCGCGCTATTTCTCCGCGGCGAACGTGAAGAACCGGCTGGAAAGCTATTTCCAGATGATCGACCAGAAGCGGCGCGCCGCGTGATGCGCGGAGGAGACCTGCGATGAAATGTTTTATCGGCATTGACCTCGGATCGACGACCACCAAGGCGATCCTGATGGACGAGAATCGTACCGTGATCGGACGCGGCATCACCAACTCGCGTTCCAACTATGACACCGCGGCCGCAGTCTCGAAGCAGGAGGCATTCATCGACGCGCGCTTCACCCTGCTGCGGCGTGAGCTATCGTCGAATCCGGGCCTCGCGGGTCGCCTCGACAGCTTCCTGCAGGACCTGGAACGCAACTTCCGGCGCGAACAATTCCTTGAACAGCTTGCCGACCTGGAGCAGACCTGTCGACGCAACGCCAGCGGCGCCCGATTCGCGGGCCTGGAGCAGGCGGTCGGCACGGCGCTCGACGAGATCTTCGCGCAGGTACGCAGCGAGGCGACGGCGTTGTTTGCGCCGGGCGTGCGCCGCAAGTCGGACTTCTTCCGTGATATCGCCGGCGCGAAGTACCTGACGATCGCCGAGGACGTCGCGCGTCGCATGGGGCTGCCCTACGAGGTCGTGCTCAACGTTTACGACAAGGCGATCATCGAAGTCGAAAACCGCCCACCGGCCTCGGATCTGAAAGGCAAGATGCGGCGCGGCCTCGATGGGTTGCTGGCGGAGCCGCACAACAGCGAGTTTCGGCAGTTCGATTTCAAGCAGCCGCTCGATCGCGCGCTCGATCTCGAATTGGAAGAGACCTACGTGATCGGCACCGGCTATGGCCGGGTGCGGCTGCCGTTCTCCAAGGAACACATCCGTTCCGAGATCCTGTGCCATGGCCTTGGCGCGCACGTGATGTTTCCGGATACCCGCACGGTGCTCGACATCGGTGGCCAGGACACCAAGGCGATTCAGGTCGATCAGGAAGGCATCGTGCAGAATTTCCAGATGAACGATCGCTGCGCCGCGGGTTGCGGTCGTTACCTCGGCTATATCGCCGACGAAATGAAGATGGGCCTGCACGAACTCGGGCCGTTGGCGATGCAGGCGAAAAAGACGGTCCGGATCAATTCGACCTGCACCGTGTTCGCCGGCGCCGAACTGCGTGACCGGCTGGCGCTCGGTGAAGATCGTGCCGACATCCTGGCCGGTCTGCACCGCTCGATCATCCTGCGCGCGATGTCAATCCTGGCGCGTTCCGGCGGCGTGTTCGATCAGTTCACCTTCACTGGCGGCGTCGCCAAGAACGAAGCGGCGACGCGCGAGCTGCGCAAATTGATCAACGAAAACTACGGCGACATGACGATCAACATCGACCCCGATTCGATCTATACCGGCTCGCTCGGAGCCGCGACCTTCGCGCATCGCGCAGTAATGGAGCAGTGACATGATTACCACCGCAGGCATCGATGTAGGCACCGGTTCCATCAAGGTCGCGCTGTTTCGCGGCGACGGCGGCAGCAATGCGGAATTGCTCGGCAAGCGGCTGGCGGTCATCCGGCAGCGTGATCCGTTCGAACTGACCGCCAAGACCTATGACGAACTGCTGGAAGACAACGGCTTGCGCCGCACCGATGTCGCCTACTGCGCGACCACCGGCGAGGGTGAAAGCATCGCTTACAGCACCGGGCATTTCTATTCGATGACGACCCATGCGCGTGGGGCGGTCTATCTCGACCCGCAGGCGCGCGCAGTGCTCGATATCGGCGCGCTGCACGGCCGCGCCATCAAGATCGACGGTCGTGGCAAGGTGCTGAATTACAAGATGACCAGCCAATGCGCCTCCGGCTCGGGTCAGTTCATCGAGAACATCGCCCGCTATCTTGGCATTGCCCAGGACGAGATCGGCGAACTGTCGCGGCGCGCCGACAACCCGGAGATCGTCAGCAGCATCTGCGCGGTGCTCGCCGAGACCGATGTCATCAACATGGTGTCGCGCGGCATCACGGCGCCGAATATCCTCAAAGGGATCCACCTGTCGATGGCCGATCGGCTATTGAAGCTGCTGAAGTCGATCAAGGTCATCGACGGCGTCGTGATGGCGACCGGCGGGTTGGCGCTCGACAGCGGCCTCATCGCCGCACTGAACGAATCGATGGTGCAGCAGAAGATGAAACTAACGGTGACGTCGCATCCGGATTCGATCTTCGCTGGAGCCATCGGTGCCGCCCTGTGGGGCGCGTTCCGCCATTACAGACTGGCGGAACTGAACGCCTTGCCGAAGGCTTCGTGAGCGGCAAAATCGGACCTTTAACAATGCGCGGTGATGCGACTATCATGCGCGCCTGAATTCATTCTGGAGAGAAACGATGGCCCTGATTATCAATTCGGATTGCACCGCCTGTGATGCCTGCGTCGAGCCTTGCCCGAACGATGCGATTTCCCCCGGCGACACCATTTACGTGCTCGACCCGTTGCGCTGCACCGAATGCGTCGGCGCCGAGGATGAACCGCAGTGCCAGCTGGTGTGCCCGTCGGCCTGCATCGTCCCCGATCCGAACTGGCGGGAAAGCCGCGAGCAATTGCAGGCGAAGTACGACGCGATGCACGGCTGACAAGCCGTTTTTCAGTCGAAAAAAAAGCCGCCACGCGACGCGTGGCGGCTTTTTTTATGCCTATGCTTCCCCGGGTTTACCGGTTGCCGCTGTGCCCGAGCGCGATGCCGGCGATGATCATCTTCTGTACGTTGGACGTACCTTCGACGACCTGTAGCGACTTCGCGTCGCGGTAGAACCGTTCGGCGGGATACTCGGTCGAGAAGCCATAGGAGCCGAAGATCTTCATGCACTCGTTGGCGGCATGCACCGCGGCTTCCGAGGCGCAGAACTTCGCGATGGAGGTTTCCTGCTGATTCGGCTTGCCTTGATCCTTCAGCCAGGCGGCGCGATAAACCAGCATCTGCGCGGCATGATGCTCGACGACCATCTCGGCGATCTGCGACTGAATCATCTGATGCTGCGAGATCGCCTTGCCGAATTGCGTGCGTTCATTGGCGTAGTTGATCGCGAGGTCCAGCGCACCACCGGCGACGCCGAGCGCCCCCGCGGCGCAGCCGAGGCGGGTATTGTTCAGCTGCCACATACAGATCTTGAAGCCATCACCCGGGTTGCCAAGGATCGCGTCCTTCGGAACCTTCGCGCCTTCGAACACGAACTCCCCGGTCGGTGCGCAATGCAGGCCGAGCTTGGTCTCGATTGGCCGCGCGGTGCAGCCGGCCAGTTTCTTCGGCTCGATGATGAAGGCGGAGATGCCGTTGTGTTTCTTGTCGCGATCGGTGTAGGCGTACAGCAGGCCGGCGTCGCCGACGTGGGCGTTGGAGATCCACATCTTGTTGCCGTTGATCTCCCAGTGATCGCCGCGGTCGATGGCGTGGGTGCGCATGCTGGAGACGTCCGAGCCGGTGTTCGGTTCAGTCATCGCGAAGAAGCCGAGCTGTTTGCCCGCGGCCCAGCCGGCGACATACCGCCGTTTTTGTTCGGCGGATCCGAACTTGGCGACCGTCAGCGCCGGGCCGAGGTTCTGCATGTTGAACGGCAGCCGCCAGGACGCGGAGACCTTGGCGATTTGCTCGGCCATCAGCACCGACTCGAGAAAGCCCATGCCATTGCCGCCGAGTTCCTCGGGCAGGGCACAGCCGAAGAATCCCAGCTCGCCCATGCGAGCTACGCGATCGACGCGGAATTCGTGGTGCTTCTCTTCCTCAACCAAGGTCGGCGCGATGTCCTCGGCGGCGAAGCGCCGTGCGGTGTCCTGCACCAGTTGCTGTTCTTCGGTCAACTCGAAATTCATGATGGCCTCTTTGCTTGCCGCCTGCTTACAGTGTTACTCGATGACGACGAGAACCTGGTCTTCGTCGACCTGATCCCCTTTCTTGACCCGAACTTCCCTGACCGTGCCGGAGCACGGCGCGAAGACCGGATTTTCCATTTTCAATGCTTCGATGATGACGAGTTCATCGTCTTCCTGGACCGCGTCGCCGACCGCGACATTGACCATCCAGATGTTGCCGGCCAGCGGCGCCGTCACTTGTTCTGCCATTGGTATCTCTCCCAGGTGGAATTGTTTAGCCGAGCAGGGCCAGGAATACCCCCGCCGCGATCACGGTACCGATCACGCCAGCGATGTTGGGACCCATTGCGAACATCAGCAGGTAATTCTTCTTGTTCGCTTCCTGGCCGACCTTCTGCGCGACTCGGGCGGACATCGGCACCGCCGAGACACCGGCGGCACCAATCAGCGGATTGATCTTATCACTGGTGAACAAATTCATGAGTTTGGCGAGCAGGATGCCGGACGCGGTGCTGGTCATGAACGCGAACAGGCCAAGGAAGAAAATGAAGATCGCTTCCTTGCGCAGAAAATTGTCCGCGCTCATCGTCGCGCCGACGCTGACCCCGAGAAATATCGTGACGATGTTCATCAGCGCATTCTGTGAGGTCTCGGACAAGCGCTCGACCACTTTCGATTCGCGAAACAGGTTGCCGAGCATGAACATGGCGATCAGCGGCGCTGAGGGAGGCACCAGCAGGATGATCACGATCGCGGCAACGATCGGGAACAGCAGTTTTTCAAGATGCGAGACCTTGCGGCCCTTGCGCATCACGATGCGGCGTTCGGCGTCGGTGGTGAGCAGTTTCATGATCGGCGGCTGAATGATCGGCACCATCGCCATGTACGAATAGGCTGCGACCGCCACCACACCAATCAGGTGCGGTGCCATTTTCGATGCGAGAAAAATCGTGGTCGGTCCATCGGCACCGCCAATGATGCCGATGGTCGCCGCTTCCTTGAGATCGAACCCGCCGACCAGGTGGGCGACGAAGAACGTCAAATAGATCCCGACCTGCGCGCCGGCGCCGAGAAAGATCAGGCGCGGTTGCGCCAGCATCGGCCCAAAGTCGGTCAGCGCGCCGAGGCCGAGAAAGATCAGCGGTGGGATCACCTCCCATTCGATGCCGTA
>JADLEV010000052.1 GCA_020845935.1 Gammaproteobacteria bacterium
AGTTTCTGGTCGATCACTCGCGCCGGACCGCCGCCATCGCACGGGTCATCGCCCGGCTCGAAGGCGTGGATGCGCTGCTGCCGGTCGTCATCGCGCTGTTTCACGATGCCGGGAAATTCAACGACGGTGCCTACCACGCGGACGGGATTGCGGAGGAGGAACATGCCGCGATCCACGCGGGCCGCATGCTGGCCGCCGCCGGCATGGTGCCGGACGAGATCGCCGTGGTGCAGGAATCGCTGCGCGCGCTCTATGACGAGCGCCACCCCTGCGTCGGCCCGAGCCGCATCGTGCAGGACGCCGATCGGCTGGACAAGCTGGGGGCGCTCGGTGTCGGCGCATTCTTCACCAAGGCGACGCTACGCGGCCGCGGCCTGGTCGACGCGCTGCTGCAAACGGCGAGCCGCGAGCTGACCTATGCGCTGGCGGCGCCGCGCGCGATGTTCACCGCGAGCGGCCGGCGCCTCGCCACGGAGCGCGCGGCCAGGACCGTGGCATATTTCGACGAGCTGTTCGCCGATCTGGAGCATTGGGGCATCGCGCAACTGGAACGGCGCACGCTGGCGCTTGCCGGCGAATTCCGCACCCGTGACGGCACCGCGATCGATACCCTCGAGGTGACTCTGGTGCTGCCGCGCGCCTGCCCGGCGTGTGGCGGGGTGCTGGATCTGGCGCACCGGCGCGAGCGCGGCATCAAGTGCGAGAAACTGGTGGCGAGGATTTCGTGCCCGGCGTGCGGGCATGAGCACGGGACCGCCTTTTGTCTGCCGGTGCTGGCCTGACGGGGCATTCAGCCGTCCGGCAGTGGCGTGAATTCCCGCTCATCGCCGTCCGGCCACCGCATGCGTCCGGCACGCCAGTCTTGCCTTGGCCAGCCCGAGGGACACAACCCACGGCCGCCCGAATCGTCCCGGAAATCGCGAGGCACAGCCTGCGGCCGCCATGCGCCGATAGCCCTCACCGCCGGTTTCGATGGCCATCGGCGGCTCTGTCTGGGCGTCGGCCGACACCCACGGAGCGTGCCCACCGGACGGTGCCGGCAAGCGGACACCCTGTTATGCTGCGGCTTGCTTGTCAGGCCGATACCGGCGATAACCTACTAAATTCGTTAGTATTTCTTGAAACCGGTAAAATGATACGACAATTCGCATTTAGTTGATCGGTGTCAATTGGACCCGGTCTCTGGCTCGGGAAACTTAGCCTCGCCGGAATATCGCCTGGCCTATCCTGAATAGTTCCTGGAAGATCTTGTTCAGCGCTGATTCAACACGCAATACCCGGACCCCGGGCTGGAGTTGGCTGTGGAAACACTCGTTCCTCTGAAAGAAATCGCCGACGCGATCAAGCTGAACGGCGGCGTCACCGCCGACCTGTGCTACCAGTGCGGCACCTGCGACGTCGTCTGCCCGTGGAATCGGGTGAGCAGGTTCAGCATGCGCAAGATCGTCCGTCAGGCGGCGCTCGGTCTCACCGAGATCGAGAGCGAGGACATCTGGCGCTGCACCACCTGCGGCACCTGCCCGCAGCGCTGCCCGCGCGGCGTCAATCAGATCGAACTCGGCCGCTCGTTGCGCCGCATCGCGACCGAGTATGGCGTCTTTCCGGACTCGGTGACGCCGATCGTCACCGTCGCCGGCAGCCTGATGAGCGAAGGCAACCCGTTCGATCTGGCGCGCGGCAAACGCGCCGAGTGGGCCCAGGGGCTCGGGGTCAGGCAGTTCAAGGAAGGCATGGAGATCCTGTACCTGCCGGGTTGTTACCTCGCCTACGATCCGCGAATGAAGAAGGTAGCGGTCGCGACCGCGAAGATCCTGAACGCCGCCGGCGTCGATTACGGCATCCTTGGCGACAAGGAAAGCTGCTGCGGCGAGAGCATCCGCAAGGCCGGCAACGAGGAAGCGTTCCGCCACCTCGCCAAGTCGAACATCAAGAACCTGATTGAGGCCGGCGTGAAGAAGATCCTGGTCTCGTCGCCGCACTGTTATCACACCTACAAGAATGAATACCCCGAATTCGGCGTGCACTTCGAGATCGTGCACATCTCGCAGTACCTGAAGCAGTTGATGCAGGAGGGCCGGTTGCAGCCAAAGCAGGAATACGTCCGCAAGATCACCTACCACGATCCGTGCTATCTCGGCCGGCACAACGGCGTGTTCGACGCGCCGCGCGAGGTGTTGAACAAGGTGCTCGGCACCGAGCTGAACGAACTGGCCGAACGGCGCGAAAACAGCTTCTGCTGCGGCGGTGGCGGTGGCCGCATCTGGATGGAGACGCCGAAGGAGGAACGCTTCTCCGACGTGCGGCTGCGCCAGGCCGTCGATCTCGGCGCCGAGGTGCTGGTGACGGCGTGCCCGTATTGCATCACCAACTTCACGGATTCGAGCCTGCGCCTGGATCAGGGCCAGGCGATCGAGGTCAAGGACATCACCGAAGTCGTCGCGGAAAGTCTCTAGGAGGTACCGTGAGCACCACAGCGATCGAACAATTGCAGTTGAGCCGCCAGAACAGCGATCGGCTCGGCGACGTCATGGTCGTCGGTGCCGGCATCAGCGGCATCCAGGCTGCGCTGGATCTGGCCGAAACCGGCTTTCGCGTCTATCTGGTCGAGAAGGCCCCGGCGATCGGCGGCAAGATGTCACAGCTCGACAAGACCTTCCCGTCGAACGACTGCTCGATGTGCATCGAGTCGCCGAAGTTCATCGAGTGCAGCCGCCATCCGAACATCGAGATCCTGACCACCACCGAGATCCTGCGGGTCGAGGAATCGGACGAGGGCGACTTCCAGATCACGCTGAACCGAAAGCCGCGCTACGTCATCGAGGATCGCTGCACCGGTTGCACCACCTGCGTCGAGTTCTGTCCGGCGCAGATGCCGGACCCGTACAACCAGCGCCTCAACCTGACCAAGGCGATCCACATCCAGTTCTCGCAGGCGACGCCGCTGGTCACCTACATCGATCCGGAGCACTGCTTCTATCTCAAGGACGAGCGCTGCCAGATCTGCGTCGGCGTCTGCAAACACAACGCCATCGATCTGCACCAGAAGCCGCAACGCCGTACCGTCACGGTCGGCTCGGTGGTGCTGGCGCCGGGCTTCGAGACCTTCGACCCCGCGCTGCGCGGCGACTTTGGCTATGGCCGGTTCAAGAACGTCGTCACCAGCCTCGAATTCGAACGGATGATCTCGGCCACCGGCCCGGGCGCCGGCCACGTGCTGCGGCCGTCCGACAGCAAGCATCCACACCGCATCGCCTGGGTGCAGTGCGTCGGCTCGCGCCAGGTGATCCCCGGCGGCAACAGCTATTGCTCGTCGGTCTGCTGCTCGTACACCCAGAAGCAGGTGATCCTCGCCAAGGATCATCTGCCCGAGCTGAACGCGACCGTGTTCCACAACGACATCCGCGCCTTCAGCAAGGACTTCGAACGCTACTACCAGCGCGCCTCGGGGCTGTCCGACGTGCGCTTCATCCGCAGCTATACCTCGGTCGGCCGTGAGTTGCCGGGGTCGGACAACGTCACCATCCGCTACGCGACCGACGAGGATGGGGTCAAGGAGGAGGAGTTCGATCTGGTGGTGCTGTCGGTGGGTCTGAATCCGCCGAAGGATGCCAAGGATCTCGCCGCCAAGTTCGGCATCGAGCTGAACGCGCATGGCTTCTGCAAGACCAATCCGATGAATCCGATCGAGACGACCCGTCCGGGCGTCTTCGCCAGTGGCGCGTTCTTTGGGCCGGCGGACATTCCGGAATCGGTCTGGTCCGCGAGCGGCGCGAGCGCGCTGTGCGGCACCGTGCTCGCGGCGCGACGCGGCAAGCTGAGCCGTGAGCGTGAATATCCCGAAGAGCGCGATGTCTCGAAGGAAGAGCCGAAGGTCGGCGTATTCGTCTGCCATTGCGGCGCGAACATTGGCCGCGTCGTCAACGTGCCTTCGGTCGTCGAATACGCCAAGGGCCTGAAGAACGTGGTGCACGCGCAGGAAAGCCTGTTCGCCTGCTCGACCGACAACGCCCAGCAGATCTCGGACGTGATCCGCGAGAAGGGGCTGAACCGCGTCGTCATCGCGGCCTGCTCACCGCGCACGCTGGAGCCGCTGTTCCGCGACACCGTGCGCGAGGGCGGCATCAATCAGTACTTCATGGACATGGCCAACATCCGCGAGCACTGTTCGTGGGTGCATTCGAAGGAGAAGGACGCGGCGACGCAGAAGGCGAAGGAGATCGTCAGCATGTCGGTCGCTCGCACCAGCCTGCTCGAACCGCTGAGCGAGATCGAGCTGCCGATCAACAAGTCGGTGCTGATCATCGGCGGCGGTGTCGCCGGCATGAACGCGGCGCTGACGATGGCGAGCCAGGGCTTCGAGGTCAGCCTGGTCGAGAAGGACAAGGATCTCGGCGGCATGGCGCGCCGCATCCACTACACGCTGGAAGGCACCGACGTGCAGGCCTACGTCAAGGAGATGTCGCAGCAGGTCTACCGCAATCCGCAGATCCGCGTGATCACCGAAGCGGTAATCGAGGAAGTCTCCGGCTACGTCGGCAACTTCGTCACCAAGGTGCGGGCGCAGAAGCGGCTGCGCGAGGTCAAGCACGGCGCGGCGATCATCGCCATCGGCGCCCAGGAATACCAACCGACCGAACACCTGTACGGCCTGCACACCGGCGTCCTGACCCAGCTCGAACTCGAAGGCCGCATCGCCGCGAGTGAACCGGCGGTGACCGGCGCCGAAGGCGTGGTGATGATCCAATGCGTCGGCTGCCGCAACAAGGAGCGCAACTACTGCGCCCGCGTCTGTTGCAGTCAGGCGATCAAGAACGCGCTGAAACTGAAGGAGCAGAAGCCCGAGCGGGAGGTGACCATCGTCTACCGCGACATGCGCACCTATGGCTATCGCGAGAACTATTACCGCGAGGCGGCGAGCAAGGGCGTCCGCTTCGTCCGCTTCACGCCGGAGCACGAACCGGTCGTGGCGCCGATCCGGGAAGGCGGCAAGGAACAGCTGCGCGTGACGGTGTTCGATCCGATCCTGGGCCAGCCGCTCGCGCTCGATACCGATCTGGTCGCGCTGTCCGCTGCGGTCGTGCCGTCGGCGTCGGCGCAGCAGATCTCGCGCCTGTTCAAGGTGCCGCTGAGTCCCGATGGCTTCTTCCTCGAAGCGCACGTCAAGCTTCGGCCGGTCGATTTTTCCGCCGAGGGCGTGTTCCTTTGCGGCACGGCGCACTATCCGAAACACATCGGCGAGACCATCAGTCAGTCCTGCGGTGCCGCCGGCCGCGCCATCGCGACGTTGTCACAAGATGCCGTGATCGCCACTGGCGCCATCTGCGACGTCAAGGAAGATGCCTGTGTCGCCTGCGGCGCCTGCATCTCGGCCTGCGCCTACGACGCGATCGATTTCGTTGAAACGGCGCATGGCAAGAAGGCGCACGTCAACCCGATCCTGTGCAAGGGCGACGGGCTGTGCAATTCGAAGTGCCCGACCAAGGCCATCTTCCTGAACCATTTCACCGACGAAGAAATCTTCGCTCAGATCGACGCGGCATAGGCTGGAACGAACCATGGCGATACCCGAAAACTTCCGACCCAAAATCCTGGGCTTCCTCTGCAACTGGTGCAGCTACGCCGGCGCCGATCTCTGCGGCACGTCGCGCTATCAGTATCCGCCGAGCCTGCGCATCATCCGCATGATGTGCTCGGGCCGGATGGATCTCGACTTCGTGCTGCGCGCGCTCAGCAACGGTAACGACGGCGTCTTCATCGGCGGCTGCTGGCTCGGCGAATGCCATTACGTCACCGAAGGCAATTACGACGCGCTGTCGGTGCTGCATCTGGCAAAGAAGCTGCTGGCAAAGGTCGGCATCAATCCGGCGCGCATCCGGCTGGAATGGGTGTCAGCGTCGCAGGGCAACCGCTTCGCCGAGGTCGTCACCGAATTCACCAACGAACTGACCACACTCGGCCCGCTCGGTGAAGGCGAGGGCATCGATCCGGCGACGCTGAAGCTGAAGCTCGATGCCGTGGCGCGGCTATTGCCGTACATCAAGCTGGTCGAGCGTGAAAAGATCCGCGTGCGCTTCGAGAACAAGGAGGAATACGCCGAGTTCTTCGACAGCCCCGCGCTGAACGCGCTGTTCGACACGACCATCGCCGACAAGCTCGCGATCAGCCAGATCCTCGGCTTGCTGCACGAGCGCCAGCGCTCGACCCGCGAAATCGCCGATACGCTCAACATGCCGATATCGGAAGTCACCGAACGGCTCAAGGATTCGTCGCGGCAGAAGCTGGTCCGCTTCGACGAAGCCGAAAAGTGCTACGCCCTCGCCTGAGCGCAAACACCATGACGGATACGACCAAAGTCCAACAAATCATCGATCGTCACGATGCGCGCGAAGGCGCGTTGATCGAGATCCTGCTCGACATCCAGCACGAGTTTCACTGGTTGCCGAGCGAAGCCCTGGAACTCGTCAGCGATCGGCTCAACGTGCCGATGGGCCGGATCCGGCATACCGCGACCTTCTACAAGGCGTTCAGCCTGGTGCCGAAGGGCCGCCACGAGATCAACGTCTGCATGGGCACCGCCTGCCATGTCCGTGGCGCGCAACGGGTGCTCGAAGTAATCCAGAACACCACCGGCCTGATGCCCGGCGAAACCGACGCGGAGATGAAATACAGCCTCGACACCGTCAACTGCATCGGCTGCTGCGCGCTCGGTCCGGTCATCGAGATCGACAAGGAGCAGCACGGCAAGCTGGTGCCTGGCAAGACCGCTGCGTTGTTGAAGAGATATGAATAGCATGCTGAATACCTCCGCCGATCTCGAACGCCATCGCGCCGAACTGCTCGCCCGGCGCGATCCCGACAAACATTGCATCGCCGTCTGCGCGGGCGCCGGGTGCCTCGCGAGCGGCGCGACCAAATTGATCGCCGCGCTCGACGCCGAGATCGACAGGCAGGGTCTGGGTGACAAGGTCGAGGTCAAGGGAACCGGCTGCCCCGGCTTTTGCGAGCGCGGCCCGGTGGTCGTGATCGAACCGAACGAGACGACCTATCTCGACGTCAAGGCCAAGGACGCGACCGAGATCATCAACAAGACGATCAAGAACGGCGTGCTGGTCGATCGGCTGCTGTATGCCGATGCCGACGAAGCGCGCATTGCGCGCGGCGCCGATATCCCGTTCTATCGCAACCAGCAGCGCAACATCATCGGCAACAACATCAAGCTCGATCCCAAGCGGATCGAGGATTACCTCGCGATCGGCGGTTATGGCGCGCTGGCGAAGGCGCTGACGACGATGACTGCCGCCATGGTGGTCGATGAAGTGAAGCGATCCGGCCTGCGTGGCCGTGGCGGCGGCGGCTTCCCGACCGGCATCAAGTGGGACGCCGCACGCAATGCGCCCGGCGACGAGAAGTACGTGATCGTCAATGCCGACGAAGGCGATCCGGGCGCGTTCATGGATCGTGCCGTGCTCGAAGGCAATCCGCATTCGGTGATCGAGGGTCTGGTCATCGGCGGCTTTGCCATCGGCGCGCGCCACGGTTACGTCTACGTGCGCCAGGAATATCCGCTCGCGCTCGAAAACATCACCATCGCGATCCGTCAGGCCGAGGAACTCGGTCTGCTCGGCACGAACATTCTCGGTTCTGGTTTCGACTTCAAGATCACGGTGCAACGCGGTGCCGGCGCCTTCGTCTGCGGCGAGGAAACCGCGCTGCTGCTGTCGCTCGAAGGCAAGCCGGGCGAGCCGCGCGCGCGCCCGCCCTATCCGGCGACCAAGGGCCTCTGGGGCAAGCCAAGCAACATCAACAACGTCGAGACCTGGGCAAACATTCCGCTGATCATCGCCAACGGCGCCGCCTGGTTCAGCGAGCTGGGCACCGATCGCAGCAAGGGCACGAAGATCTTCTCGCTGGTCGGCAAGATCAAGAACACCGGCCTCGTCGAAGTGCCGATGGGCGTGACGCTGCGCAACATCATCTACGACATCGGTGGCGGCATCCCGAACGGCAAGAAGTTCAAGGCGGTGCAGACCGGCGGCCCGGCCGGCGGCTGCATTCCCGAGTCGCACCTCGACACGCCGGTCGACTTCGACGAGCTGATCAAGGCCGGCGCGATCATGGGCTCCGGCGGCATGATCGTGATGGACGAAGACACCTGCATGGTCGATGTCGCGCGCTACTTCCTGAACTTCCTGTCGCAGGAATCCTGCGGCAAGTGCTCGCCGTGCCGTGAAGGCATCAAGCAGATGCACCGCATCGTCAAGAACATCACCGAGGGCCACGGCAAGGAAGGTGATCTGGAGACGCTGGAAGAACTGGCGGTCGCCGCGAATGCGTCGCTGTGCGCGCTCGGCCGCAGCGCGCCGAACCCGGTGCTGTCGACGCTGCGGCACTTCCGCGCAGAGTACGAAGCGCATATCCGCGACAAGCAATGTCCGGCGCTGTCCTGCAAGAGCTTGATCTCGTACTACATCAATCCGGATGCCTGCACCGCGTGCCTGCTGTGCTTCAAGAACTGCGCCTCGCAGGCCATCATCGGTGATCGCGATCACATCCACGTTATCGATCAATCGAAGTGCGATCGCTGCCGCACCTGCTACGAGGTCTGCCCGCCGAAATACAATGCCGTGGTCCGGGTCTCCGGCCGCACGGTGCCGGATCCGTTGCCGGAGGAACAACGCCTCCGCGTCCGTACCGGCGCGGCGAGCTGACGAAGCGACTGCCATGACCGACATCACGTTGACCATCGACGGCCAGACCGTCACCGCGAGCGAAGGTGCGACCGTGCTCGACGCCGCGCGCGCCGCCGGCATCGCCATTCCGACCGTTTGCCATCACGAGAAGCTGGAGCCGTTCGGCGGCTGTCGGCTGTGCGTGGTCGAGGCCGAAGCGGGTGGCCGCACCAGCCTCGCCGCCTCCTGCATCTTCCCGGTCCAGCAGGGTCTGAACGTGCGCACGCGCACGCCGCAGATCGAGCAGGTGCGCAAGGTGCTGACCGAGCAGCTGCTGGCGCACGCGCCGGAATCCGAGGTGCTGCTGAAGCTCGCCGAGGACTACCACGCCAACAAGGATCGCTTTCCGCGTGAGCCCTCGTTCTGCATTTTGTGCGGCCTGTGCGTGCGCTATTGCGCTGAGGTGAAGCAGCTCAACGCGGTCAGCTTCGTCGACCGCGGTCCGACCCGCGAGATTAGCTTCGATCCTGAGATCGCGAACCGCGAGTGCTGGGAGTGCAAGGAGTGCTTCCCGCTGTGCCCGACTTCGGCCCTGCAGGCGGCCTATGTATTGATGAAATCACTGACGGCATTTTCCCCATCGGCGCACTGCGCGGCCGCGACCCCGGCCAAACAGGCGACAGCGTAGAGGCAAGAACCATGAGATACGCGGACACTGGATTCGATCTGGAAATCGACTTGACGCGCGGTAGCATCGAAAAGGTGCCGAACGATCCGCGCGATACCGAACTGTTCCTCGGCGGGCAGGGCATCGCCGCCAAGATCCTCTTCGAGCGCGTGCCGCCGGAGACCGATCCCTTTTCCGAGGACAACCTGCTGATCTTCAGCGCCGGTCTGCTGCACGGCACGCCGGCGCCGGCGGCGAACCGCACCGCGGTGAACACGCTGTCGCCGCAGACTGGTCTGATGTCGCACTCGCTGTTCGGCGGCTTCTTCGGGCCGGAGCTGAAATACGCCGGTTACGATCGCATCATCATCCGCGGCAGGTCGCCGACGCTGGTGTACCTTTACATCCACAACGACACGGTCGAAATCCGCGATGCCGCCCATCTGCATGGCATGGGCTGCACCGAGACCGGCGATGTGCTGAAGGCGGAGCTGCATGATCAAGGCTTCCAGGTCGCGGCAATTGGCCTCGCCGGTGAAAACCGGGTGTTCATGGCCTCGATCGATCACAACTACGCCAGCGCCGCGCGCGGTGTCGGCGTGATCATGGGCGACAAGAGACTGAAGGCGATCGCGGTGCGCGGCACCAAGGATGTCAACATCGCCAAGGCCGCCGAGCTGTTCCCGATCACGCACGAGATCCATCAGAAGATGGCGAAGAGCGACGGCTGCGGCGACTGGATGGCGGTCGACGAGGACGACAGCTTCCATCACAACCACTTCGCCTGGGGCAACGCGCGCACGCGGCGCAAGGATTTCTGGAGCGACGAGTTACAGGAGCGCTGGACCCGGCTCAAGTACGACCACATGGATCGGCAGACGGGCTGCTACAACTGCCCGAAGAAATGCCGCAACGTGATCAGCTGGCCCGGCAAGCGCCGCTTCGGCTACAAGTGCTTCGGCAAGGACACTTATCACATGGCGGCGTTCCTGGAACTCGATTTCAGCTACGAGATCCTGGGCGACGCGCAGGAGTACGGTGTCGATTCATACTCGACGCCGCAGGTGATGGCGTTCGCGCTGGAGCTGCTCGAGGACGGCATCCTGAGCCGGGACGATTTCCCCGGCATGCCGGACGACAAGCGCGGCCAGTTCTTCTGGCTGCTGGAGAAGATCGTCCGCCGCGAAGGCATCGGCGACATCCTCGCCGATGGCGTCTCCGCCGCGGCCAAACGCATCGGCAAGGGCGCCGAGAAATACGATCACAACACCACCAAGAAGTTCGAACAGTTGCCGATCAAGCTCGGCAAGCTGAACCCGGCCTACTTCCTGATGATCGCGACCGGCGAGAAGATGAGCATCACCCAGATCGAAGGCTCGTTCCCGCAGGACCCGCTGCCGACCAAGGAGCAGCGCGAGGAGTTCGTTGCGAAGTGGGAGGCGGTGCCGGACGAGAAGTTCAAGCAGTACTTCCTCGAATGGGAGAAGCGCAACGAGATCGCCGACGAGCGGACCTGCGAGATCGTCGACTGGAACGAGGCGATGCACTACATCGATGACGCCATCGGCACCTGCGGTTTCGTCTCCTCGTTCCGCGGCCAGTTCGGCGGCAGCGTGCCTTACCACATGAACAACCTGCCGCAGATCATCTCGCTCGCGAGCGGCATGGAAGTCACCAAGGAAAGTCTCTGGAAGAACTTTCAGCGCATCCGCACGCTGGTGCGCGCGGTCAACGTCCGCCGCGGCCTGCGCCGCGAGCACGAGCGGCCGCCGGAAGATCACTGGGCGGTGCGCGACGAGCAGTACGAGCAGGCGCTGCTCAGCATGTATTACAAGTTCAAGGGCTGGAACGAAGAAGGCATCCCGACGCGCGACACGCTGGAGCGCCTCGACCTCGGTTGGGTCGCGGACGATCTCGAAGCGCGGGGCATTCTGGAACCAGCCAGCACCGTGACCGCCCGCACGGGCACCGCGGGTTAACACGAGAGGCAGCAGAAATGGCGACCAAGACAGCAACCAAACTCGTCAAGGAAATCCGGGTAGACATCAGCAAGTGCACCGGCTGCCGCGCCTGCGAGATGGCGTGCTCGGCGTACCATGCCAAGCCGCGCTACAGCAGCATCAACCCGGCGCGCTCGCGCATCCGCGTCGTCAGCAGCGAACACAATGATGAATACGTGCCGATCCGCTCGACCGACTACACGCCGTCGGAATGCAACGGCCGGCGCACCTACGTCATCGAGGGCAAGGAATACAGCGATTGCAGCTTCTGCGGCTCCCCCTGCCCGTCACGCGATCTGTTCTTCGAACCGGACTCAGGCTTGCCGCTGAAGTGCGACATGTGCGAGAGCATCCCGGAGATCATTCCGATGTGCGTGCAGGCCTGCGGCGAAAGCGCGCTCACCTACCACAAGTACGATGTCATGGTCGACGCCAAGGACCAGGAGCGCCGCGGCGGCATCGAGATCGGCCTCGAGAATCTCGTCAACCAGTATGGCGTCGACGCGATCCTCGAAGGCCTGAAGCGGATGCAGAAGTAGCCGCGCAGATTACGACGCCAGATAAGTCCAGGAGGGACGTGTTCAGAGCGCGTTTGGTGTCGCTCGTTTGTTACATTCCGGACGGGGATTTGCAGTGAGGATGCGCCTGCCGAACTGCTATCGCGACGCGGCCAGGGATCATGTGATGGAATTTCTCGGCAGCACGGGCGGATGCGATCAATAGGCCAATGGCACTTCACCGTTCCGGTAGGTCGCACCTCCGCTTCGGCCAGAAACGTGCACCGCTACCGGTCTCCCCTCTTCAGGAACAAGGTGAAGGAACCGGTGCTGAAGAACCGCGAGCTGAACGGGGCAAGGACTGCCCCAAAGGCCGCGCTACTCCGCGGCAACGGCCAGACCGGTGTTGATCTCGCGCAGCAGGGTCCGTTGCTCATGCTGGCTGCCGGCGGCAAGGAATGATTCCGCCAGCGGCTCGATGAGCTGCAGCTCGGTGGTGTTGATGATGTGCTTGATTGCCAGCAGGTTGCGCGGGTGGACACTGAATTCGCGCAGGCCCAGCGCCAGCAGCAGCCGCGTGTAGCGTGCATCACCAGCCATCTCGCCGCACATCGCGACCGGTTTGCCGGCGCGACGGCCGGCGGCCAGGGTCATCGCGATCAGGCGCAGCACGGCCGGATGCAACGGGTCGTACAGATAGCTGACCCCTTCATTGACGCGATCGATCGCCAGTGTGTACTGGATCAGATCGTTGGTGCCGAGCGACACGAAATCGAGCTGCGCGGCGAAGGCATCGGCGCACAGCGCGGCAGCCGGCACCTCGACCATGCCACCGATCGGCATGGTTGCGTCGAAGGCGATGCCCAGCCGCCGGAATTGGTCACGGATGTCATCGATCAGCGCCAGCACCTGCGCCAGCTCATCCAGATTCGACAGCATCGGGATCATCAGTCGTGTGTTGCCGAATGCCGAGGCGCGGATGATCGCCCGCAACTGCGGCAGGAACAGCCCGGGCTCGCGCAGGCACAGCCGCACCGCGCGCAGGCCGAGCGCCGGATTCGCTTCGCCCTGCTGCGTCTGGCCGGGCAGCGCCTTCTCGCCGCCGACGTCCAGCGTGCGCATCGTGACCGGCATGCCTTGCATGTCCTTGATCAGGTCGCGATAAGTCGTGAACAACTCCTCCTCGCCGGGGCGATCGGCACGGTTCAGGAACAGGTATTCGGTGCGATACAGGCCGATGCCTTCGGCGCCGACATCGCGCGCCAGCACGAAGTCGAGCGGCAGTTCGACATTCGCGCGCAGCGTCACGTCGCACCGATCGATCGTCCGCGCCGGCTGCGCCCGCAGCGCATCCAGTTGGCGCAGACAGACGCTGCGTTCGTCCTGCCGGCGGCGGTAGTGCGCGAGTACGCGCTCATCGGGGTCGACGATGACGACACCAGCGCCGCCATCAACGATGATCAGTTCATCCTCGCCGATCAGCTGCCGGCCGCCATGCAGGCCGACGATTCCCGGAATGCCGAGGCTGCGCGCCAGGATCGCGGTATGCGAGGTCGGGCCACCGTATTGGATGGCGAACGCGGCGATGCCGTGATGTTGCATCAACACGGTGTCGGCCGGGCTCAGATCATCGGCGAGCAAGATGTAGCCGCGCAGCCGGCTGTCGGGCTGCTCATGCCGCATCGGGCCGTGATTCAGCAGGATCCGCTGCACCCGATTGACCACGTGTTCGACGTCGTCCTTGCGTGTGCGCAGGTAGGCATCGTCCATCTCGTCGAACACCGCGACCAGTGCATCGCGTTGCAGCTTCAGCGCCCACTCGGCGTTGCAGCGGCGTTCGCGGATGATGCGAACCGGCTCGCTGGTCAGCGTCACATCCTCCAGCATCAGCAGATGGGTGTCGATGAACGCGGCGATGCCCGGCGCCGCCGCCCGCGGAATGTGATCGCGCACGGCGCGAAGCTGTAGCCGCGCCAGCGCCAGAGCGTCCTGGAAGCGCCGGATCTCGGCTTCGATCCCGGCCGCCGCAATGGCGTACTCGGGGATCTCGAACTGACTGCGCTCGACCAGGTGGACGCGGCCGATGGCGATGCCATCGGAGACGCCGGCACCGTGGATGGCGATGGTCACTCCGGTTCTCCGAACTTGCCGTTGATCAGATCGGTCAAGGCGATGATGGCGTTTTCCTCGTCGGGACCATCGGCACGGATCGTGACCGCGCTGCCCCGCGCGGCGGCGAGCATCATCACGCCCATGATGCTCTTGGCGTTGACCTGCTTGCCGTCCCGCGCCACGGTAATCTCGCTGGTGAAGCCGGCCGAGGTCTGCACCAGCTTCGCCGCGGCGCGCGCGTGCAGGCCCAGTTTGTTGATGATGCCAATCGTTCGTTCGATCATGATGCCGGTGATTATTGCAAAACCCCGGTGCTTGCCCAAGGTCGTTGGAAGGTAAGCACTCTTGTGCTCGATGCGGCGGAGCCCGGTCCGGGCACGTACCGGCCCCGGTGATTCCGAACAGGTCCAGGAGGGACTTATGCGAAGAACAATCTAAAGATCCCGATGCCGCAACATGCAGTCGAGGCCCTGCTCCCGCAGCATGGCGGCGACCGCTTCGGCGACATACACCGAGCGGTGTCGGCCACCGGTGCAGCCGAAGGCGATGGTCAGGTAACTGCGATCGCGCTGGGCGAACCGCGGGATCCAGTCGCGCAGGAATCGGCTGACCGTAGCGATCAATTCCTCGACTTCGGGCGAGTGCGCCAGGAAATCGCAGACCGGCGCATCGCGCCCGGTCAGGGGCCGCAGCGCGGGATCCCAGTACGGATTCGGCAGGCAGCGCGCGTCGAATACCAGATCGGCGTCCCGCGGCAGGCCTTTCTTGTAACCGAACGACAGGATCTGGATCACCATGCTGCCGGGTCGATGCCCGGCGACGCGCACGCCGATCAGCTCGCGCAACTGGTGCACATGCAGGTTCGAGGTGTCGATGCACAGATCGGCGCAGGCCTTGATCGGTTCGAGGACCTGCACCTCGCGATCGATGGCCAGCGGCAGCGGGGTGCCGCCGTCGGACAAGGGATGCCGGCGCCGCGTTTCGCTGAACCGCTGGATCAGCGTCTCGCGCGCTGCCTCGATGAAAATAAGTTCCGGCATCAGCGGCAAATGCCGCAGTTGCTCCAGCAACGTCGGCAACTCGGTCAGTGCCGCGACCGGGCTGCGCGCGTCGATGCCGATGGCGACCTCGCGATAGTGCGGCAGATCGCTGAATGCGATCTCGCGGGCAAAAGTCAGCAACAGGTTGACCGGGAGATTGTCGACGCAGAAGAAGCCGCCATCCTCGAGCGCGTGCAGCACGGTCGACTTGCCGGCGCCGGACACGCCCGAGACGATGATCAACCGCCGCGTGGCGGGGTTGGCCGGATCAGGCATCGCAAGGCTCCCTGGCCGAGGCATCGATCAGCCGCTGCTGGCGTTCGGCGAAATCCTGCGCGGCGCGATAACCGCCCAGCTTGAGGATGTGGTTGCGCGCGGCGCATTCGACCAGTACCGCGAGGTTGCGCCCCGGCGCCACCGGCAGCGTGATCTCCGGGATCTGGACATCGAGGATCTCGCGATCCCGGTAGCTGCCTTCGAATCGATTCAGTTGCTCCATGTTGGCCGGAGTCGCCGGTTCGAGCCGGATGATCAGGCGCAGGTACTTGTTCTTCTTGATTGCGCCGTCGCCGAACAACTGGCGGACATTGAGGATGCCGATACCGCGGACCTCGAGGAAATCCTGCAAGGCCTCCGGACAGGCGCCGTTGACGATTTCCGGCGCGATGCGGAAAAACTGTGGCGCGTCGTCGGCAATCAGCCGATGACCACGAGTGATGAGTTCCAATGCCAGTTCGCTCTTGCCGACCCCGGCCGGACCGGTCAACAGCACGCCAATGGTCGCGACTTCCAGGTAGACACCATGCAGCGTCACGATCTCGGCGAAATGACCGGTCAGAAAGTGATGGAGCAGATCGGTCAAGCGATTGCTTGACAGCGGCGACACGAACAGGGGCTGCGCGGCCTGATCGCATAAATCCATGAGTGGTTCCGGAACCGGCTGGCCATCGCCGACGATGACACAGCACGGTTGCTGCGCCAGCAGTTGCTCGAGCGCATCACGCCGCGAAATGCTGCGCAGGGCACCGAGGTAACGAAGTTCCGACGGGCCGAGGATCTGGACCTGATTGGGATGGATCAGATTCAAATGACCAACCAGAGATTTCTCGGCACCGCCGCTGTCGCGGCGTTGCCGCTCACCGGCAAGCGCCGCTTCGCTTGCTGCGAGCCAGCGATCCTCATCCACCAGCGCCGTGGCGACAATCTTTCGCGTACCGCCGGACAGCCCCGCGACCCATTCCAGCCGCAAACGCTCGCGCTGTGTTTCGAACAATTGCGAGACCTGCACTGCCGTTGCTCCGGTGCCGTCAGCGGTTGCCCGGGCCGGCGCCGGTCAGCACCCGGTAGGCCGTGGCCGCATCCGGTGCCCGGCGCAGCTCGCGGCGGACCGATTCCTGCGCGAGCACGGTGGCGATCTCCGCCAGCAGCGTGAGATGTTCCGTCGGCGCGGCCGCCGACACCGACAGGCCGACGAAGATATCGACCGGCTGGTTGTCGCTGGCGTCGTAGTCGAGCGGGGCGCGGGTGATGATGCAGGCACCGAGCGCCTCGCGCTGCGCGGCGCTGCGGCCATGGGGGATGGCGATGCCATGACCGAGGCCGGTGCTGCCGAGCCGCTCGCGGGCCAGGAAGCTCGCGAGGAGCTCGCCGCGATCGAGCGCGGCGTCGGCGCTGGCGATCAGATCGGCGAGATGGTTCAGGACGGCGGGCTTGTCGCGCAGGTCGGCCGCGACGGTAACCCGCGCAGGAGCAAGCAGTCGGGCGAGGCTCATGGCTGCGCGGGCCGCCGGTGCCGCTAGCGGCTTGGCACGGCGCGCGGTGTCATTGCGCCTTGAGGCCGCCTTCGCGGCGGTGATGGTCGGTCAGCTTCTCCTTGTAGCGCTTGACCTGGCGGTCCAGCTTGTCGGCAACCTCGTCGATGGCCGCGTACATGTCCTGGTGCCCAGCCACCGCGTGCAGCGTCGTGCCGGAGACCTGAATGGTCGTTTCGGCCTTGTTGCCTTGCTTCTCGAGCGTCAGCACGACGTGCGCATCGACCACGTGATCGAAATGCCGGATGACGCGGTTCAGCTTGTTCTCGACATAGCTCCGCAGCGCGGGCGTGATCTCGAGATGGTGACCGGTGATATTGATCTGCATGTACGTCTCCTCGTTGAAAATGAACTTGCTACGACAACCGTTTGCGTTCGTTCGATGGCGGAATGGCCATGGCTTCGCGATATTTCGCCACCGTGCGCCGCGCGACCATGATGCCCTGAGCGGACAGGATGCTGGCGATCTTGCTGTCGCTGAGCGGTTTGTTGGCATGTTCCGCGGCGATGATCTTGCGGATCACGGCGCGGATCGCGGTCGATGACGCCTCGCCGCCGGCATCGGTCGCGACATGACTGGAAAAGAAGTATTTCAGTGCGAAGATGCCGCGTGGGGTGTGCATGTACTTGCGCGTGGTGACCCGCGACACCGTCGATTCGTGCAGTTCGAGCGCCTCGGCGATGTCATGCAGTACCAGCGGCTTCATGGCCTCGTCGCCATGCTCGAGAAAATCGCGCTGCCGGCGGACGATCTCGCTGGCGACGCGGTGCAGCGTCTCGCTGCGGCTTTGCAGGCTCTTGATGAACCAGCGTGCTTCCCGCAAGTGCGACTTCAGCGTGTTGTTGGTGACGCTGCTGTCGGCGCGCCGGATCATGCTGGCGTAATGCGGGTTGACGCGCAGTTGTGGCAACGCATCCGGATTCAGCTCCACCCGCCAGACACCATTGTGCTTGCGCACGAAGACCTCCGGCACGACGTATTCGACCGGTTCGTCGGTGTACCGCGAGCCGGGCCGGGGATTGAGCGACTGAATCAGATTCACGACCTGCTGCAATTCCTCCGGGGTCAGCCGCAGCCGGCGCAGCAGCGTCGAGAAGTCGCGTGAGCCGAGCTGATCGAGATAATCGCGACAGACCAGCTGCGCCAGTTCCAGCCTCGGCGTGTCCGGCGCGAACTGGCGCAGTTGCAGCAGCAGGCATTCGCTGAGATTGCGCGCGCCGACGCCGGTCGGATCGAGCGTCTGCACGAGTTTCAGCATCGCTTCAATCTCGTCGTTGTCGACCGCCAGCGCCTCGTCCTTGCTCAGGGTCTCGCGCAGTTCATCGATGCTGGTGTCCAGGTAGCCGTCCGGAGTGATGGTATCGACGATGGCGTCGACGATGGCCCGGTCGGTGGCCGACAGGTTCAACAGATTGACTTGCCACAGCAGATGGTCCTGAAGGCTTTCGCGGGTGGAACGAAAACGCTCGAATTCGGAGGTCTCGCCGTCCTCGCGTCCGGACGCTGTCGCCGACGTGGCCGTGGCCGTGTCGAAAATGTCGTCCCACTGGCTGTCGACCGGCAGGTCTTCCGGGATCTCGCTGGTCGATCCGGCGCTGTCTATCTCCTCGGCTTCGGCGCCGAAGCCATCACCGGTTTCGCGCGCTTCGCCATCGCCGGAATCCAGCGCGCGTTCGACGGCGCTGCCGGATTCGAATTCGCCGGGCTCGCCGTCGTCGAGCTCCAGCATCATGTTGGAGTCGAGCGCTTCCTGCACCTCCTGGCGCAGTTCCAGCGACGACAGCTGCAGCAGGCGTATCGCCTGCTGCAGCTGCGGCGTCATCGTCAGGTGCTGACCTAATTTGAGCTGAAGTGTTTGTTTCATCGATACCGCGGTCGATTCGCGCTGCCGGGCATTCCGTTGGAATTCCTTATCGGCTGCGGCCAAGATTAGCACAGCGGGCTTGGCGCCCTACATCGTGAACCGCTCGCCGAGATAGACGTCCCGGACTTTGTCGTTGGCAAGGATTTCGGCGGCCGAGCCCTGGGCGATGATCTCGCCATCGTTGACGATATAGGCGCGATCACAGACCCCCAGCGTCTCGCGCACGTTGTGATCGGTGATCAACACGCCGATGCCGGTACTGCGCAGATGCTCGATGATGTGCTGGATGTCGAGCACCGAGATCGGATCGACGCCGGCGAACGGTTCATCCAGCAGAATGAACGCAGGTTCGGTCGCCAGCGCCCGGGCGATTTCCAGGCGGCGGCGCTCCCCGCCGGACAGCGACAGACCAAGGCTGTCGCGCAGATGGGCGATGTGGAAGCGGTGCATCAGTTCGTCGAGGCGCTCGTCACGCTGCGCGGCGGTGAGTTCGCGCCGCATTTCGAGCACGGCGTAGATGTTCTCGGCGACCGTCAGCTTGCGAAACACCGAGGCTTCCTGCGGCAGGTAGCCGAGACCCTTACGGGCGCGGACATCGATCGGTGCGGTCGAAATGTCCTCGCCACCCAGCAGGATGGAACCGGCATCAGCCGCAATCAGGCCAACGATCATGTGGAAACTGGTGGTCTTGCCGGCGCCGTTCGGGCCGAGCAAGCCGACCGCTTCCCCGGCACGGACGTCCAGGCTGACGTCCTTGACCACACGCCGCGCGCGGTACGATTTGGCGAGGTTGCGGACGCTCAGGATCCGGTCCGGCGTTGCCGGCGTCGCGGTCTCGCTCACGGTTCCTCCTGCCGCTTGCTGGGCGGCCAGACGACACGGACGCGTTCCCCGGACTGCACCGCTCCATCCGCACCGGCGTGGGCGGTGATCCGGTTCTGCTCGGTGTCGTATTCGATGCGATAGGCGTCAATGGTTTCGTCACCGCGGGTGGCGTGCGCCTGCTCTATCAGAATCAGCAGGTTGCGCTGCTCGTACAGTTCGATGGTTCGCGCGCGACCGGACAAGTCGTTGCGATTGTCGTCGGCGCGCTGCTGGAACGTCGCCGGCTGGCCCTCGAGCACGGCCCGATCCAGCTGCTTGTCGTCACCCCGATACATCCGCAGCCGATCCCCGGTCATGCGAATGCTGCCCTGGGTGACGATGACATTGCCGGTGCAAATCGCGGTGCCTTCCATTTCTTCATAGCCGCAGAAGTCCGCGTCGATGTTGATTTTTTGGTCGCGGTCGGTGGACAGCGCCTGTGCCATCGCGGCCGCCGCCAGCAGCGCGGCACCGGCTGCCCAGCGCAGCCACCGTGTTGCGCGCCATCCGGCAGGCAGCTCCGCCCGCGGGCTATTCGGTTCGGTCATACTGAATCACTACCTGTTTCAGGATTTCTACGCGGTTCTCGGCCAGATTGGCGCGCAGGCCGATACCGGTGGTGGTGCTGCGCGACTCGCGAATCGTGGCCGCGCGATCGGTTTCGGCGTACTGCCGGTCCGGCAACACGCGCAATTCCGACGTGGACACGTGGATCCGGACCGCGCCGTCGGCAGCCCGGCGCCAGATCTCGACCGGGCCGTGCAACAGTACCTCGGTGCCGTCGCCGTTGCTCCAGCCAGACTCGGCCTGCACCAGCCAGGACCAGTCGTTGTCATTGTAGATCTCGAGGCTGGGGTGAACCAGCGTCGCGGTATCGTCGTCGGCGAAATGTTCGAGCCGCGCCGCGCGCAGCACGCTCCGCAGCCGGCCGGCGGCGTCGTGCTTGCGGCGCTCCATGTCCACCAGATAGTAATCGGCAACTCGCGCAACGGCGGCCGGCGGTCGACTTTCGTCCTGATACCGGGCGCGAAGCAAGAAGCTCAGGCCGGCGACGATCGCGAGCAACGCCAGCAACAGCCATGCGCGGCCATTGCGCCGCACCATCGCGCCCGTCGCGGAGCCGTTCACGACGGTGTCGGGTCGGCGGGCGTCCGGGCGGCCAGCAGCAAATCGCATACTTCGCGCACCGCGCCATCGCCGCCGCGCGCCGTGGTGCGCCAATGCGCGGCGGCGACGAGCTCGGGATGGGCATCGGCCACGGCCACGGCAAGACCGGCACGGCGCAGCATGCCGAGATCCGGCAGATCGTCGCCGACACAGCAGGTGGCATCCGCGGTCAGGCGCAGTTCGTGCAACAGCGCATCGAACACCGCTTCCTTGTCGCGAACGCCCTGAAACACGCGCGCGACGCCGAGTTCCTCCATTCGCACCGAGACGATCGGCGAGCTGCGGCCGGACACGACCGCGATGCGGCAGCCCGCTTCGCGCAATCGCACGATGCCGTGGCCATCGCGGGCGTGAAATACCTTGCACAGTTCGCCGCCACCGCCGAAGTACAGGCGGCCGTCGGTCAGCACGCCATCGACATCAAGCACCAGCAGCCGCGTCCGGCTGGCGCGCGCGATGATTTCCGGCATCGGCAACATCAGATCACGCGCCGTCGCAACAGATCGTGCATGTTCAGCACGCCGACCAGGCGCGCCATGCCGTCGACGACCGGCAGGCCATTGATCCGGTGCTGCTGCATCAGATGCAGCGCTTCCGCGGCGAGACGGTCCTCGCAGATGGTGACGCAACCGGGCGTCATGACGGCATCGATTCGTGTCCGCCGTGCGTCGATGTCGCCGGCCAATGCGCGCCGCAGGTCGCCATCGGTGAACACGCCCCGAACCCGCCGCTCACCATCGGCGATGACGGCCAGGCCCAGACCGCCGCGCGTCATCTCGGCCAGCGCCTCGGTGACCGGCGCGCCGGGCGCAACGCAGGGGATCGCGGCGCCGCGATGCATCAGCTCGGCGACCTTTACCAGCAGGCGCAGACTGCCGCCCGGATGCCGCCGTGCGAAATCATGGACCGTGAAGCCGCGCGCTTCGAGCAAAGCAATCGCCAGCGCGTCGCCCATCGCCAGGGCCGCGGTGGTCGAAGAAGTCGGTGCCATGCCGAGCGGGCAGGCTTCCTGCGCGACCCCGACATCGAGCACGACATCGGCTTGCGTCCCCAGCGTCGAGTCGCCTTTCCCGGTCAGCGCGATGAGCGGCACGCCCAGCCGCTTCAGCAACGGCAGCAACTGCACGATCTCGTCGGTCTCGCCGGAGTTCGAGATCGCGAGCACGACATCCTGCTCGGTGACCATGCCCATGTCGCCATGGCTCGCCTCGCCTGGATGGATGAAGAACGAGGGCGTGCCGGTGCTCGCCAGCGTCGCCGCGACCTTGCCGCCGATGTGTCCGGACTTGCCCATGCCGAGCACCACGATCCGGCCCCGGCAGGCGATCATGATCCGACAGGCGGCGGCGAAGGACTGATCGATGCGCGGCAACAGTGAGCCCAGCGCGTCACGTTCGATCTCGATGACGCGTCGCGCCAGCGCGATGAAGCGATCGTCATCGGTCGCCGCGGTCATCGTGGCATACGCTGGAATGGAGCGGGATCGCGCGGCGGCCTGGGCATGCGCCGTATTTCAACCGATCCGCTCCCTCTGGTGCAATCCAGGCAGCGCGCCCGCATTAGAATGTGGCCACGCGTCCGTCGACAGATCGGGACTTTAGGTGAAAGGTGCGAAACGACGATGAGGGTAATGTTGCTCGCGGCGGGACGCGGCGAGCGGTTGCGGCCGCTGACCGATAGGGTGCCGAAGCCGTTGTTGCCGGTCGGTGATCGATCCCTGATCGAGCACCATATCGCGCGCCTGGCCGCGGCTGGTTTTCGCGAGTTTGTGATCAACACCGCGCATCTTGGTGCGCAACTGGTGGACCGCCTCGGTGATGGCCGGTGCCATGGCGTGCGGATTGACTGGTCCCACGAGCCGGAGGGCGCGCTCGATACCGGCGGCGGTATCGCCCAGGCCTGGCCATTGCTGGGCCATGGTCCCTGCGTGGTCGTCAGCGCGGACATTTTCACCGACTACGATTTCCGGGCGTTGCCGCGGCAACCGGACGGTCTCGCCCACCTGGTGCTGGTCGACAATCCATCGCATCACCCGTCCGGCGATTTCCAACTGCACGGCAAACAGGTCGGTCTGCCGCAGGATGACGGGGTGAACCTGACCTATTCCGGCATTGCCGTGTTGCGCCGGGAGCTGTTCAGCGAGTGCGATGCGGTGCGGTTTCCGCTCGCTCCGCTGTTGCGGCTTGCGGCGATGCAGGGTCAGGTCACCGCGGAACACCACCACGGCGTGTGGCTCGATGTCGGCACGCCGGAACGGCTGGCCGCGGCGCGGGCTCTGGTTACGACCGGTAGCGCGTAGGGTCCGGGACGCCGGCGTCAAGAAAGCCCTGGCGCCTCAGCCGGCAACTATCGCAGCGGCCGCAGGCGCGACCGGTGGTGTCGGCCTGATAGCACGAAATCGTCTCCGCATAATCGACCCCGAGCGTCAGCCCGGTACGAATGATGTCCGCCTTGGTGCGCGTGAGCAGCGGAGCGTGGACGCGAAAGTGCAGCGTGCCTTCGACGCCGGCCTGGGTCGCGGTCGCCGCGAGCTGTTCGAAGGCGGTGATGAAGGCGGGCCGGCAGTCGGGATAACCCGAGTAATCGACCGCGTTGATGCCCACATAGATGTCGCCGGTGCGCAACACTTCCGCCCAACCGAGCGCCAGCGCCAGGAACACCGTGTTGCGCGCCGGCACGTAGGTGATTGGGATGCCGGTGGTCGGGGTTTCCGGCACGGCAATCGCGGGGTCGGTCAGCGCCGAGCCGCCGAACTGGCCGAGATCGATGCGCACGGTCCGGTGTTCGATCGCGCCCAGCCGGTGCGCGACCCGTGCCGCGGCTTCCAGTTCGACCCGATGGCGCTGGCCATAATCGATGCTGAGCGCGTGACAGTGCTCGTGCTGCGAGCGCGCGATGGCGAGCGTCGTTGCCGAATCGAGGCCGCCGGAAATCAGCACGACGCAACGGCTACCGGCCACGCGCCTCACCCCAGAGGATCTTGTGCAGTTGCAGTTGCAGGCGCACCGGCAGGCGGTCGGCAAGGATCCAGGCGGCGAGGTCCGGCGCCGGCAACCAGCCGTGGCAGGGCGAGAACAGGACACCGCAGCGTCGCGCCAGATCGAACTCGCGCAGGCGCGCCACGGCCCAGTCGTAATCGGCGCGATCGCACAGCACGAATTTGATTTGATCCGTTCCGCGCAGGTGTGGCAACAGATCGCCGCGATTGCGTTCGACCTCGCCCGAGCCGGGCGTCTTGATATCGACGATCTTGCAGATGCGCGGATCGATACCGGCGAGGTCGAGCGCACCGCTTGTTTCGAGGGAAACATCCAGGCCGGCGTCGGCGAGGCGCCGCAGCAGTTCGCGGCAGTGGGGTTGCGCCAACGGCTCGCCGCCAGTGACACACACATAGTGCGCAGCGAACGCTCGCACCTTTGCCACGATGGCGTCGAGCGTCAGCAACGCACCGCCGCTGAAGGCATAGCTGGTGTCGCAATAGCGGCAGCGCAACGGACAGCCGGTCAGCCGGATGAACGCGGTCGGCAGGCCGGCGCGCTCGGATTCGCCTTGAATCGACCAGAAGATTTCCGTGATCCGCAGCGTCGGCACGGCGACGGCCGGCGGCTGCAAGCCGTCGCCGGCCGTGGCTTCCGCTGGCGTGCGGTTCACCGCATCGTTTCGGCGCGGATGCGCGCGAGCCGTTCGTCCGCGAGCTGCGCGGCGGTGCTGGAAGGGTAATGGTCCTTCAACTGCTGCAAGGTCGCGCGCGCCAGATCGCGTTGGCCGAGCTCGTCGTAGCTGTAGCCGATCTTCAGCAGCGCGTGCGAGTACTTCTGGCTGTCCGGATAGAGTTGCAGCAATTTCTGGTACTCGGCGATCGCGGTGTCGAACTTGCGCAACGTATAGAACGCTTCACCCAGCCAGTATTGGGCGTTGTCGACATACTGGCTCGCCGGATGTTGCGCGAGAAACAGGCGCAAGGCGGCGATGGCCTGATCGTACTGGCCGGCCTTGAGCAGGCCGAACGCATCGTTGTAGGCCTTTTCGCTTTCCGGCGTATCGACCGTGGCGATCCGCGCCGCCGGCACCCCGGCCTGTGCCGCCGGCGGGTTGCTGGCTTGCGGTGTCGTGGCGATCGGCACCAGCGCACCGCCGACCGTGGCTGGCGCCGGCCGCTGCGGTGCCGCAAACGGGTCATCGAGGAATTCGGGTTCGCGCGCGGGCGCAGCCGTCGTGACGTTGAACGCACCTTCGGCCGGCATGCCGGCCGCGACCGGAGCATCGTTCGGCAGGATCGTCGCCAGCGGTGGCTCGGCAGCGGTATCGGCGGAGCCTGCCGCGCCGGTCTCGAGGCCACGCAGGCGGCCGTCGAAGTGGCTGTACACCTCGCGCTGCTGCTTGCGCAATTGTTCCAGCGCGAAATTCTGGCTCTCTATCCGGCCCTGTAACTGTTGCACTTGGAACTGCAAGGCTTCGACCTGCTGCAACAGCTCGACCAGTCCCTGACCTTCGACGACCCGTTCCAGCCGCGCCAGCCGTTGCGTCAGCTCGGGATCGACTGGTTGCTGCGGTGCCGAGCGCTGCGCCAGCGCGCCATGCAGCGGCAGCAAGGTCGCGACCACCACAACGGCCGCGGCGCGTTTCGTTGAACTGTTCATGCTGAGACTCCGCGAGCGGAACGCCGGCGACGACGCTCCTGCTCAGTACTTGATTTCCACGCGCCGGTTCAGCGCGTATGCCTCTTCGTTGCTGCCGTCGTTGGCCGGTCGCTCCTCGCCGAAACTGACGACGCGGATCTGGCCGGCCGCGGCGCCGAGCAGCACCATCTGTCGCCGCACAGCCTGCGCCCGGCGTTCGCCCAGCGCCAGGTTGTATTCGCGCGAACCGCGCTCATCGGCGTGGCCCTCGAGCGTGATTACCTGCGACGGCCGGCTGGCCAGCGCGTTGGCGTGGGCCTCGACGACGCGACGATATTCCTCGCGGATATTGCTGCTGTCGTATTCGAAATAGATCGTGCGCACCGACAGCGAGCCGTCGGATTCGCCATCGAGCATGGTCGTGCCGGCGGCGTCGGCGTCCCGGATACCCTGAGTCGTCGCCCGTTGGCCGTCGATATCATTCATTTCGTCCCGGCTGATGCTGCGGTCCTCGACCACGGCGCCGGTAGTCTTCTTGGCGGACGAACCACAGCCGGCCAAGGCCACCAAGCCCGCGAGCAGCAAAACGCCAAAGCCAAACTTGTGCATTGCTTTCATTGTCATCTCCACGAAATCACAGTGTCTTATTCCCGGAACGGCCCCCAGGCGGGCTCGCGCACCTCGCCGTAAGGCACCGCCAGGCGTTGCCGCACGCGGCCATTCACCGAGACGGCGGCGAGTTCGGTCCCCAACACGCCATCGGTTGCATACAAAATCATTTGCCCATTCGGTGCGAAGCTCGGCGACTCATCGAGTTTCGAATTGCTCAGGATGCGGAAACTGTCGTCCTTGAGACCGAGGACCGCGATCCGGTAGCCACCGTCGTTCTGGTGCACCAGCGCCAGCATATCGCCATCCGGGGCGAAACGCGGGCGCGCATTATACGAACCTTTGTCGAAGGTCACACGGCGCACCTGGCCGCTCGGATAATCCATCAGGTAGATCTGCGGGCCGCCACCCCGATCGGAGGTGAACGCAAGGCGCCGGCCGTCCGGCGACCAGCTCGCCTCGGTATCGATCGCGGGGTCGGCGGTCAGGCGCTGCAACTGGCCGCTGTCGAGATCGCGGACGTAGATCTCGGGGTTGCCATCGCGCGACAGCGTCATCGCCAGGCGCCGGCCGTCCGGCGAGAACGCGGGCGAACTGTTGATGCCCTCGCCGGAGGCGACCACCTGACGGTTGCCGGTCGGCACATCCTGCACGTAAATCGCGGAGTTCCGGTTTTCGAACGAAACATAGGCGATGCGCTCGCCATCCGGTGCCCAATCGGGCGACATGATCGGCTGCGGCGATTCGAGCAGCGTCCTGGCGTTGGCGCCATCGATGTCGGCGACCAGCAGCCGGTAGCGCTTCACGCCGTTGTCCCGATCGACCGTGACGTAGGCGATTCGGGTCGCGAACGCGCCCTTCTTCCCGGTGAGCTGTTCAAACACAACGTCGGCGATGCGATGCGCGGTGTGCCGCAGATTCGCGGCGGTCGCCGGCATGCGGTAGCCGGCGATCTGATTGCCCTGAATCACGTTGACCACGCGAAACGATATCTCGTAGCGGTCCGGCGCGGTCGTGGCGATCGAGCCGATGACCAGGCTGTCCATGTTGAGCCGCCGCCAATCCTCGAACTTGATCGCGGAAAACTCGGACGGCCGATCCGGCATCTCGGTGACCGGCATCGGCTTGAACACGCCGCTGCGTTCGAGATCCGCGGCGACGATGTCGGCCAGGTCGACCGGCAGATCGGCGCTGCCCGCGAACGGCACGACCGCAACCGGCTGGGCACTCTCGGAGCTGCGGGTGATGCGGATCGTGATTTGTGCGTCGGCGGTCGGCACCAGCGCCAGCAGCGCGCATAGCAGCCACAGGGGATGCCTCAGGCGTTCGCGCCAGCGGACTTCAGTTCGGTTGAAACTCAATATTGATCTCCTGCATCTTGCGAAACACGCGCGGTTCGGAGGGCACTGGCAGCGGTACCGCCTTCGCCACCGCGATCAGCGCCTGCCGATCGAATACCGCGTTACCGCTGGACTGGACGATGCGGGTCTCCACGACATCGCCACCGGGCATCAGCTTGATGTAGATGGTACAGCGAAGGCCCGGAGGCTGCCCGCTCAGCGAAAACAGTGCCTCAACCTTGGCGCGAATGCGGGCCGCGTGCTCCGCGATGTCCCGCTGGTCCGCCTGGTCCTGTTGTTGGGCACGGCGGGCTTCTTCTGCCTTGCGTGCCTCCTCCGCCTTCCGTTTCTCCTCGGCAAGCCGTTTCTCTTCGGCCAGCCGTTGCTCCTCGGCCTTCTTCTTCTCCTCGGCGAGGCGCTTTTCGTCCGCCTTCTTTTTTTCTTCGGCGAGACGCCTTTCTTCGGCTAGCTTCTTTTCCTCGGCCTGGCGCTTTTCCTCCGCGACCCGACGGACTTCGGCTTGACGTTGTTCCTCGACCTTCTGCTGCTCGGCACGCTCGCGTTCGGCCTGCGCCTCGGCGCGACGCTGCTCCGCTTCGGCGCGCTTGCGTTCCGCCTCGCGTGCCTGCCGCAGGCGTTCCACTTCGGCGTCCCGTTGGCGCTTCTTTTCCGCTTCGATTGCGGCCGTGTCGATCACGGTCGCTTCGACGATCGGCTGCTCCGGCGCCAGGATCGGCTTGGCGCGGAAATCGATGTTCAGAATCAGTACCGCGAACAGGACCACGTGCAGCAGGATGGAAATGATGACGGCGACCGACAGGCGGCGTCGTCGCGGCGCCGGCGGCCGATCCCCGGCGGCGGATGCGACCGCTCGTCGTGCGCCGGTTGCGGCCATGTCAGCGGGTACCGGAAACCGGCGTGCTCAACAGACCGACCTTGTCGACGCCTGCCTGTTGCAGCAGCGTCATGACCTCGACGACCCGGCCATAGTCGACCGCGCGGTCGCCGCGGACGTAAATCGACGCCTCCGGCTGATTCTTGTGAAACGCGGCGACACGCGCCTGCAACGTTTCTTCATCGATGGGTTTCGCGGCATCGCCACGAGCGCCACCCCAGTCGAAATAGATGGCACCGCTCTGATCGACCGATACCGTCACCGGTTCCTGCTGTTCGTTGTCGATCGGCTTCGACGGTGCTTCCGGCAATTCGACCTTAACGCCCTGCGTCACCAGCGGCGCGGTGATCATAAAGATGATCAGCAGCACCAGCATGACGTCGATGTACGGCACGACGTTCATGTCGGACATCAGACGCTTACCATGGCGCTGCTGTTTCATGCATGCACCTGGCGTTGCAGGATCGACGAGAACTCATCGATGAAGATGTCGTAGCGGCTGTACAGCCGATCGATGTCGGTTGCATAGCGGTTGAATGCGATCACCGCCGGGATCGCCGCGAACAGGCCCATCGCGGTCGCGATCAATGCCTCCGACAAACCCGGTGCCACCATCGCCAGCGTCGCCTGGCCGACATTGGCGAGCGACTTGAATGAATTCATGATGCCCCAGACCGTGCCGAACAGACCGACATAGGGACTCACCGAGCCGACCGTGGCAAGGAACGGCAGATTGAGTTCGAGTTCCTCGATCTGCCGGTTCAGCGCGATCCGCATCGAACGCTGCGCGCCTTCGAGGACGGCCATCGGCGGGATGCCTTCACGCTTGCGCAAGCGCGCGAATTCGCGAAAGCCCGCTTCGAAGATGCGCTCCATGCCTTCGCGTGCCTGGCGGCCGGAACTGATGCGGCTGTACAGGCTGGTCAGATCCTCGGTGGCCCAGAACGTGTCCTCGAAGCGCTTGGCTTCGAGCTTCGCCGCGCGCATCTCACTGCGCTTGCGCACGATCAGCGCCCAGGACATCACCGACGCGACCAGCAACGCCAGCATGACCGCCTTGACCAGGACCGATGCCCCGAGGATCAGGCTGATGATGGAAAGATCAGTTGCCACCCGAAATTGCCTCCGCGATGGATTGTGGAATGCCTGTTGGTCGGAACCGCGTCGCTTCGACGCAGGCGCACAGCACGATCGCGCGGCACAGATCGTTGCCTTGCGGATCCTGTACCAGTTGTTCGAACTCGATACTGGCGGGTCGCAAGCGCTGGACCCTTGTTGCGACGACGAGTTCCGCGTCGAGCCGCGCCGGCATCATGAAATCGATCTCCATCCGGCGCAGCGTGAACAGAAGGCCCTGCTCCTGCGCCAGTCGCCGTTGTTCGAAACCGAGCGTGCGCAGCCATTCGGTGCGACCCCTCTCCATGAAGCGGAGATAGCCGGCGTGATAGACGACGCCACCGGCATCGGTGTCCTCGTAGTAGACCCGGAGCGGACGCGTGTGGGGTGCGCGCGACATCACGGCACTCCGGCGTCGCCGGCGTCGAACAGGTCGCCGGCGTGCGGCACTTTCGCCGGCGGCAGCAAGCCGAAATGCTCCCAGGCCAGCCGCGTCGCCATGCGCCCGCGCGCGGTGCGCATCAGAAAGCCCTGCTGGATCAGAAACGGTTCGAGCACATCCTCGATCGTGCCGCGCTCCTCGCTGATGGCCGCTGCCAGCGAATCGATGCCGACCGGGCCGCCGTCGAACTTCTGCACGATGGCGAGCAACAGCTTGCGATCCATCATGTCGAAACCATGCTCATCGACATCGAGCAGATCGAGCGCGCGATTCGCCAGCTCCCGCGTGATGCGGCCGTCGCCCTTGACCTCGGCGAAGTCGCGCACGCGCCGCAGCAGACGGGTCGCGATGCGCGGCGTGCCACGCGAGCGGCGCGCGATCTCGTGCGCGCCGTGTTCGTCGATCGCGACCGCGAGGATGCCGGCGGAGCGCGTGACGATGCGCGCCAGGTCGGCACTGGTGTAGAACTCGAGCCGCTGCACGATGCCGAAGCGATCGCGCAGCGGCGAGGTCAGCAGACCCGCACGCGTGGTCGCGCCAACCAGCGTGAAGCGCGGCAGATCGAGCTTCAGCGCGCGCGCTGCCGGGCCCTCGCCGATCATGATGTCGAGTTGGAAGTCCTCGAGTGCGGGGTAAAGAATCTCTTCGACCACCGGACTCAGCCGGTGGATCTCGTCGATGAACAGCACGTCGCGCGGTTCGAGATTGGTCAGTAGCGCCGCGAGATCGCCCGGCCGCTCCAGCACCGGCCCCGACGTCTGGCGCAGATTGACGCCGAGTTCGTTGGCGATGATGTGCGCCAGGGTCGTCTTGCCGAGACCCTGCGGGCCGAAGATCAGCACGTGATCGAGCGCGTCGCGCCGGCCGCGCGCGGCACCGATGAAGATCTCCAGTTGCTCATGGACCGCGCGCTGGCCGATGTAGTCAGCCAGCTTGAACGGGCGGATCGACAGTTCTTCGGTGCGTTCCGGATCCGCGGCGACCGCGGTCAGCAAGCGTTCGGGATCGTTGCTCATCCGGCGCGCACCAGACTCTTCAATATTTCGCGGATGATGTCTTCACTGCGCTTGTCGCGACAATCGATGCCATGCACATACCGGCTCGCCTCCTGCGGCTTGTAGCCAAGCGCGATCAGTCCGCTGATCGCGTCTGCGACCGGATCGACGGTGCCGGACGCGGCGGTCGTCACCAACGGGCCATCACTCTCGCCGTCGAGTTCCGGCAGACGATCACGCAGTTCGACCAGCAGACGTTGCGCGGTCTTCGGGCCGACGCCCGGCACCCGGGTCAGACGCGCGGCATCGCCGTCACGCACGCATTGCGTCAGATCCTCGGCGCCGATGCCGGACAGGATCGCCAGTGCCATCTTCGCACCGACGCCGTTGACCTTCAGCAGGCTGCGAAACAACTGCCGCTCGTCGTCGTTGCCGAAGCCGAACAACTGTTGTGCGTCCTCGCGCACCAGATGATGGATGTAGAGGAACACCTCCTGCTGCAACGGCGGCAATCGGTAGATCGTCGGCAGCGGCGCCTGCACTTCGTAGCCGATGCCGTTGACCTCGATGAGCAGCAGTGGCGGATGTTTCGCGGTCAGCTTGCCGCGCAGGCTGCCGATCATCGCCGCCGTCCGAAGCGCATGCCGTGCCCGGCCGCGATGCGCTGCTGGCCGGCCTGGGTGTTGATGTGACAGATGGCGGCGGCGAGCGCGTCGGCGGCATCGGCCACCGGCCGGCTTTGCAGCTGGAGCAATATCGTCACCATGTGCTGCACCTGTTTCTTGTCGGCATGACCGCGGCCGACGACGGCCTGCTTGATCTGTGTCGCCGAGTATTCGAATACCGGCAGATCGGCGCAGCCGGCGGCAACGATGGCGACGCCGCGGGCCTGACCGAGCTTCAACGCCGAGCTGGGGTTCTCATGCATGAATACCTTCTCCACGACCGCCTGGTCGGGACCGTGCGCGGCAATCACCTCGGACAGGCCACGGAAGATCAGCCGCAAGCGCTCGGCCGCGGCGCCGTCCCCGGTGCGGATGGTGCCGGCGGTGAGACAGTCCATGCGATTGTGCTCGGTGCGGATGACGCCATAACCGGTAACGCGCGAACCAGGGTCGATGCCGAGCACGATACTCACGTCGACCTACAATTGCTCGAGAATATCGGCGCTGATCGAGGCATTGGAGTAGACCTTCTGTACATCGTCGAGATCGTCGAGCAGATCGAGCATCTTCATCAGCCGGGTCGCGGTATCGAGGTCGAGACTGGTGGTGGTCGCGGCGTGCATCGTCACTTCGGCCGATTCGGGCGCGTGGCCGGCGGCGATCAGCGCCTCCTTGACCGTCACCATGTCATCGGCATCGGTCAGCACCTCGAACGCACCTTCGGTATCGGCGACGACATCCTCAGCGCCGGCTTCGAGCGCCGCGGCGAGCAAGGCGTCCTCGTCGGTGCCGGCGGGGAAGTTGAGGACACCGCGCTTGCGGAACAGATAGCCGACCGAGCCATCGGTGCCGAGGTTGCCGCCATATTTGGTGAAGGCATGGCGCACGTCGGCGACGGTGCGGTTGCGGTTGTCGGTCATGCAATCGACCATCACCGCGATGCCGCCCGGCCCGTAACCCTCGTAACGCACCTCCTCGACATTTGCGCCGTCGGACTCGCCGGCGCCGCGGGCGACGGCGCGCTCGATCGTATCCTTCGGCATGTTGTTCGACAGCGCGTTGTCGATCGCCGCGCGCAGCCGCGAATTGCCGCTGGTATCGGCGCCGCCCATGCGCGCGGCGATGGTCACTTCACGGATCAGCCGCGAATACAGTTTGCCGCGCTTGGCGTCCTGCTTGCCCTTGCGGTGCTTGATGTTTGCCCACTTGCTGTGTCCCGCCATGGTCGTCTCTCTCGGTGGCTCCTCGCTATGCGTCGTTGGCGCCGTAAATACGGGTCTGGTGTTGCTTGGAAAAATCGAGCAGTCGCTTGATCGGCACGACCGCGCGCGTCGCGATCGCCGGCGCGACGGTGATTTCATTGTTGCCTGCGCGCAAGGTCGCGGCGAGCTTGCGCAGATCGTTCATCGCCATCCATGGGCAGTGCGCACAACTGCTACAGGTGGCACCGTGCCCCGCGGTCGGCGCCTCGAGCAGGATCTTGTCCGGCACGACTTCACGGATCTTGTGGAACAGACCGCGATCGGTCGCGACGATCAATTCGCGCGCCTTGCTGCGCCGCGCCGCCTGGATGATGCCGGTGGTCGAGCCGATGTAGTCGGCGAGTTCGAGTACCGACGGCGGCGATTCCGGGTGCGCCAGAATCTCGGCACCGGGATGCGCCTGCACCAGCTCATGCAGCTCGCGCGCCTTGAATTCCTCGTGCACGACGCACGAGCCCGGCCAGAGCAGCATGTCGGCGCCGGTCTTCTGCTGGATGTATTCGCCGAGATAGCGATCCGGCGCCCACAGGATCTTCTCGCCGCGATCGCTCAGGTGCATGATGACCGCCTCGGCGCTGCCGGAGGTCACCATCCAGTCGGCGCGCGCCTTGACTGCGGCGCTGGTGTTCGCATAGACGACCACGGTGCGATTGGCGTGCTCGTCGCAGAACGCCGCGAAGCGATCGATCGGGCAACCGAGATCGAGCGAGCACTCGGCGTGCAGGTCCGGCATCAGTACGCGCTTTTCCGGATTCAGGATCTTCGCCGTTTCGCCCATGAAGCGGACGCCGGCGACGACCAGCGTGCTGGCCTGGTGCTCATGGCCGAACCGCGCCATGTCGAGCGAATCGGAGACATGGCCGCCGGTTTCGTCGGCCAGCGCTTGCAGCGCCGGCTCGGTGTAATAGTGCGCGACCAGCACGGCATCCTGGGCGCGCAGCAATTGCTTGATTTCGTCACGCAGCGCGTCGCGCTCGGCCGCGGGAATATCGGTCACGGTGGTGAACGGCACGTCGAATTGCGGCAGCGCGACGTTCGCGAGCACAGTGGAATTGGTGGTCATCGGCTCATCTCCCGGTTGCTGGCACGGCGACGCGATACAGCATCGCCGGCCGACTGCTGCCGTTGCGCTGCTGGCGGCCGGTCGCCTCGATGATGCCGTGGTTGCGGATCTGTTTGCGGAAATTACGCTTGTCGAGCTCGCGGTCAAGGATCAAACCATACACGCGTTGCAATTCGGTCAGCGTGAACTGCGGCGGCAGCAGGTGCAACGCGATCGGCGCATAACGCAGTTTGCCGCGCAAGCGCTCGATGCCGCAGGCGATGATCCGATCATGATCGAACGCGAGCGCCGGCAGCGCATCGACCCGGAACCAGCGCGCCGCGGCCGCATCGCTCGCGGCGTCGAGCGGCTCGCCGTCACCGGCGGCAAGTCCGAGGTAGGCCACGGTGACCGTGCGGCCGCGTGGATCGCGACCCGGATCGCCGAAGGTGTACAACTGTTCGAGATAGACGTTGGCAAGACCGGTTTCTTCGGCCAGTTCGCGCGCGGCGCAGGTATCGAGCGTTTCACCCGCTTCGAGAAAGCCGCCAGGCAGTGCCCAATGCCCGGCAAACGGCGGGTGCGCCCGCTCGATCAACAGAACTTCGAGGGCCGCATTTCCGACCCGAAACACCACCGCATCCGTCGTTACCGCAATGTCGTGCACTTCGCCCCGCCGCTACTCGAACCCGATTGTTGGCGCGCAGCTTAGTGTTGTCGATACACCTTTGCAATGGGCGCCGCCGACTCAGCGCGAGTGCCTGGTGCTCCAGACAACGTCGCCCGTGTTCTTCGACCGTTCGCCACTTCATGCATATTCCCGCACGTTTTTTTCGCGCGCGCGCTCGCGCATAATCGCCGCGCCCGTAACGATGGAACTTTGCCCATGGAGCAGCGGCAAGCCGGTTTCACCCTGCTCGATATCCTCGTCGCTTTCGCGATCGGGGTGGGAGCACTCGCGATCCTCTGGCGCATGTTGGCCGGCGATCATCGCGCCCTAGCCAGCACGGCGCGCCAGCGAAACGTGTAAGGTACCCTTAAACCGGTTTTTGAACGGATAAGGGTACTGACCTCATTTGGTCCGACGGACCCCTTTGATCGGTTTGGAATTAACGAATGGCTTCATTGCGCGCAAGATCCCATATGTTCGGGTTCTGTTTCTCTAACTGATCTTCGAACCACCGCCATCTCCTATCACGAACCAGTACTGCTTCTCTTACCGTGATAGGCACCAGATACGCGAAGACCGTTGCCGGCGGCTCGGAAGCAAACTCTGTCAGAGACTTTTCGAACGGGCTAGGGTTGGTAACAAAGATCGCAGCTAAGGTCGAACCCGATCCTTCGCGAAGACCGGTTGGCGATCATGGCCGCGTTGCACAATGTGATAGGGGTAATCGGTGATGAATGCACGACAGTAACGTGGCATTGCGGAACCTCCCTGGCCCTACCATTGCGCGTCAGTCCGTTTCTAACGTTCCACCCGATGACCGTCAAGCCAACAAAATAAACCTGACACCATTTTGGCTAGAGCGTGGTCAAGCCATTCGGGCCCAGGAGCCGCGTCATCGCACCGAAGCGGCCGTCGTATTGCTGAGATCGGGGTGGTTCAGGGCATTGGTCACGCGGATGGGTAAGCGGGCAGGTTCGAGACAGTCGGCTGAAAAGGTGGCTGTCCCCGGATTTCCCCACAGCCCACAGGGCTAATGGGTGACCCTTTAACGCTCTTTAACGCTCTTTAACGCTGCGTGCGCCCTGTTTGTGTCGGAGTGCGTGTGCCTGTGTGTATCCGTTCTAGGTCGCGAGCAACGCCTCAGCCTGTTTGCGCTGATACGCCTTGTAAAGCATGTAGAGACCAACCGGTAATAGAACGATGCCGATGAGTGCCGCCAACAATAAAAACCCGAGAACCGTCAGCGCGATACCCCACCCCAGCCAGTACGACATGCTAATCCCGTAGGTGATGCCGGTACCATCATTGCGAACAAGGATTCCCTTGATCCCGCTGCTGCTGTCTTGGCCGACAACTGTTGCCTGATCGCCATCGGTCAAATCGATGTCGCCACTGGGAAATTTCATTGACACGGGTCGATTGCCGACGCGAAAAGTGAAGGCTTTCTCGGTCTTCATCGTCGTGCGCCCCATCCCAAATGCGCCCGACGTGGATGTCGCGCTCTTGACTTCGGTGGACTGCCTGAAGTTGATAACCGGACCTGAGATCTTTGTTAGTGCCAATTGATGCTCCTCCGACGCCTAAGAGTATCGGGAGAATAAACACCATTATTACCCATGTCAAGATGCGGTTGTTCTTGGGCCACAGCTAATTTGTTCTCCCGCCGTACGCAGGATCGCCACCCTTTCACGCGACAACGCCGAACTGGTTAAACGTGTCACCCCTTGAACGTGGCCAGGTGGTTTAAGGGTACTGACCCGAATGGCACTTACTTAAGCTTCTTCGGATGCCCATGAAGCCTGATGTGCGCCCTAGCCTCGAGTCGTCGATTGGTGAGCAGTGGATAGGGTTTCGGTCGTCGTTTGATGGCTCTTGGCTCGACTCGTCCGGGGCGGTCACCGACTCGTTGTTGAGCGATCAAGACAAACAGAACGGAGAGCTGCATATCGTCGCTATCCGGTGCACGCTGGTTCCAGGCCAGCCACAGCTGGACAGTGTGTTTGAAGCTCAGTGCACGGGGTAACCGATCGGCAAGCAGCGCCGCTTGTGCCATGACCAGCCGGATCAGGTTGTAGGCCAGCAGATAGACCCAAATCTCCTTGGTCGCCATCTCCGGCGTCTTACAGCTGAACACTTCAAGGCCCAGGGTGGTCTTGATGCTGCGCAGATCCAGTTCTACATGCCAGCGGCTGCGATAAAGCGCTTTCAGAGAGGCTTCCCTCGGTTTTTCGTCTGCCAACGGGTGGGTTTCATGCTACCAATTGTTCCTGATGCTGCACCTTGAGCCAGTGTTCCAGGAACTGAACTGGCGACTTATAGCCGAGGGTGGAATGCCGACGTTTTCGATTGTAGAAGACCTCGATGTATTCGAAGGCGGCAGCCTTGATCTCAGCGTGGGTCGCGTAGCGAATGCCATGCACCCGCTCGTTCTTGAAACTGTTGAACCAGCTCTCCGTCGGCGCGTTGTCCCAGCAGTTGCCCTTGCGGCTCATCGAGCAGGTCATGCCGTACCCTTCGAGCTGATCCTGAAAGGCTTGGCTGGCGTACTGGCTGCCGCGATCAGAGTGATGTACCAGCCCCGGGGCCGGCCGCTTCCTGAACCAGGCCATGCTCAGCGCGTCGGTCACGATGTCCACCGTCATACGCGGCTTCAGCGACCAGCCGACGATCTCGCGGTTGAACAGATCGAGCACGATCGCCAGGTACAACCAGCCTTCATCCGTCCAGAGATAGGTGATGTCCGAGGTCCAGACCTGATTCGGCGATGTCGGCGAGAAGTTTCTGGCCAGCAGGTTCTCCGCCACCGGCAGGCCATGCTTCGAGTCCGTCGTGGCCCGGTAACGCCGCTTGTGGCGGGCCTGGAGGCGGTGGTCGCGCATCAGCCGTTCGACGCGAGCCTTGCTGGCCGAAAAGCCTCGCGCACGCAGTTCGCGCACCATGCGCGGGCTGCCATAGGCGCCTTTGAGTTCGGCGTGAATCGAGTGGATCAGGACCAGCATCCGGCCATCGGTCAGGCGCTGGCGGTCCGGTGCGCCACCGCGCTTCCAGGCGCGATAACCACTGATGCTGACGTCGAGCACCTCGCACATTGCGGACAACGCAAACGCCTTGCCTTGTCCGGCAATCCAGGCGTACTTCACAGAACATCTTTCGCGAAGTACGCCGCCGCTTTTTTTAGGATTTCGGTCTCCCGCTTGAGCCGGACGTTTTCCGCGCGCAGCCGCGAAAGCTCCATTTCCTCGGCCGTCACCACACGGCTGCCTGCCCCCTGGAGTCTGCCTTGTTTCGCCGCCGTCACCCAGTTGCGCAGCGTCTGATCGCGCAGCCCGAGTTCCTTGCAAACCGCGCCAACCGTTTGCCCTCCAGAGACGCGCTTTACCGCCAGTTCCTTGAACTCTATCGTGTACGTCTGTTTCGGTATGTTCATTTCCTGTCTTCCAAAAGTGTCTTCGATTTTAGTTCACCTTTGGCAGACGAATTTTCGGGGGAAGCTCAAGCCTCGGGGCTTACGCGGATAGTTTGCGACATGCAGCGGCCCCTCACACGCCCGGCAACCCCGAAGCCGAATTGCAGCGGCGAGTTCCTTGATCGATGTGGGAAAGAAAACGAAAAAAAAGCGGGATCTTGCAGAACGACGTGGCACACTTGGGAGGTCTCCTGGTCTGATAACCGGAGACTCCCCCCGAGGGGATCCTGCTCAAACCATCACCAAACTTGATCGCCACGTGCAGAATCACCATCAAAAGCGGTGACCGTGCTCACTGGTGCGCTTTTTTTGGGGTGGGAGTGCTTCGTGCGACAATTCTGTTCTCACGCAGAGTGCGGGAGGGCTGTTCGGGAGAGCACCTTGGGCGGCTCCCTCGCTGTGGCTCTTTCCGATAAACCCACATCCTGGAGAGGAAAATGTCCGACGAAAAAACAGCAGCCCGTGTTTGGCAGGTGGATGAACGGTGGACAGGCCGGATACGACTCCCAAACGTAGAAAAAGACACCCCGCAGGACGAAGAGTGGTGCGAGATTCTTGAGAACGGCGAGTGGAGCAAGGTGCGCTTTCATGACTACGCGCACATCTACGAGCGCCCAGGTTTGTATGAGGCGCTGTTCTACGGGCTGATGAAGTGCGACTCGCCACGGCGCGTGGTGGGCCTGCTGAAGGACCTGCGCACCGAGCCTGACTGGCCGCAGGAACCGTTGCGGGTGCTGGATCTGGGCGCCGGCAATGGCATCGTGGCAGAAGAGCTGCGTCGTGCGGGGGCCAGCCGCGTGGTGGGTCTGGACATTCTTCCGGAAGCCAGGATGGCCGCCGCGCGCGACCGTCCTGGGGTGTACACGGACTACATCGTGGACGATCTCTGTCAGCCTTCCGCCACCACCAAGGCCAGGCTCAATGACATGAGGCCCAACGCCCTGGTATCCGTGGCAGCACTGGGTTTTTGTGACATTCCCGCGTTGGCGTACTACAACGCCGCAAGCTTTGTGCGCCCCGGCGGGGCGCTGGCGTTCAACATCAAGGAAGAGTTCCTGGATGCGCGTTACACCCACGGCTTCTCGGAGCTTCTTCGGCGAATGGTGGAGGAGAGGGTGGTGCGGCTGGAAGCCACCCGACGCTACATTCACCGCTACGGCATTGCCGGCCAGCCGTTGCATTACACCGCCATGATTGCCACCAAGATGACAGAGATTCCGCGGAGCATGGTTGTGGACCCGTGATTGAACTGCACTGCGTCCAGGTGACCTATCCCGGCGGCGTTGCGCTGCAGGATCTCAGCCTGACCGTGGCTGCCGGACAGATGCTGGTGTTGGTAGGCGAATCCGGAAGTGGCAAGACCACCACCCTCAAACTGGTGAACCGCCGGGTAGACCCAACCTCAGGCACAGTGTTGGTGGACGGCCGCAACGTTGCCACCGTGGATGCCATTGCCCTGCGCCGCAGCGTGGGCACGGTTTTTCAACGCTTTGGCCTGTTTCCACACATGACTGTGGCCGAAAACGTGGGGCTGCTGCCGCGCCTGATGGGCTGTTCCGCGGCGGACATCCACGCACGGGTGAACACGCTGCTGGAGATGGTGGGACTTGCCCCGCAGGTCTTTGGAGACCGGTTTCCCGCGGAGCTGTCCGGCGGCCAGCAACAGCGGGTGGGCGTGGCACGGGCCTTGGCGCCGAGGCCGCGTATTCTGCTGATGGATGAGCCCTTTGGCGCGCTGGATCCGGTCACACGCGAGGGCCTGGCCACACAGGTTCGCCAACTGCATGTGGACCTGGGCCTGACCACGGTCTTGGTCACCCATGACATGACCGAGGCATTGCTCATGGGGGACCAGGTGGCGGTGATGCATGCCGGTGTGTTGCTGCAACTTGGCACGCCTGCGCAATTGCTCCATGCGCCCAGCAGTGACCGCGTTCGCGCCTTGCTGGAAACTCCCCGCCTGCAGGTCGAACGCCTGGGCCGGCTGGTGTCAGGTGCCGCTTGATGTCCGCCAGCCTGTCCGAACAGCTTGAGCACCTTCCCGAATACATGGGCGCACACATGCTGCTGTGCGGTGTGGCGTTGTTGTTGGGCCTGTGCATCAGTCTTCCAATGGCGCTGCTGGTGGTCCGCCGACCTCGGGCAGCAGCGGTGGTGCTGGGCAGCGCGGGGGTGATTCAGACCATTCCCAGCCTGGCACTTCTTGCGTTGATGGTGCCACTGCTGAAATCATTTGGATTTCTGCCGGCGCTGGTGGCTCTGGTGCTCTACAGCATGTTGCCCATCCTTCGGAACACCGTTACCGGCATTTCCCAAGTGGATCCCAACCTCACCGAGGCAGCCAACGCGCTGGGCCTCACGCCCGGTCAGATGTTGCGTCTGGTGGAGATTCCATTGGCCCTGCCCATCATTGTGGCCGGGGTGCGTACCAGCGCCGTGTGGGTGGTGGGCATTGCCACCCTGTCCACACCGGTGGGGCAGACCAGCCTGGGCAACTACATCTTTGGTGGCCTACAGACGCGCAACTGGACAGCGGTCATGGTGGGGTGCGTGTTGGCCGCAGCGTTGGCGTTGCTGATCGACCTGCTGCTGGCCCTTGCCGAACGCGGCGCCAGGCTGCGGCGGCCCATGCACACGGTCCTGGGACTTGGTGCCCTGGTGGTGGTGCTGGTGACAGGGTCTTTGTGGCCGCACCTGGCCACCTCGCGGCCGCCTGACACACGTCAGGTCGTTGCTCCGCAGACCTCTGCCGGCGCCGCGAGCCAAAGTGCGCCGGTGACCAGCGTCAGGGTGGGCGCCAAGACCTTCACCGAGCAGTACATTCTGGCTGCCCTCATGGAGCGCCACCTGCGCGCCGCAGGCCTGGTCGTCACCCGCGCGGACAGTCTGGGGTCCACCGTGGCGTTTGATGCACTGTGCCGCAGTGAGATTGATGTGTACGTGGACTACAGCGGAACGCTGTGGGCCAACGCCATGAAACGCCAGGACAAGGCGCCGCCTTGGAAGGTTCTGGCAGAGTTGGCCGGTTGGCTTGCAGACCGCCATGGCGTCCGCCTGCTGGGCGCCCTGGGTTTTGAAAACGCGTACGCGCTGGCTATGCGCCGGGACCGCGCCACACAGCTGGGCATCGCCACGGTGCAGGACCTGACCCATCATGCCCCTCTGCTTGCGGTGGGCAGCGACTACGAGTTCTTTCAGCGCCCGGAATGGCGCACGCTGCAACAGACGTATGGGCTGGCGTTCAGGGAGACCGTCAGCTTTGACTCCACGTTCATGTATCCCGCGGTGGTGGAAAACAAAGTAGACATCATCACCGCGTTCTCATCAGACGGACGGATTGCTGCCTACGACCTGGTGGTGTTGGATGACCCGCGTCACGCCTTTCCACCGTATGACGCGGTGGTGCTGCTCAGCCCCCGGGTGGCCACAGATGCCGCCGTGGTGGGTGCACTTCAGGAGATGCTGGGGCGCATTGATGTGGCGCACATGCGGCAGGCCAACCTCATGGTGGACCGTGACGACGACAAATGGACACCGGACCAGGCCGCCGGGTGGCTGGATGAACAGACCCGCAGACCGTAGCTTCGTCACTCCAGCGAAAAAGGTGCCAGGTTTATTTTTCCGCGGTCCCGGATCGAGACTTGGCGTATGACGCGGCCGATAAAGTACTGGATCTGACCGATCAGCTGAGCAGCACGTACGATGAGTCCTTTGATTACGATGTCATGAGCCTCCTGACGGATGCCGATGGCGCGTATGGTGTGTGGGAATACGCTTACGACGGTACTGGAAATCGTACGCAAGCGATACTCGACCGTCAGACTCTCGACAAGAAATCCATGGGCACCGACGACGAGGCGCCGGCGGGTGGACCGCAACCGTCGCTGGTTCGCTCAGCGCAGCGGTTTGGCGAGGCGGATGCCGAGTTCGCGCAACTGAGCCTCGGTGACCTCGGTCGGCGCTTCCGTCAGGGGACAGCTTGCGGTCTGGGTCTTGGGGAACGCGATCACATCGCGAATCGAACTTGCGCCCACCATCAGCATCACCAGGCGGTCGAGACCGAAGGCGATGCCGCCGTGCGGCGGGCAGCCTTGCGCCAACGCGCGCAGCAGGAACCCGAACTTGTGGTCGGCTTCCTCGGGGCCGATGCCCAACAGGTCGAAGATCGCCTGTTGCATCTTGCGATCGTGGATACGGATCGAGCCACCGCCGATCTCGGTGCCGTTCAACACCATGTCATAGGCGCGCGACAGCGCCGCGCCGGGATTGGCGCACAGCTCTTCGATCGAGGCGACCTGCGGTGCGGTGAACGGATGATGCAGCGAGTCCCAGCGCTTTGGCTCGGCGTTCCATTCGAACATCGGGAAATCGCAGACCCACAGCGGAAACCAGCCGGGCCGGGTGACGCCCAGATCGTGACCGAGCTTCAGGCGCAACGCGCCGAGCGCCTGGTTGACGACGGCGCTGGTATCGGCGCCGAAGAAGATCACATCGCCGGTCTCGGCACCGGTGCGTTGCAGGATCGCGGCGAGGACCTCGTCCGGCAGGAATTTGAGGATCGGCGATTGCAGTCCGTCGCGGCCAGAGGCGGCATCGTTGACCTTGATGTAGGCCAGGCCTTTCGCGCCGAATATCGCGATCCATTCGGCGTAGTCATCGATCTGCTTGCGGGTCAGCTTGCTGTTGCCGCCCGGCGCGCGCAGCGCGGCGACCCGGCCCGCCGGATCATTGGCCGGCCCGGAGAACACCTTGAACTCGACCGCGCGTACCAGATCGCCAATCTCGACCAGTTCGAGCGAGACCCGCAGATCCGGTTTGTCCGAGCCGTAGCGTGCCATCGCCTCGGCGTAACTCAGCCGCGGCAACGGTGGCAGTTCCAGATCCAGCGTCTCGCGGAACAGCGTGCGGATCATCTGTTCCATCAACGCCATCAGCTCGTGTTCGTCGAGGAACGAGGTCTCGATATCGAGCTGGGTGAATTCGGGCTGGCGATCGGCGCGCAGATCCTCGTCGCGGAAACAACGGACGATCTGATAGTAGCGATCCATGCCGGCCATCATCAGCAGCTGCTTGAACAATTGCGGCGATTGCGGCAAGGCGAAGAAATGGCCGTGATGGGTGCGGCTCGGCACGAGATAGTCGCGCGCGCCCTCGGGGGTCGCCTTGGTCAGCATCGGCGTCTCGATCTCGAGGAAACCGTGCTCGTCGAGGAAGCGCCGCAGCGTACCGGCGGCCTTCGCCCGCAGGCGGAGATTGGCCTGCATCGGCGCGCGGCGCAGGTCGATCACTCGGTTGCCGAGGCGGACATCCTCGTGGATCGACGGGTCATCGAGCTGGAACGGCGGCGTCTCCGCGCTGTTCAGGATTTCCAGTTCCCGCCCGAGGATCTCGACCTGACCGGTCGTCAGCGTCTCGTTCGCGGTACCTTCCGGACGCCGGCGCACGACGCCCTTGACCCGCAACACGAATTCCGAGCGCACGCGCTCGGCGACCGCGAAGCTCGCCGGGGTATCCGGATCGAACACGACCTGGACCAGACCCTCGCGATCGCGCAGATCGAGGAAGATGACCCCGCCGTGATCCCGGCGATGATGGACCCAACCGCAGACCGCGACTTCGCCGCCGATCAGTGCCTCGGTGATCCGTCCGCAATAATGTGTTCGCATGCTCATGTCGTTGCCGGACAACCCGGGGCAGAAGGAAGGCGGGGATGATACGGACTCGGGTTGAGAGCGGCAACAACAGGGGCGACGCCATGCCGGGCGTCGCCTGGTTCGATCGTATCCGCCGTTGCTGGCGGGTCAGGCGTCGCCGGTCGTCGCCTTAGTTTCCGTCGCCGCCGGTTTCTTGTCCGCGCCGTCGGTGGATTTGGCGGTTGCTTCGTCCGGGGTCTTGGCCGGGGTGGGCTTGTTCTTGTTGTCGCGGAAATCGGTGACGTACCAGCCGCCGCCCTTGAGCTGGAAGCCGGCGCGGGAAATCAGCTTGCGCAGTTCCGCCCTGCCGCAGGCCGGGCAATCGGTCGCCAGCGGATCGCTTACCTTCTGCATGATTTCGAGGTGGTGACCGCAGGCGTTACAGGAATATTCGTAGATCGGCATGGTGGCAGTGCGTCCGATGGAACCCGGCGGCAAATATGGCGATTTGTCCGGAGATTTCAAGCCTCTTCAGCACCATCAATAGCGCAGGCCGACATAATTCTCGGCGAGCAGGCGCTGTGCGGTGTCCGAACGGATGAGTTGCTCCTGCTCCGCACGCTGCATGCGCCGGTCGAACGCGTCGTGTTCCGGAAAGCGGTGCAGCAGCGTGCTCATCCACCAGGAAAAGCGCTCGGCCTGCCAGACGCGCGCGAGCGCACGCTCGGAGTAGCGCTCGAGCCCGGAAAAGTCGCGGTCCTGATAGTACTGGCGCAGGCCCGTGGCCAGATAGTGGATATCCGAGGCGGCGAGGTTGAGTCCCTTGGCGCCGGTCGGCGGCACGATGTGGGCGGCGTCGCCGGCAAGGAACAGGCGGCCCCATTGCATCGGTTCGGCAACGAAGCTACGGCATTGGGTAATCGATTTCTCGAGCGCCGGCCCGGTGACGATGCGATCGGCGGCCGCTTCCGGGATGCGTCGCTTCAGTTCCTCCCAGAAGCGTTCGTCGGGCCATTGCTCGACGGCATCGGCCGGATCGCATTGCACGTAATAGCGGCTGAGCTTGGCGTTGCGCATCGAGCACAGGGCAAAGCCGCGATCGTGCGCGACATAGATGAGTTCCGCGCTGACCGGTGGCGTCTGCGACAGCACGCCGAGCCAGGCGAAGGGATAGACCCGGTGATACTCGCGGCGCAACGCGTGCGGAATGCTCTGGCGGCTGACGCCGTGGAAGCCGTCACAGCCGGCGACAAAGTCACAGGCCAGCCGCTGCCGGGTGTCGCCAACGCGGTAGCTGACGTAAGGTGCGTCACCATCGAGGCCATGCAGCGTGACATCCTGAACGTCATGCAGGACCCGGCCGCCGAGCCGATCCCGGGCGTCGTAGAGATCGCGGGTCAGCTCGGTCTGACCATACACGATCACCGCGCGCCCGGTCAGTTTGCGGAAGTCGATGCGGCAGCCGACACCGGACAATTCCAGTTGCGTGCCGTCGTGGATGAAGCCTTCGCGATCCATCCGATCGCCGGCCTGGGCCTGGCGCAGCAGGTCCGCCATGCCCTGTTCCAGCACGCCGGCACGGATGCGGCTGAGCACGTGCTCGCGCGATTGCCGCTCGAGCACGACGCTTTCGATACCCGCCAGATGCAGCAACTGACTCAGCAGCAGACCGGACGGCCCGCCACCGATGATGACAACCTGGGTACGCATGCTGTCCTTCCTCCCACCAATGAATGCGGCTTGGCCGATACGACGATGATTCGGGCCCGCCCGTCTGCGACTCTGTTCACCCGTTATCCGCGGGCCCCTCGGTTAGGCTATCACCACTACAACGATAAAAGCTCCGAACGAGACCCCTGTGACTGGCCGGCGGGTGGCGAGTGTTGCTGGTGATCCTGCCTGGTGCCAGCGTCCAGACCCGGGCGCTGTCGCCGTGAATGTGACCTTCGACGACCTGGGTGCGGGAAGCACACTGGCCGTTCGGGGTGGCGGTATATCCTCACCGATCGGCGCTGATCCGGTGGCTATCTGATGGAGCCGGCAGTTTTCAACGGCGAACCCCGGCTCATCAGCAATCTCGAATTGCAGATGCTTGCGACCGCCTATGGCTCCTCAGTTGTTCCGCTGCCGGCGGCACTGCCGCTGTTGCTGAGTGGCCTTGGCGTACTCGGCCTGCTGCCTCGCCGCGTGCGGAACTGACGGGGAAGCAGCAGCGTGCCGGGAACCTAAGGATATAGCCTGCTCCGCAACGCCGGGTCCTGCCGGTAGAAGGCCCGAAGCTGTGCATAAACCTCCGGATACTCGTCGCGCACTTCCCGCGGACATTCGAAGAACGCCTCGGTGAATACCGCGAAGAATTCATCCGGTCCTTCGGCGGCGTAGGGATCGACCAGCGGTTCACGCCCGGCGTCGAGTTCCGCGCGCAGCGTGTCGAACGCGGTCCGAAACGCGCGCGTCCACGCCGCGGGATCCAGGTCGTGGTGCAGCGGTGGCATGCCATTGGCGTCACCGTTGCGCATGTCAATCTTGTGTGCCAGCTCGTGCAGGACGACGTTGTAGCCATCGAGTTCCAGCGAATCCTCGACATCGGCCAGTGACAGTATGACCGGTCCCTGTTGCCACGACTCACCGCTCAGGACCTTGTCCATGACATGGACGACGCCGGCCTCGTCGGCCACTTCGTGCCGGCTGCGGAATTCAGCGGGATAGACGATGACCTCGACGAAGCCGCCGTACCAGTCGCTGTCGAGCCCAAGGATCGGAACCGCCGCAAACCCGGCGATGAGTTCGCGCTGTTGATCGGTCACGACGGCGCCGCGCACGCCGTGAAAGGTCTTTTCGAACAGGAAGATCGATGCGAGCTCGTGCAGTCGGTGCTGCTCCACGGGCTCGAAGGCATGCAGCAGAGGCACCGACGCACACAGCCGTTGCCAGCGTGGCGCCGGGATCGCGTGCGTGCGCAGGGCGCGGCGCCGTCTCCAGTTGCGTAGCCTGTCCAACATCGTCAATACCTGAATCCCGGATTGGCCTGCGGTTGCGGTAGCGGTCCCGCTTCTGGCATGCGCATCAGTGTTTTGGCTGCTTCCTTTATCATGGCCGTGCCATGTTGACCATCACCCGCGACCTCGCCATCCCCGAGCACGAGATCGAACTCGAGGCGATCCGCGCCCAGGGCGCGGGCGGCCAGAACGTCAACAAGGTGTCGAGCGCCATTCACTTGCGCTTTGACATTCGTGCCTCGTCGCTGCCGCAGGCCTGCCAGGAACGGTTGCTGGCGCTGGCCGACCGGCGGATCACCGCGGACGGGGTCATCGTGATCAAGGCGCAACGATTCCGCAGTCAGGACAAGAACCGGACTGAGGCGCTCACCCGGCTTGCCGATCTGATCCGCAAGGCGCTGCATGTGCCGCGCCCGCGCCAGCCTACCGCACCGACCAAGGCCGCGCGGCAACGGCGGGTCGATGCCAAGACCCAACGCGGCAAGGTGAAATCGTTGCGCGGTCCGGTGCGGCGCGACGACTGAACGGCGCGCACCAGGCGTCGCTGCACAGTGCGATCGGTGCCCGGTACAATGCCGCCATGATGGCGAATCCTTTACTCGATCCACTCAATACCGCGCAGCACGCCGCGGTCACCGCGGATGCGCCGCAGGTGCTGGTGCTGGCGGGAGCCGGCAGCGGCAAGACCCGCGTTCTCGTGCATCGCATGGCCTGGTATATCGAAACCGGCCAGGCGACGCCACACTCGATTCTCGCCGTGACGTTCACCAACAAGGCGGCGGCAGAAATGCGCGGTCGCATCGAAGCGCTGCTTGAGCGGCCGATGCGGGGCATGTGGGTCGGCACGTTTCACGGCATCGCCCACCGGTTGCTGCGCGCGCACTGGCGCGAGGCGAAGCTGCCGGAGCAGTTTCAGATCCTCGACAGCGAGGATCAGTTGCGGCTGCTGAAACGCACCATCCGCGATCTGCAACTCGATGAGGAGCAGTGGAGCGCGCGCGAGGCGCAGTGGTTCATCAATGCGCGCAAGGACGAAGGGCTGCGCCCGGAACATCTGGATGACCATGCCGACGCGTTGCTCGCGATTCGGATCCGGATCTACCGTGCCTATCAGGAGCAGTGCGAGCGCAGTGGCCTGGTCGATTTCGCCGAGCTGCTGTTGCGGGCCCATGAGCTCTGGCGCGACACGCCGGCCCTGCTGCGGCATTATCGCGAGCGCTTTCGGCATGTGCTGGTCGATGAGTTCCAGGATACCAATGCGATCCAGTACGCCTGGCTGCGGCTGCTGGTCGGTGACGACGGCAATCTGTTCGCAGTTGGCGACGATGATCAGTCGATCTACGGTTGGCGCGGCGCGCGCGTCGAGAACATGCAGCATCTGCACCGCGATTATCCGGGCCACGCGTTGTTGCGGCTGGAACAGAACTACCGCTCCACAGGAACGATCCTCGCCGCCGCCAATGCACTGATCGCGAACAACGACAACCGCCTCGGCAAGGAGCTCTGGACCAGCGGCGACAAGGGCGCGCGGCTCAATCTGTTCGCCGCGTTCAACGAGCTCGAGGAGGCGCAGTATTGCGTCGAGCGCATCAAGGACGCCTATGGCCACGGCAGACGCTATGCCGATTGCGCGGTGCTGTATCGGGTCAGTGCCCAGTCCCGGGTGTTCGAAGATGCCTTGCGCCAGGCCGGAGTGCCGTATCGCGTGCACGGCGGCTTCCGCTTCTACGAGCGGGCTGAAATCAAGGATGCGATGGCCTATCTGCGGCTCGCGGTACATCGCGGCGACGATGCCGCGTTCGAGCGCGTCTGCAATGTCCCGGTGCGCGGCATCGGTCAGCGCACGGTCGAACAGGTGCGCGCACGGGCAAGGGAATCCGGCAGCAATCTGTTTGCCGCCGCGCGAACCCTGGTTGAGCGACGCGAGTTGCCGGCACGGGCGCACGGCGCGCTCCAGGCATTCCTGTATCTGCTGGACACCCTGGAGGCGCGCGTGCTCGCCGCGCCGTTGGCCGCCGCGATGCAGGCGGTGATCGATGGCAGCGGTCTCATCGCGCACTATCAGAAGGAAAAAGGTGAACGCGGCGTCGATCGCATCGAGAACCTCAAGGAACTCGTGACCGCCGCCGGCGATTTCAAGCCCGACCCGGACAACGACCTGCTGCCACTGCAGGCGTTCATTGCGCATGCGGCACTCGAAGCAGGCGAAGGACAGGCGGACGCCTTCGAGGACAGCGTGCAATTGATGACACTGCATTCGGCGAAGGGGCTGGAGTTTCCCTGCGTGTTTCTCGTCGGCCTTGAAGAAGGGCTGTTCCCGCATCAGCGCAGCAGCGGTAATTTGGCAGAACTCGAAGAGGAGCGCCGCCTCTGCTATGTCGGCATCACGCGCGCGATGGAGCGGCTCTATCTGAGTCACGCCGAATGCCGGCGGCTGCACGGTACCGATCTCTATCCGCAGCCCTCACGGTTTCTGCGCGAGATTCCGGCGGAACTGCTCGAACCGGTGCGCCGTGCCTTTACCGCCGCGCCACCCCGTCCCTATCGCGACACAGTGACGATCGAACCAGGCAACGAACCGGGCGGTTTGCGCCTTGGGCAGAGGGTGGTGCATCGGACCTTTGGAGAGGGCGTCGTGCTGCACCTTGAAGGCAGCGGCGAACACGCACGCGTGCAGGTCAACTTCGCGACCGGCGGCGCCAAATGGCTGATTGCCGCGTTTGCCGGTTTACAACCGAAGTAAAGACAGTCTCGCGCCGAAGGACGGCGAGATCTGCAGGCTAGATCCCGCCCTGATCCGGCAGGCGGCTGAGCATGTAGCGCACCGCCGCTTCCAGTTCGGCATCGGTCAGACTGGCCATGCCGCCACGCGGCAGCATCACCCCGTTTGGCCCGCTCACGCCTTCGATGACGCTATGCAGCAGCGCTTCCACGCCCTTTGGTGCACGCTCCGCCCAAGCCGCAGGGTCGCCAGTCTTCGGGGCTCCGGCAATGCCTTGCTCGTGGCAGGTGAAGCAGATCTTGCGATACTCAGCCTCCCCGGGGGCGGCGTCAGCGACCGGCACGGTTCGCTCGCCGGCATCGGTCGTGGTGGGAGCGGCGGAACTTGTCGCTGCGGCGGAGATCTTTTCGCCGCTCACGTTCACTTCCCCAATCGGACGGATACGCTCTGCAATCTCTGCCTCGGTTTGCTGCGAGACGGCGTGGTCACGATAAATTTCGCTGGCGATGAACACGATGGCGATCGCCAGTATGACGAGCGCCGACATCATGAAGTAAATGCCGCGAAAGAACGATTCGTCCTGCTTGCCGCTCATGCTGGGTTCCCCGGAAATCGACTGGCTGGATGGCGCGGTAGTATAAGCCAATCGTGCGGTGTTACGGGCAAAGCACCAGCCACAGTGGCAGCCCGCTAACGAGAGAGAAGCTGGCGCGCCCGACAGGATTTGAACCTGTGACCCCTGCCTTCGGAGGGCAGTACTCTATCCAGCTGAGCTACGGGCGCGACGGTGGCCGGGACCGTGGAAAGAGTCCGCACCGGCGCTGCTAATAGTAGCGATCCAGGTCACGGACCGCCAGTGGATGATCAACGCAATTCTTTGCCGGCGATGATCCGCGGGTCGTTGAGACTGCTAGCCTGCGGCCGCGGTTTCGCTGCACTCGCGCTCGGTGAGGCACAGATTGCGGCCGCGGCGCTTGGCCAGAAACATTGCTTCGTCAGCCCGATCGAATACCTGCTGGATTGAGTCGCCTTCCTGGAACTCGGCAACCCCGCAAGACACGGTAATCGAAACCGGCATCGTCTTATAGTGGAACCGGCATTTGGCGATCATGGTGCGCAGTTTGTCGACTACGGCCTCGGCGTCGCGTAATCCCGTTTCTGGCAGGATCAACAGGAATTCCTCACCGCCAAACCGACTCAGGTGATCGCTCGCACGCAGATGTTCCTGCAGTCGTATGGCGATGGTCGTAAGCACCTTGTCGCCAGCGGCGTGGCCGTAGCTGTCGTTGATTTGCTTGAAGTTGTCGACATCTATTACCGCGAGCGACAGGCTGCCACCATGACGATGCCACCGCGCATAATCGGATTCGATACGCGCTTCATAGCCAAGGCGATTGGGGATTCCGGTCAGCACGTCAAGCATGGCGCGCTCATGTTCCACCTCGAGGTCCGAGCGCAGGCGAGTGGTCGTGCTCTCAAGGTCGCGGATCTCGTTGGTCAGCGCGTCAAGCGCACCCTTTGCTTCAATGAACCGCTTGTCCTCCTGAGCCATGTAGGCGGAAAGACTGCTGTTGATCTGATTCAAACGATCGTCGATTCGTGATTTCAGCATCGCGATGTCGGTAACGCCGTCGATTCCAAGCCGGATTTCGACCAGATGCTGGCCGATCGTGCCGTTCAGAATTTTGCTGTCAGCCATGCTGCTGGTGTGCAGCGCGCGCGCAATCCCCACATGGACGTCGATGTCATTGAGTCGGCGAACCAGTTGCTCGAGGAATCCGGTGAGTTGCCGTATCTCCGCTTGCAACTGCGCTTTCATGTATTCGATGAGGTCGACCAATGCGGACAATGCGGAACGCAGGTCGACAAGGGTACTGGCCGTTGTCAAGGTTTTCCGAATCCTTTCAGCGCGATCCCGTGCCGAATCCGGCACAGACATGCGATCGAGCATCCCCAGCAAGAGATCCGTGAAGGCCGGCAACATCGAGTGGTCCGCTACCGCAACGACAGGTTGGGCGAAGGCGCCTTCCAACATTCGGGCCAGTTGCTCAACCAGGTTCAGGATTTCGGTCTGGCTCGACGCCTGCACGAACCGGTTCTGCAAGACCTTCAGTTGCGGCGCCAGAGCGCTCGGTGCGGTCAGGCTTTCGAAGAGGTGGCGAAAGTTCTCCTTTGCATCACCAGCGCTCGTGGCTTTTGCGCTGGTTTCGCCGATGCGATTGAGAAAACCCGCACAATCTCGGATGAAGTCATCGATGGCCAAGTCGTCCAGAGCGCTTGCGCGGGTGCGCAGTTCGCGTAACTCTTCGGCCGACACAAGGGCGGGTTCCAAGCGGCCCAACAGGCGGAACATCGTGTCGCCGACCCGATTTGACTGGTTGGCGCTCGCCAGTGGGACGACACAGTTGATCGCTTCGTCAACGAGTTGGTTGAGTTCGTTGGTGCGTTGTTGGCCGCTGCGCACCAGATTGCCAAGCTTTTTCAGCCGGCTATCAATTTCCGGAGAGCGGCCGTGAAAGGCAAACAGCAAGCGAAGCAGGCCGCGCTGCAAACGAACAACGGCTTCCGACAGCTGTTGCTCGCGAACCTGTGCGACCGGCGCGCCGGACCGTAAAGCATCGCCCTTCGTCTGGTACATACCCAGTACTTCGAGACCTCTCGTTGACCGTTCAGCCTGGGCAGGCAATCGCGAACAGACCCGTCGCGCTAGAACGGATCCGGAGCAGCGCCGGATTGTCGGCGGGATCGTCCTAGTGATTTATGGCTGGTGTATGGCCTCGCCCACGCTCATTAGCGACCAGTTCGTCGACGAGCTTTAACATGTCGATATAGGAGCCGGCCAATGAACCGGAGGTCCAGTATTTGCCGTTGACCACGATTGCAGGAGTACCGGAGACGTTATAGCGGCGCGAAAGCTGACGGGCACGGTTGAGCTTGCTGTCGATGTCAAAGGAAAGGAACACCTTGCGGAACGCTTCTTCGTCAACTCCGTTGTTGGCGAAGAACCTTGCCAGCGCCCCCTCGGTATTCAACGGCTGATTGTCGCCGTGAATCGCGCGAAAAATCCGGGGATGCATGTCTCCTGCGACGCTGAGTTTTTCCGCGGTGAAAAAGGCCCGGGCATGCGCCTCCTGGTTCGAAGAGAACACGGCCGGCAGGCGGACGAATTCGATATCGTCAGCCTTGCTCTCCAGCCAACGTTCCAAATAGGGTTCGAAATTGGCGCAGTGCGAACAGCCGTACCAGAACAGGTCCACCACCTCGATCCGGTCCGTGCGGCTGGTTGGTTGCGGCGGTGAAACTTCCATGTAGTGGGTGCCAAGCACAAATCGGCTTTGTGCCAACGATGTCCAGGAGACAATCGAGAGCAGTACCAGGATGCCACCGCGAAGGATTGTCATGATCGGCTCCTTAGGGTCCGGTTCACACCAATGGACCGCAACCGGACTTGGTTGTTCAGTGTAGCGCCGACATGTAGCGGGCGACGGATTCCATTTCCTCGACCGTCATACGTTGGGCGATAGTCTGCATTGTCTCGTTGCCGTCGGTCGTGCGGTTGCGATCGCGATAATCCCGCAGCTGTTTCACGACGTATTCAGCATTTTGGCCGCGCAATGCCGGGTAATACGCCAGGCCATTGCCTGAACCGTCGGGGCCATGACAAGCCATGCATGCCGGCACGCCGCTGGCCGGGTTACCACCTCGATAAATTGCAGCGCCGGCGGCCGCTTGCGAAACATCCATCGAATTGATCGCCGGTTGTGAGCTCGAGTAGTAGGCAGAAATCTCCTGCATGTCCGCGTCGCTCAGTGGCATGGCCATCGGAGTCATGCTTGGGTCCTGGCGTGCACCGCTCTTGAAGGCTGCCAGCTGCGCCGTAAGGTATTGAACGTGTTGGCCGGCGAGGTTTGGCCAAATTGGCGCAATACTGTTGCCATCGGCGCCGTGACAGGCGGGACATGGCGCGGCCTTGTCCTTGCCATCCTGCGCCGCAACGACGAAGGTCTGGCAGAGCAGCGCAAGCAGGCACAGCAAAAAAGACCGGCATGCCATTGGATATTCGCTCCCAAACGGAATAGAGCGCCTATTATAGCGAGCCAATCGATCAACTGAATGCCATGTCACCAACCTTGCCGGTATCGGCTGCGTTTCCTCGTTTAGCCTACACGATCAGCGCCCACCAGCTGCAGCAATTGCCAGCGGAAAGCCTCGTGGAAATCGCGATTGCAGGCCGATCGAATGCCGGCAAATCCAGCGCCATCAACACTGTCTGCGGGCACCAGGGCTTGGCGAAAACCAGCAAGTTGCCGGGGCGTACACAGCAACTCGTGGCATTCACTGCGGCTGATGGCCGGTCGCTGGTGGATCTGCCGGGTTACGGTTTTGCGCAGGTCACGAAGCAATTGCGCCAGCACTGGCAAGGGCTGATCGCCGGGTACCTGAAGCGGCGCCGCACGCTGGCAGGAATCGTCGTCGTGATGGATAGTCGGCGTCCCATGCTGGCACTCGATGTTGAATTCCTGGAGCAGTGCGCGGCGGCCGGGCGAAGAATTCATGTTTTGTTATCGAAGTCGGACAAACTGAGCCGCAGCGAGGCGAAGCTGACGTTGCGGCGTACCGAAAAAACACTGGACGAACAATTCCGCGGGACAACGGTTCAGCTTTTTTCGAGCCTGTCCGGTGACGGCGTCGAACTGGCGCGGTCGATATTGCTTGAATGGTGGCAAGAAGGGGGGCCCCGGCTCGAAAAGTAAGGGGGATTGCATGAGCCGGGGCCGTAACGTCACGCCCGTTTGGGGATAACGGACGGACAAGCCCGCGTTGGGAGGGATTGCGGGCACGTTCCTGAGAACGTACCAATGAGATTGGGTACGCCGCATTAAGTTCCGCGGCGCGAAAAAATTTCTTGGAATTAACTGCGCGGATGCCGCCGTGGCAGCGCCGCGTTTGTCGAAAATCCTGCTAGCGGCTGTACTTGCGGCGGAATTTGTCGACCCGGCCGGCGGTGTCGACGATCTTTTGCTGGCCCGTGTAATACGGATGACAGGAAGCACAGACGTCTACGTGAAGTTCCGGCTGGTTCAGCGTCGAGCCTGTCTTGAAGGAGTTGCCCCAGCTGCAGGTAACCGTGATTTCTCGGTATTCGGGGTGGATATCGGGTTTCATCGTTTTCGCGCTGCGTCAATCGGAAAATCCGGGCCGCGAATTCTAAGGCAGGAGCCGAGCTCAAGCAACCACATTGCGCCGCCGGCCTCTTGCGTGCCGCGCTTGCACCGTGGTGACCGGCGAAAATATAGTGACTATAGGCTGAACAGGACCGGAGCAACCGGGGCGAGGGCATCATGAAAGGCGATAAGAAGGTTATCGAGTACCTGAACAAGGTTCTCTACAACGAACTCGTAGCGATAAATCAGTATTTCCTGCATGCCCGGATGTACCGGGACTGGGGGCTCGTCGAGCTGGATGAGCACGAATTCAAGGAGTCGGTCGACGAGATGAAGCACGCCGATCTCCTGGTACAACGGATACTTTTCCTCGAAGGACTGCCGAACCTTCAGGATCTGGGCCGGTTGCGGATTGGTGAAAATGCCACAGAAATGCTGACCTGCGACCTGCAATTGGAACTGGATGCATTGCCGGTCCTGCGCGAGGGCGTCGCCCATTGCGAGTCAGTGGGCGACTTTGTTTCGAGGGATCTGCTGAAAGAGATATTGCGCAGCGAGGAAGAACACGTCGATTGGCTGGAAACCCAGCTTGAACTGATCTCGAAAGTTGGCACGGAGAACTACCTCCAGGCAAAAATGAGCCGCCAGCCAGCCTGAAGGGTTGGCAAAAAGCTCCACTGTCGTTGTCGGTTCAGACTAGAGGAGTCAGGTCGATTGCATGGACCGCATTGCGCCAGAGACTTTCGGCCAGAGACTTCCTGTGTTTTCCGTGGGGCGTGCCACGCTCGGCATGCGAATATTCTTTTTACTTGTGCAGAGCTTCCCTAAATGGCAGCCGCGCCCGTAGCGCTCTCCCATACTTGCGAATAGTTCGCATTAGCGCTATTTTTCTCATGACGACTGACTGGCCGGGCCTGACACCATGTATCTCTGCATCTGCAACGCCGTTACCGAGCGCGACGTCGCAAACCTCGTCGACCAGGGGGTTACTTCGCTGGGCGAACTGCGCTCGCGACTACGGGTCGCCGATGGCTGCGGCGGATGCCGGGACGATGCCGAGCAATTTCTCCGTCGCCAAGCATGCAGCCGGGGAACGAACGCTACCGCTCAGCTGGCGGGTCGTTGAAGAAAACGATATCGCGAGCAATCGTGAGCAGCCTGCCGGTCAGGTGCTGAGCGATTCTCGGCGGATTCGGGTCCGCATTTCCTTGCCAACTGCTGGAAGCCAAGCGCCTCCGCACCAACCCTCGGTTGTTACAGCCGCGCACCAGCGCGGTCGCCGCACACGGGGCATGCCGGATCGCGGTGTACGCGGATGGTGTGCCATTCAAGGTGCAGTCCATCCAGACACAGCAGGCGGCCGCAAAGCGGCGTGCCGGTACCGGTCAGAAGCTTCACCGCCTCCATGGCCTGAATGCTGCCGATGATGCCGAGCAGCGGTGCCACCACGCCGGTTCTGGCACAGGTCTCCTGTTCCGTGCCGGTGTCGTCATAGAGGCAGCGATAGCACGGACTATCGCCCTGGCCAGGAAAAAACACACTGACCTGGCCGTCGAATCGCGTTGCGCCGCCGAACACGAACGGCTTGCGCTGACGCAGGCACGCCTGGTTGGCAACGAATCTCGTGGCTGCGTTGTCAGAGCCGTCAATGACGAGATCCACCCGGGCAACCAGATCATCCGCCGACTCCGAGTAGAAGCGCTGCGCGAGACCATCGACACGGACGTGAGGATTCAACGCGCGCAGCCGATCCGCGGCCGAGACGACTTTCAGCCGCTCCAGATCGCTCGTGGCGTGAATGATCTGACGTTGCAGGTTCGACAGCTCGACGATGTCCGGATCAATCAAGACCAGGTGACCGACGCCCGCGGCCGCGAGATACATCGCGATCGGAGAACCAAGACCACCGAGACCGATGATCAGCGCGCTTGCCTGAGCGAGCCGCAGCTGGCCCTGAAGATCAATTTCCGGTACGAGGATCTGCCGGCTGTAACGTAGCAATTGCTGATCGTCCATCGTAATTCGCGTGCGACGTTGCCGCGTCAGGATGTCTGATACTTCCGCCAGTGCTGCGGACGTTCGTCACGCCGGCCGTGGCGCCGGTGGCGGTACTGGCTTTGGTAGATGTCCCGGACCAGCGTGTCCCAGTCGATCTGGCGCGCACGCTTTCGTTCGATCTGAACATCCTCGGTCAGCAACCAAAGCACCGTACGCCAGCGCCAACCGAGGGCCGAGCTTGGTGCATTGCCGGCGGCCCGCAGGTGTGGCAGCAACTCGCGCAAGGTCACGCGGTGCAGGTCATAACGGAGGCGCAGGATCCGACCCGCTGGCACGACATCGTTTACCCCGGGCATCGCCCGCAGAGCGGCAAGGCACTGATCGTCCAGCGTAAGTGGCAGGTGGCGCTCCCTGAGCCACGAACCATCGTTGGCATCTGACCTGGCCACGGTATTACAGACACCCCATGGTGACGCGGTCGTGCCCCTGTAGATCCACTGCGGTGACCACGTCTGTGAAGCCATGTCCTGTCATGCAATCTCGGACGAGACCAGCCTGTGTCGCGCCATGCTCCAGCAGCAAGCGCCCACCAACCCGCAATCGCGCCGGGGTCCGCTCGATGATGTGCCGGATCGCTGCCATGCCGTCCATGCCGCCATCGAGCGCCGCTCTAGGTTCGAAGCCGGTCGGGCCCTGACGCAGCGCCGGATCCGAGGAACACACGTAGGGCGGATTGCTGACGATGAGGTCGTAATTGCCAGGCGGTACGGCCGTAAACCAGTCACCTTGCAGCAGACGCACGCGCCCGGGGGCAAGGCGAACGACGTTCCGCTCGGCGATGCGCAACGCGCCAGGACTGCGCTCGACGGCGTCGATTCGCACACGCGGACGTTCACGCGCCAGCGCGATCACGATGGCCCCCGAACCCGTACCAAGATCGAGAATCCGCGCATCGCTTTCACTTGGCAGCACGTCCAACGCAAGCTGAACCAGCAATTCTGTCTCCGGCCGCGGCACCAGCGTGGCGGCGGACACCTGCAGTTCGAGGCTCCAGAATTCCTTGGTGCCAGTAAGGTACGCGATCGGGACCCCTAGGCGACGGGCGCGCAGCCGCCGCCGGAACCGGGCAACGGCGCCTGACGTCAGCGGCGCATCGCCGTCCCGGTACAAAGCGACGCGATCGAGTTGGCACGTGCTGGCGAGCAACACCTCGGCGTCGAGACGGGCGCTTTCGCTCGCTGCCAACAAGGCGTGCCCTTCCCGCAGCAGCTGCCGCAGCGTTGGCTTCGGGTCGGTCATAGGTCGGCACCAAGGGCCGCCATCAGATCGGCCTGATACTCGTGCGACAGCGGTTCGATAATCGAATCGAGGTCGCCGTTCAGCACGTCATCCAGGCGGTACAGCGTCAGGTTGATGCGGTGATCGGTGACACGTCCCTGCGGAAAGTTGTAGGTGCGGATGCGCTCCGAGCGATCGCCGCTGCCAACCAGCCGGCGCCTGGTCTCGGCGATCTCGGTCTGCTGCTTTTCCGTTTCCGCGGCAAACAGGCGCGATTGCAGCAGGCTCAACGCCCGCGCCCGATTCTTGTGCTGCGAGCGCTCGTCCTGGCATTCGACAACGATGCCGCTCGGCAGATGCGTGATGCGCACCGCCGAATCGGTCTTGTTGACGTGCTGGCCGCCGGCACCCGAGGCGCGGTAGGTGTCGATGCGCAAATCCGACGGATCGACGGTGATCGCCTTGACCGGGTCAACCTCCGGCAGGATTGCGACAGTACAGGCCGAAGTGTGTATCCGGCCCTGGGATTCGGTGGTCGGTACCCGTTGCACGCGGTGCGCGCCGGACTCGAACTTCAGCCGCGAATAGACCCGCTCACCTGCGAGCCGCGCGATGACTTCCTTGTAGCCGCCGACCTCGCTCGGTGCCGAGTTGATGATCTCGGTGCTCCAGCCGCAGCGCTCAGCATACTTCAGGTACATGCGCAGCAAATCGGCGGCGAACAGGCTCGCCTCGTCGCCGCCGGTACCGGCACGGATTTCGAGAAAGATGTTTGCCTTGTCGTTCGGATCCTGCGGCAACAGCCTCCGCTGCAGCTCACCTTCCAGTTGCTCGCGTCGCTGCTGCGCCACCGCCAGCTCTTCGCCGGCGAGCGCACGGATCTCGGCATCGTCATCGCGCAGCATCTCCTGCGCGCTGGTGATCGTGTCGCAGGTCTCACGGTAGTTGTTGAAGCAACCGACAATGGGGCCAATATCGGCATACTCCTGCGACAGCGCGCGAAACTTCGTCTGGTCGGAAATGACTTCGGCATCGGACAGCAATGCGCCGAGTTCGATGTGACGATCCGCGCGGTTCGTCAATTTATGCAATAGCGAGGATTTCATGATTGTGCCGAGGCAGTGCCGTCGTCCTTGGATGTCGTGCTATCGCCATCGGGATCCAGACCCCAGAGCCGGCGGGCATTTTCGAGCAATGCCAGATTGGCCGCGGCATCCGCTTCGCGCAGACGGGTGGTCGGTGTATGCAGCAGGCGATTCATCAGCGCTTGCGTCGCGTGCGCCATCACCTTGACCGGATCTTCGCCGGCATCCAGGCGCTTGGCCGCTTGGCGCATGACTTCTTCGCGATGGTGGGCCGCCTGGGCGCGCAGATCGCGGATGGTGTCGACTGCATTCAGCGATTGCAGCCAGTCCATGTATTCCTGGGTGTAGATGTTGACCAGCTCATCCGCCTTCGCCGCCGCGAGTTGGCGCGCTTCGAGGTTGTCATCAACCACGCGCTGCAATTGGTCGATGTCGTAAAGGAATACATCCTCCAGATCGCCGGCTTCGGGTTCCACATCGCGGGGCACCGCCAGATCGGCAATGAACATCGGTTGGTGACGTCGCGTGCGCATCGCGGCGGCGAGACCTTCGCGGGTAATGATCGGCAGGCGGCTCGCGGTGGAACAGATAACGATGTCCGCCTGCGGCAGCACGTTCGGCAAATCGGTCAGGCCGATAGCCTGACCCTCGAACCGTGCCGCCAGTTCCTCGGCGCGCGCCAGCGAGCGATTGGCGACGATCAGCCGCTCGAGGTCGCGCTCGAACAGGTGCATCGCGACCAGCCTTATCGTGTCTCCGGCGCCGATCAGCAGCGCGGTCTTGTGACGCAGATCGCCGTGGATCTGCACCGCCAGCCGGACCGCGGTGAACGCCACGGAGACCGAGTTGGTGCCGATTTCGGTGGTCGAGCGGACCGCCTTGGCGACATGAAACGAAAACTGGAGCAACCGTTCAAACAGCTTGCCAGTGGTTCCGGCGGCGTTCGCGGCGCGATAGGCATCCTTGAGCTGGCCAAGGATCTGCGGCTCGCCAAGTACCATCGAATCCAGACCGCAGGCCACCCGCAGCAGGTGGCGGACCGCAAGGTCGTCCTGCTGCTGGTACAGGAACGGCGTGATCGTTTCGGCGGCAAGCGCGCCCTGCCGAACCAGCCACTCCATCGGCTGTCGAACACTTGCGGATTCGATGCAGCAGTAGAGTTCGGTTCGATTGCAGGTCGAAAGAATCAGCGATTCGCTGACCGCGCCGCCGGCGTTCAGCTCGCGCAGGGCGCCCGGCAGCCGTTCGGCGTCAATCACAAGCTTCTCGCGGACCCCGATGGGCGCGGTCTTGTGGCTGATACCCAGCATCAATAATGGCATGTCGGCATACTGCGTCTGGCAGCCTGTTGGGCCATCGTCGCACGTCGCCCGGGGGCAGGGTCCTGTTGTCCGTTCATTCGTGGTTTATTGCGATGATTGATAAAGAGAATGAACACCAACAGGAACCAGCATCCCGTGCTGCGCAGCAACTGGGCCTGAGTCCGACCGGCTGCTCGCAGGGGATCCTGGCGCATGAACCCCAAGCATAACTGCGATATAGTTTATCGCACGGTTGCCGATCAGTTTGCAGGCCTTCAGCTCGTAGTGGATACCAGGTTATGGCGATGACGATGCGCCCGGTTGTGCGCAGGGGGCCGGTGGCCGTGGTTTGCCTTGCGCTTACATGGCTTGCCGGCTGTACCTCCGTACCGAAAGCCTCCCTGGACCCGATGATCGTGCCGACGCCGCCGGAGGTTGCCGGGTCCGTGGCGGATGAACCGGTCACGCCGCCGGCGCCCCGCGCGGAGCCTGCCAGGCAACCGACACCCAGGCTGCGCAGCGCAGTTCCGCTATCCGGTCTGCTTTCCGAAGACGCAATGTACCGTTTGCTGGTGGCGGAGTTCGCCATACGGCGTGGCAGCCCGGCGGATGCGGTGACGAATTACCTCGAGGTCGCCCGCGAGACGCGTCATCCGGAACTGGCGCAGCGGGCGGCTGCGATAGCACTCTACGCCCGCGACAACGAGGCGACACTTGAAGCCGCGCAGCTCTGGGCCGAAACGGATCCTGATGACATGGAGGCGCGCCAGATCATTGTCGCGATGCACGTTCGGGCGCGCGACGCGGAGCGGGCGTTCGCGAGCCTCGAAGATCTGCTGGGCCGGGATGCCGCCAATGCCGAAGCGAATTTACGGTCGATGGCCAATTTTCTGAGCCGCGAACCGGATCGGGATATCGCGCTGGTGGTATTGCGGCGCCTGGCCGACAAGCGGCCGGAATATATCCCGGCGCAATTGGCCTTCGCGGTGCTTGCCATTCGGGCGAACCAGCTCCCGGAAGCGCGCGCGGTCATGGATCGCCTGGTCGCGCAGGGTCAAATCGATGCCGCGATCGCACAGTCCTATCTATCCGTGTTGCAACAGCAGGGAGAGCAGTCCGGTGCCATCGCGTGGCTGGAGCGGGTCCTGGCCGAGCGTCCCGAGGATTTCGAACTTCGCCAGATTTATGCCCGACTGCTGCTCGATGCCCGACGGTTCGACGCGGCATTGAGCGAGTACGTGTCGTTGTCGAAGGCGCAACCGGAGCGGGAAGACATCGTGTTCACGCTTGGTCTGCTGAGCCTGCAATTGAACCGCGTCGAACAGGCCAATGGTTACTTCAACAAGGTGCTTGAACTCAATCATGGCTTCACCGATCAGGCGCACTTCTACCTGGGGCAGATCGCCGAATCGCAACAGGCGACCGAGTTGGCGGTGCAACACTATCGACGGGTCAGCGATACGCTCGGCACGGCGGATACCTATCTCGATGCACAAATCCGGATAGGCATGTTGCTGGCGAAAGGCGGTCGCATCGCTGAAGCACGTGCCCACTTGCACGGGGTGCGACCGCATAACGAAGCGCAGCGCGTCGAATTGGCGCTCGCCGAAGGAGAAATCCTCACCGAGCAGGGGCGGCCGCAGGAAGCCATGATCGTCTACAACGCGGCGATCGACGAGAGTTACAACAAGAATCTGCTGTATGCACGGGCAATGCTGGCGGAGAAGATCGATCGACTCGATATCCTCGAAGCGGACCTGCGGACCATCATCGCGCGCGACCCGGACGACATCGAAGCACTGAATGCGCTCGGCTATACGCTGGCCGACCGCACGGACCGGGTGCAGGAAGCGTACCAGCTGATCGCGCGAGCACTGCAGCTCG
>JADLEV010000053.1 GCA_020845935.1 Gammaproteobacteria bacterium
AGCGCGGCCAGGAGGCGTCGCAGTATCGTCATCACTCAATCCACTCTGAACGAGTTCACGTGGGACGTGTTCCGAGATTGCTAGGGCAGCGCGCGCGAGCCGATCTGCCAGTTGCTGTCCTTGCAGATGGCGCACTCATTGCCGACGAAATAGCCGCGGCCGGAGGCACCGGTATCGCCCTGCAGTTGCCACTGCAGCCATGCGACCGCCACGGCACCATAGGGACCGCCGTTGTCCTGATTGTAGGTGCCGCCATGTCCGACCGACGGATAGGCGCCGTAGAACACCGGGATGTGCGCCGGCAAATCCTGGAAGTCGCGCTTGCCATTGGCGTAGGCGATGTCCGACTCGCCCCCGGTGATAATGATCACCGAGCCCTTGATCTTGCCGTACAGCTCCGGGTCGGCGGCGAACAGACCACTGTTCCAGATGCCGACGGTGGCCACCCTGGGGTCGTGCGATGCGCCGTATGACATCAGGCCGCCACAGGACATGCCCATCGCCGCGACCCGGCTGACCTCGACCTTGCTGTGAAAGCGACTGGCGGTGTCCTTGGCTTGCGCTTCCAGCCAGTTGATCGCGGCGACGAGGTCGGTGCCATTCACCATGTTGCCGCCACCGGGACCGCCCGCTCGCGGCCCCCCCGGCGCACCACCCGGTCCACCGGCTCCGGGTCCTGCGGCACGCGCTCCGGGGCCACCGGGACCGGCGCCGCCGGCCGGCGCCATGCCCGGACCGGGCCCGCCGGCACGCGGCGCGGCCCCTGGCGCACCCCCAGGTGGCGGACCACCGGTACGTCCGCCCGGGCCGTTCGGACCGCCGGCACCGGCACCGGGCGGTCCCGGCGGACCGTCGGCAACGATGACGAATCCGTGCGAGGCGATCTCCGTGAGGTACTCCGGAAACATCGTCCCGTTGTTGGCGCAGCCGCCCTCGCCCCAGACCAGCACCGGATGCTTCTTCTGCGTCAGTTCGCTCGGCCGGTAGATGGTGTGCGTCTCCAGGCTCGCATCATGTTCGACGACGACCCGGTAGGGTCCGGTCGGTGGATTGCCGGTCTGCGGCAGATCGACCACCGTGATCTTGCTCTGCGCCACGGCGACCCCGGCGGCGCTGGTGAGGCAACCCGCGACCAGTGCCCAGGTTCGCGAACGACTCCAGCCGCTCCTGCTCGCTGCATTACCCATCCTTCGCTCCTCCTGTCAGCTGGCGCATGACCAGCCATTCATGGAAACGGTCGATCCAGCCATCCACGGGCAGGCCGCGCGGGTTCAGACCAAAGCCCGCGCTGACGCCGTCGTAGACATGCAGTTCGACCGGCTTGCCGGCAGCCTTCCACTCGCCGAACAATGCGAGGCAGCCGCTGGTGACGTTGAAATGGGTCGCGCCGACCGCGATGAACAGCGGCGGCGCATGCGCCGGCACGATGACGTCCTGCAGCGCCGGCCCATACAGCGAAACGATGAAATCGGGCGAAGCCGCGGACTGCGGCGCGAGCGCCGTGCCGATGGCGACGCCGCCGCCCGCGGAAAAACCCATGATGCCGACCCGCTCCGGATTGATATGCCAGGCGGCTGCGTTGCGCCGCACGAGCGCCAGCGCCGCCTGAGCGTCGGCGACCGCGAACTGGAGCACCTCGGTCAGCGCGGCATCGTCCGGCGCCGGATTGGCATTGCCCCGGACGATGGTGATTTCCTGGCGCGGCCCGGCGGCACCGCGTCCGGGCCCGGGACCCGGGAATGCGCCCCCCGGTGCGCCCGGCACGTGTTGCCGTGTCCGGTACTTGAGCACCAGGCCGGCGATGCCGCGCTCGATCAGCCAGCGCGCGACGGCGATGCCCTCGTGGTCGAAGCCGAGCGCGCGCAGCGCGCCACCCGGGGCGATGACGACGGCGGTGCCGGTGGCCCTGGCCGGATCCGGCAGGAACACGGTCAGCGTCGGATCGCTGACGTTGGTGATGATGCGACCGCCCCCCGGTGAAGTCGTCACCGCCTCGGGCACGGTCCAATGACCGGACCCGGGCGCACCGTCAGGCCACAGGCGGATCTCCGTCGGCTCCTGCGCGACGGCCCCGGCGCCGAGCGCCAGCAGCAGGACCAAGGCAGCCGATCGCATGGCGGTCACTCCCCTGCCGCCGCCGGCCTGGCCGGAACGGTGTCGAAGAACTCGAAGATCGCCGGCCAGGCCAGCGGCACCATCGAGCCGTGATTGCCATCGACCTCGAGATATTTGAAGTCGAAGTCGCCGGCGCGCATGAATTCGACCAGCGCGCGGCTGCCGGCGAGCGAGGGTGCGGCGCCGGTGCCTTCGGTAATGAAGATCGGCAGGCCGCGGAGGCGATCGAACGGATAATTGTCACGATCGATGAACGGTCCCGACATCGGCGCCACCGCGGCCCAGCGCTCCGGATAGCGGGCGGCGAGATGCCACACGCCGCCACTGCCCATCGAATGACCGGCGAGGAAGGTGCGCGCCCGATCGGCGCCGTATTCCTCGGTGACGATCTCGAGCGCCGTGATCACTTCGAGCTCGCTGAGATTGAGTTCGCGCTGCCGTGCCGGCGTGATCGCGGCGCGCTGGGTCGCTGCCGCGGCCGACTCGCCGAACACCGCGGGCAGACGCAGCGGATTGCCATAGGCGCCCATCGGCGTGAAGCCGAGCGGTGATACCACGATATAGCCGTGCTGCTCGGCCAGCCGGCGCAACAGGCCGTCGGCCAGGTCGAGGTAGCTGCGTTCGTTGGCGCCGGCGCCATGCAGGAACAACAGCACCGGCAGCGCCCTGGTGCCGTTCCAGGTGGTCGGCACGAAAATCCGGTAGGGCATCCGCGCGCCGGTCGGCGCGAAGACATACTCCCGCTGCTGGTCGCCGGTCGGCGGTGCGGCCGCCGCCGGTCGCAGCGCCAGGGCTGCCGCCGTCATGCCCAGCACGATGCAGGCGCACGCCAGCACCTGCCGGATCATCGATCGTGTCCGCGGTGGCGGTAAACGTCGCGCAATGATTGGCACGGGGTCTCCCGGGGAAAAGCATCAACCAGTCACTTGCTCGATACGCGAGCACACTCTCACTGGCCGGCCGCTGGGGTTGTTTGCTTTGCGCCCAGTCTAGCGTCCGGCTCGGGAACGGGCCAAGACTTCGCGGTCTGAAGCGTCAGACGTGCCGCGTCTCAGGGCGTCGTGCCGCACAGGCGCGCGAGGTTGACGAACTCGCGCACCAGCCGCGAGCCGTTGCCCGCCTTCCAGGCGACGACGATCGAGACCATCGGCGCGGGATCGCAGGCCAGCGGCCGAAAGGTCACTCCGGCCGGCAGCAGCGCCACCAGCGACTCCGGCAACCGCGCAAAACCAAGCCCCTCTTGCACCAGTTGGATGTGACCGAGCACGTTGTCCGCGTTCGACACCGCGTGCATGCGGATGCGGGCCTCGCGGTACAGCGCCGCGGTGGCGTCGTGCAGTGCCGGCGCCAGCGACCGCTCCATCGTGATGCAGGGCAGGTCGTCGAGGCTCTTGACCGGAATCTTCTTGCGCCGCGCGAGCGCATGATGCGACGGCAGCACGAGCACGATAGGCTCGCGCAGCAGTTCCAGCAGTTCGAGATCGCCGGCCGCGGTCGGACCGCGCATGAAGGCGACATCGAGCGTGCCGGAGCGGAGGCCGGCCAGCGGCTCGACGGTGTACTTGCTGTGCAGGATCAGCCGCAGATCGGGCAGGTGCTTCGCCACCAGCGGACGCAGTGCCGGCAGGATCCTCACATCGGCGGACGGAAAAGTACCGACCGACAGATCACCGGCGCGGCCGTCCGCCGCCTGCCGCGCCAGGCGCCGGGCATGCTCGACCCGGCCGAGAATGTCCCTGGCCTGATGCAGGAAGATCCGGCCGGCATTGGTCAGCGCGACATGCTGCCGGCTGCGATCGAGCAACCGGACGCCGACCGATTTTTCGAGCTGGCGGATCTGTTGGCTCAGCGACGGTTGCGCGGTATGCAGTTGGGCAGCGGCGCGGGTGAAATTCAGCTCTTCCGCGACCGCCACGAAGTATCGAAGATGGCGGAGTTCCACGCCGGCAAGGCTAGCAGTCCGGCGGGCGGCGCACCACCTCGGACTCGTGCCGGACGCGACGGTACGCAGCAACCATGCTGGCCGGGCTCTGGAACTTCGTCGGCGGCACGTTGAAGACCGACACGGCGCGACCTCCTCGTGTGCAATGAACTGCGTTTGCCGGCAACAGGAAATGTTTGGCCCTGTCGATGAGTTGCACCAGTCCACGCAGTCGCCGCAGCTGACAAGCTCCGCGAATCGCCGGACAATCGGCTGGCGCTGATCGCACCGGAAGGAGGTTGCGGTGCGAACGGCGATCACCGCGATCGGTTGGAATTCCTTGTGAGGTGGCTCATGTCCCATGAAACGAACAGGCCCATGCCCGGGCAGATCCGCGGCTCCATGTTGACCTCGGCACGTGCCCTGGTGGCGGGCGCAGCGTTCGCGTTGTCGGCCCTGCTGGCGCAACCGGTCACCGCGCAGCAGGGCGATGCCGCGCCGCCGCCGCAGCTCGAGTTCGTGTTCGCGCTGCGGGCCGAGGTCGATGCGCCGATCAAGATCGGCACCGTCGCCGGCCGCGAGCGGCGCATCGTGCCGATTCTCGGCGGCACCTTCGAAGGGCCGGGCTATGGCGGCGCTGCGCTGCGCGGCCGCGTCGTCCCCGGCGGTGCGGACTACCAGGAAATCCAGCCGGACGGCTTTTCCCAACTGGAAGCGCGCTACGTGCTGGAGACGGAACAGGGCGAGCTGATCTACGTCGTCAATCGGGGCATACGGCATGCACCGCCGGAGGTCATGGCGAAGCTCAATGCGGGGCAGGCGGTCGATCAAGCACAGCTCTACATGCGCGTGGTGCCGACCTTCGAGACCACCGCGCCACGGCTGCAATGGCTGACGCGGGCGATCTTCATCACCACCGGCGAGCGGCATCCGAACGGTGTGGTGATCCGCTTCTATCGGATCAACTGAAGCACCAGCTCCCGCCAGGCCTGCGGCTTGCCGTAGTACGACTGATGATCGAGCACCCTCGTCGCGGCCGGTGTCGCCAGCACGAAGGTCGGGAAGCTGTGCGTGCCGTATTGCGCCATCAACCGGCGGGTCGCCGCGATGTGCTCCTCGACCGCGGCGGCGGCGGTCGCGCGCCACGCTTCGAGGAATGGCTCCCTGGGCAGACCCAGGTCCGTTGCCAGTGATTGCAGCGTCGCGGCGTCGCAGACCCGGCGGCCGTCGAGGTAATGGGCATGCTGAATCGCAAGCAGCATCGCCAGCCCCTGGCCAGCGAGCTGTTCGGCGATCAGCATCGCCTTGATCGGCACCGAGGAATCGAGCAGTACGTCGCCGCTCGGCAGCAATTCCTGCTGATAGGCGCGACCGAGCGGCTGGCCGGTCAGCGCCTGCAGGTGCGCATCGGCCGACATGATGAAGTCGTACATCTCGCGGCCGATGACGCGGACATTCGAGCCGCTGAACAGCCCGCCGCAGTGCCACTGAAGCGCGAGGTTCTCCACATCCAGAATCGCGGTCACCAACGGTGCCGCCCCATAACACCAGCCGCAAAGCGGGTCGCAGATGTAATGCAGTGTCGCGGTCTTCATCGGGGTCACCCTGTCAGGTCGTTACGCGCGACCTCGGCGGCGAGGATCGCGGCCGTGGCGACGGCACCGGGTCGATTGAAGCACACCGCAACCGCGATGTCAGGTCGATGTCCCGCGGCGTGGGAGATTGGCCTGCCTGTGCCGCACGTATTTCACCAGTTCGATGATGACCAGCGGCAGGCAGCCGATACCGAGCAGCGCGGCGCCGTCGGCGAGGGTGAGTGGACCGAGCTGAAAGATGGTCTGCGTCACCGGGAAGTAATGGATCGCGATCTGCAGCAGCAGGCTCAGCGCGACCACCGCGACCAGATGCCGATTGCCGAACAGGCCCACTTCCCAGCACGGGCGATGCGGGTTACGCGCGGCGAAGGCGCGCAGCAATTCACCAAACACCAGCGTGGTGAAGGCAAAGTTGCGCGCCTCGACGACGGTATGCGTCCGCAACGCCCAGACGAACACCGCCAGTGCGATCGCCGCTTGCAGCGCGCCGGTCGCGATGATGGTCTGCCATTGCGCGCGCCCGAGGATCGCTTCGTGCGGATCGCGCGGCGGCCGGCGCAGCGCGTTCGTGCTGACCGGATCGGTCACCAGCGCCAGTGCCGGCAGGCCGTCGGTCGCGAGATTGATCCACAACAGCTGCAACGGCAGCAGCGGCAGCGGCAGTCCGGCCAGCGCGGCGAGCAGCATCACCAGCAGTTCGGCGGCGTTGCCGGAGAGCAGGTACACCAGCGTCTTGCGGATGTTGTCGAAGATGCCGCGCCCCTCCTCGACCGCGGCGACGATGGTGGCGTAGTTGTCGTCGGTCAGGACCATGTCGGCGACCTCGCGGGTCACCTCGGTGCCGCCACGGCCCATCGCGATGCCGATGTGCGCCTCGCGCAAGGCCGGCGCGTCATTGACGCCATCGCCGGTCATCGCGACGACCTCGCCGCGCTGCTTGAGCTCGCGAACGATCGTCAGTTTCTGTTCCGGCGTCGCGCGGGCGTAAACACGTCCTTCGAACTTTTCGCCCGCAGCGACGATGCCGAGCTCCTGTGCAATGGCCTGCGCGGTCGCCGGTTGATCGCCGGTGATCATCACCGTCGTGATGCCGGCCGCGCGCGCGCGGGCAACCGCCTCGATCACCTCGGGTCGCGGTGGATCGGCGATGCCGACCAGGCCCAGCAACTCCAGCTCGCGCTCGTCGTGGCCGTGGCCAAGCGCAATCGCCAGCACGCGCAGGCCACGCGCGGCGAGCGCCTGATTCGCCGCGGCGGCGCCCGCCGGCGCGGTGCGGCACAGCGGCAGCAGCATTTCCGGTGCGCCCTTGACGTAGAGCCGGCCGTCGCCGCGCAGCACCGACATGCGCTTGCGCGCGGTGGTGAACGGTTGCACGGCGAGCCGTGGCCGCTCGCGTTCGATATCGGCGCGATGGCTGCCAGGCGCCGCGGCCGCCACCAGCAGCGCAAGTTCGGTCGGATCGCCGATACCGGAGCCATCCGCGGCCAATTCGGCATCACAACAGGCGGCCGCGGCATCGAGCAGTCGCGGCGGCGCGGCGCCCCAGGTTTCGCGCACCGCCATCACGCCGGTCGTCAGCGTGCCGGTCTTGTCGGTGCAGATCACGGTCGCGCAGCCGAGTGTTTCGACCGCCGGCAGTTGCCGCACCAGCGCGTGCCGCGCCGCCATCCGCTGCACGCCGAGCGCGAGCGCTACGGTGACGATCGCCGGCAGGCCCTCGGGCACGGCCGCGACCGCGAGCGATACCGCGGACAGGAAGACGTCGTAGGGCGTGACGCCGCGAACGATGCCGAGGCCACCGACCACGGCGACGATGACGAGGCACAGATACAGCAGCGTGCGACCGACCTGCGCCAGCCGCCGCTGCAACGGTGTGGTCGTCTCCGGCGTGGTCGCCAGCAGATGCGCGATGCGGCCGAGTTCGGTGGCCATGCCGGTGGCGCTGACTTCGGCGACCCCGGTGCCGGTCGCGACCGCGGTGCCGAGAAACACCTGGTCGGTGCGCGCCACGAGCGGCGCATCGGCCGGCACCGGCGCGAGCGACTTGTCGACCGGCAGGCTTTCCCCGGTCAGCGTCGCCTCGTTGACCGCCAGCGCGTGCGCCTCCCGCAGCCGGCCATCGGCGGCAACGATGTCGCCCGCTTCGAGCAACAACACATCACCGGGCACGACCTCGCCGGCCGGCACGATCAGCACCTGCCCATCGCGGCGAACCCGCGCCCGCGGCGCGGTCAGCGAGCGCAGGGCCCGCACGGCGTTCTCGGCGCGATACTCCTGGTAGAACCCGACGCAGGCATTCAGCACGACGATGGCGCCGATCGCGATCGCATTGACGCGTTCGCCGAGCACGGCGGCGACACCGCCCGCGACGATCAGCAGCAACACCACCGGACTCGCGAACTGTCGCAACAGCAGCACCCGCGGTGACGTGCCGCGCTCGCGGCGGATCTCGTTCGGGCCAAAGGCGGCGAGCCGCCGCGCCGCTTCGTCGCGGCCGAGACCGGCCAAGGCAGTGCGCTCGGCCACGGTCGTCATGGCGCGGCGGCAGGGCGCGCGAGCTGGCGGCGCCGCCAGATCAGGTATTGCGGCGGCAGCAGCAGCAGCGTCGCCAGCGCCGCCAGCGCGATGCCGCCGACCAGCGGCGCCGCGAAGTGCGCGAACAGGTCAGCCCCGGTCGCGGGATTGCGCAACAGCGGCCAGAGGCCGAGGACGATGATGAGTGCGCTCGCCAGCACCGGCCGCAACGAGGCCGTGCAACCACTCGCCACCGCTGCGGAGATCTCGGCCAGCGTGCGGGCGCCGGCGCAGGCGCGATCGAGCTGCACGATCGCCTTCATGCCGAGCAGCAGCGCGCAGCCGGTCGCGGCGACGCCACCGAACAACACCGGGACCGAGACATGCTGGCCGAGCAGCGCGAGCAACCAGAGGCCGCCGCACCACGAGCCCAGCAGCGGCGGCGCGAGCAGCAACAGCCGCGCCGGCGAACCGAGCGCCAGCAACACCAGCCCCAGCATCAGCGCCGCGGCCGGCAACGTGGCGAACCCGAGCCGGGCGGCCTGGGCCGCCAGCAGTTCCTGCTGTCCGGTCCATTCCAGCCGATACTCCGGCGGCAGCGTCAGTTGCGCTGCGACCAGCTTCCGGGCGGCGGCGACCCAGCGCAGCGGATCGCGCCGCGGGCTATCGAGATCGACCCACACATATCCGACCGGCACGCCGTTCTCGCTGCGCAGCAGCGGCGGGCCGCTGGCGATGCGCACCTGTGCCAGCGTCGCCAGTGGCACGGTCGGCGCAACCGGCCGGAACGCATCGGCGGGATCGAATTGTCGCGGGCGTTCCCCGGCCGGCACCGAGACCAACAGCCGGCGCAGCGTTTCCGGATCAGCGCGGTAGTCCGCGGCGAAACCGAGGTTGACCGCGTAGCGGGCGCGGCCGTCGAACACGGTTGCGACCGGCATGCCGCCGACCGCGGTCTCGGCCACGTCGAGTACGTCCCGCACGGTCAGGCCGTAGCGGCCGAGGGCGTCGCGATCCGGCGTGATGTCGATGTACTCGCGGCCGCTGTGCCGTTCCGCGAAGGTGCCGCGGGTGCCCGGCACCGCGCGCAGCACTTCCTCCAGCACGAGCGACAGGCGCTCGATGGTGGCGATGTCCGGACCGAACACCTTGACCCCGATCGGCGTGCGCATATCGCCGAGCGAACGATCCTGGCCGGCGCGCAGCGGGGTCGTGATGGCGAAGCGATAACCGGGCAGCCGCAACGCCGCCGCCAGATCGCGCATCAGTTCGGCGGGCAGGCGCGGCCGGCGTTCGGGCCAGAACTCGCGCAGCAGCGGCCTGAACGCTTCCGGCAGCCAGCCGCTGTACCAGCGCGGCAGGTCCTGCAGCGGCCATTCGCGGCGCGGCCGCAGCGTCACGATGGTTTCGCCGCGATCGAACTGCGCCGAATCGATCATGCCGTCGATGCCGGCCCGGGCATGGACTGCGGCGACTTCCGGGAAACCCTTGATCACCCGGTTCTGCGCGGCGAGCGCGCGCCGCGTCTCGTCAACCGAAATGCCGGGCAGCGTCGTCGGCAGAATCAGCAGCGCGCCCTCGGCGAAGGTCGGCAGCAGTTCGGTGCCGAGCCGCCGCGCCACCGGCACCGTCAGCAGCGGCAGCGCCAGCAGCAGCGCCACGGCCAGGCGCGGCCGCGGCAGCAGGCCCCGCACCAGCGGCAGATAGCCACGGCCGAACCAGCGCAGGATCGGATTCTCGGCATCGACGAGCACGCGACCGCTCAGCGTCCAATGCAGCAGCGCCGGCGCGACGACCACCAGCCCGAGCGCGGCGAGCAGCAACGGCACGAAGCCCTGCCAGGCGAGCGGCGCGAACAACCGGCCGGCGGCGCCGCCCAGCGCGAGCAGCGGCAGGAACCCGACCGCGACCAGCAACAGCGCCAGGGTCAGCGACGATGCCAGCTCGCGGCATGCGGCGAGCAGCATCTTCTGCCGATGCGGATTGAGACTTTCCCGGGCAAGCCGCGCGTAGGCGCCTTCGACCTGGATCAACGCGGCGACGGTGAGCGTCGCGAAGGCAATCGTGCATCCGCCGAACGTCACCAGATTCAGCGGCATGCCGAGCGCGTGACAGAGCGACAACGCGAGCGCCAGCGGCACCGCGGTCAACAGCAGCACCGCCACGGCCGCGCCGACATGCAGGAACAGCACCACGCTGGCGAGGGCGACGATCGCGATCTGCCGAACAAGCACCGCGCGCAGCGTGGCGCGGGATTCGCGCAGCGGCGCGGCGCGATCGTAGGTCGGCACCAGCCGCACCGTGCCCGGCAACGCCAGCGTCGCGATGCGGCGCTGCAAGGCCTGACTGACATCGGGCGCCAGCGCCCCGGCACGCATCGTGACGATGCCGCCGACCGCGTCCCCCTCGCCGTCCAGATCGGCCGCGGTGCGGCGGCGGTTCGGCGCGAGCCGCACGCTGGCGACATCGCCGAGCCGAATCGGGGTCCCGTCGGCATTGACCGTGACCACGCCGTCCTCGAGGTCGGCGGGCGTCCGCGCCTGACCGCGACCGCGCAACACGAACTCGCGGCCGGCGAGTTCCAGCAGGCGCGTACCGGCTTCGGCATTGGCGTCGCGCACCGCGCGCGCGACATCCCCGAGCGACAGGCCGAGCGCCGCCAGCCGGTTCGGATCAAGCTGCACCAGATACTGCTGCTCGACGCCGCCGATCGATGCGACCTCGGCGACGCCCGGCACCGCCAGCAGCGCCGGCCGTATCGTCGTCTCCTGCAGGCCGCGCAATTGGGCCGCGTCATAGCGGCCGCCCCGATCCTCCAGCACGTATTGCAGGATCGGGCCCGCACCGTGCGTCTCGGGCGCCATCGCCGGCACGACCCCTTCGGGCAGACGATGCGTCGCTTCGCGCAACAACTGCTCGATGCCGGCGCGCGCTTCCGGTGCATCGGCATCGTCGTCGAGCAGGACATGGATCAGACTCAAGCCGAACAGCGAATGGCCGCGCACGCTGTGCGCGCCCGGAGCACCTTGCAGCGCGCCCGCCAGCGGCGCAGTGACCTGCTCTTCGACCAGGTCGGGTGCCCGACCCGGCCACTCGCCATAGACGACGACGCGCGGCCCGGCCAGATCCGGCAGCACGTCGAGCGGCGCCTGACGCAGGCGATCCAGCGCGACCAGCGCCAGTGCCGCCAGCACCACGGCAACGAACAGCCGGTGTCGGAATGACCAGCCGCTGACGGTGTCGAGCAGCGCCGTGATGGTCATGGGTTCAGACGCGGCGCCGGCGTCTGCAACTGGCTCTCCGCATCGAGCAGGAACACGCCGGCGGCGACGACCCGATCACCGCCGGCGAGGCCGGCGCGGATCTCGACCCGATCGCCAATACGCGCGCCGGGCACGACACTGCGCGGCTCGAAGTGATCCGGTGCGACCTCGACCCAGGTGTATTGACCGGCGCCGATCTCGACCAGGGCGTCGCGCGGCACCGTCACCGCGTCATGACTCGGGCCGTGGAAATCGACATTGCCATACTGCCCCGGCCGCAGCTTGCCGTCGCCGTTGGCGACGACGAACCGCACCCGCCGCGTCCGCGTCCGTTGCTCCGGGGTCGGATAGACGTAATCGATGCGGGCGACGAAGGCCTTGCGCCCGGAACTGCTGAAGTCGATGGTGGCATTGGTGCCGATCCGCGCCAGACCGCGGCCGCTTTCCGGCACCTCGGCGATGATCCAGACCGACGACAGATCGGCGATGGTCATGAGTTCGGTCGTGGCATCGACCATCGCGCCGATGCCGACCGGCCGGCGCAGCACGACACCGGAACCCGGAGCCGCCACGTCGATCCGGCTGAGCGGTTCACCACTCGCTTCGATCACCGCAATCGCGGCATCGCCGACGCCGAGATCCTTCAAGCGGCCGCGGGCATTCTCCAGCGTGGCACCGCGCGGGCCGAATCGTGCATCGCGCAAGGCGGCGAGATATTCGTTCTGCGCCGTCACCAGTTCCGGCGACGAAACGCTGGCGATGGCCTCGCCCTGCTGCACCGCCTGACCGACCGCCGCGCCCGGCAACGCCTCGATCCAGCCGGCCACCGGCGACGGCACATGCAGCACCTTCGCCTCGTCCAGCACGACGACCGCGACCGCGCGCAGCGACTCGGCGACGCGCTCGTTGCGCGCCGCTTCGATCCTGAGGCCGATCGCCGTGGCCTCGGCCGGCGCGATCGTCACCGGCGCGCGCGGTGGTGGTGGCAAGGCGGTTGCGGGGTCTTCGACCGCATCGGTTGCCGGCGCCATCTGCGCGCTGGCCGCGGCCGACGCCAGCACCAGCACGGCGCCGGGCAGCCAGCGCCGGATTGCGCCACGAACAGTGCTGCGCCGTTTCATCACGCGTCGCGCTCGGGCGTTGCGCCCGCTCAGCCGAAGTAGATCGTCTTCAGTTCGAAGTACGGATCGAGTCCTTCGATGCCGCCTTCGCGCCCCATGCCGGACTGCTTGAAGCCGCCGAACGGCATGGTCGGGTCGACGATCATGCCGTTGACCGTGACACTGCCGGAGCGGACACGGCGCGCGATCTGATAGCCGTGTTCCGGATCCTTCGTATAGACAGCACCATGCAGGCCGTAAATCGTGTCGTTGGCCTTGGCCACGGCATCGTCGATGCCGTCATAGCTGATGAAGGAAACGACCGGGCCGAAGATTTCCTCCTGCGCGATCGTCATCTTGCTCTGCACCTCGCTGAACACGGTCGGTTCGATGTAGTAGCCGCACTTGAAGCCCGCCGGGCGGCTGCCGCCAAGCGCGAGTTTCGCGCCCTCGCTCTTGCCCTTGGCGATATACCCCTCGACGCGCCGGAGCTGCCGTTCCATCGTCAGCGGTCCCATCTGCGTCTCCGGCGCGGCCGGATCGCCGACCTTCACCTGACGCACGGCGCCGACATAGGCATCGAGCACCTCCTGCTTGCGGCGCTGCGGCACCAGCACGCGGGTCAGCGAGAAGCACACCTGGCCGGTGATCGGCATCGAGAACGGCACCAGACTTTGCAGCATCGCGCCGATGTCGGCGTCCTCCAGCACGATCGCCGCGGACTTGCCGCCAAGCTCGAAGCTGGTGCGCGCCAGCCGCTCCGCGGCCGCGGCGGCGATCTTGCTGCCGGCGGCGCTGCTGCCGGTGAAGCTGATCTTGTCGATGCCGCGATGGCGCACCAGGTAATCACCCAGGTCGCGCCCGCCCGGCACGACGTTGAAGACGCCCGGGGGCAGGCCGGCGGCCTCGATGCATTCCGCCAGCAGGTAGGCATCCATCGGCGTTTCCGGCGACGGCTTCGAGACGATCGCGCAACCCGCCGCGAGCCCGGCCGCGACCTTGTAGCAGAGCAGCACCAGCGGCGCGTTCCACGGCGTGATCGCCGCGCAGACCCCGACCGGTTCCTTGACCACGCGCACCAGCCCGCCATCGGCGCGCCGCCGTTCGTCGACGAAGCGGTAGGTCTCGATCAGATCGGCGTAGTAATCGAACAGGATCGCCGGCTGCGCCGAGGCATAGCGGGTGAACGAGATCGGCGCGCCGACCTGGGTGGTCCAGATGGTCGCGAGTTCCTCATGCCGGCTGCGCAATTGCGCCGCCACTTGGCGCAGTGCCACCGCCCGCTCCTGCGGCGTGAGCCGCGGCCAGGGGCCATGGTCGAATGCCGCGCGCGCCGCCGCGACCGCGCGATCGACATCCTGCGGATTCGCCTCGGCATAGATCGCGATCGTCTTCTCGGTGACCGGCGAAATGACCTCGAGCGTGTTGCTGCTCGACGGCTGGAGCCACTTGCCGTCGATAAACAGCGATCGCGGATGTTGGACGGAGATACCAGACAGGGACGGGGCTGCGCTCATCGATTTCCTCCAGCGTCAAAGCCGATCAGATTCGGTGATGCAGTATAAGGGCAGCGTCCCTACCCCGGCGTCGGCAGCGCGAACTCGGCGCCCTTGCCGATGCTCGCCGGCCAGCGCTGCATGATGCTCTTCTGCCGCGTGTAGAAGCGGATGCCGTCCTCGCCGTAGGCATGCAGGTCACCGAACAGGCTGGACTTCCAGCCGCCGAAACCGTGCCAGGCCATCGGCACCGGGATCGGCACGTTGATGCCGACCATGCCGGCCTGAACCCGGCGGCCGAACTCGCGGGCAATGTGGCCGTCGCTGGTGAAGCAGACCGCGCCATTGCCGAATTCGTGGGTGTTGATCAGTTCCAGTGCCGCGGCGAAATCCCGGACCCGCACGCAGACCAGCACCGGGCCGAAGATCTCCTCGCGGTAGATGTGCATCGCCGGTGTCGCGTGATCGAACAGGCTGCCGCCGAGGAAGAAGCCGCCCTCGCGCCCCGATCCGGCGCGGTCGCGGCCATCGACCAGCAAATGTGCCCCTTCGGCAACGCCCTGAGCGATGTAACCGGCGATGCGATCGCGTGCCTGGGCGGTGACGATCGGCCCCATCTCGGACTCGGGCACCATGCCGTTGCCGATCTTCAGATCGCGAACACGCGCAGCCAGCTTCGCGACCACGGCGTCGGCACGATCGCCGACCAGCACCGCGACCGAAATCGCCATGCAGCGTTCACCGGCCGAGCCATAGGCCGCGCCGATCAAGGCATCGACCGCGAGCTCGAGGTCGGCATCGGGCATCACCACCAGATGATTCTTCGCGCCGCCCAGCGCCTGCACCCGTTTGCCGTGTCGGGCGCCGGTTTCATGGACGTGGCGCGCGACGGGCGTCGAGCCGACGAAGCTGATCGCGGCGACCTCGGGGTGTTGCAACAACGCATCGACCGCCAGCCGGTCGCCCTGCACGACATTGAACACGCCATCCGGCAATCCCGCCTGTCGCAACAGCTCGGCGAGCAGCACGCTCGGCGAGGGATCGCGCTCGCTCGGCTTCAGCACGAAGGTATTGCCGCAGGCGAGCGCCAGCGGGAACATCCACATGGGCACCATCACCGGGAAGTTGAACGGCGTGATGCCGGTGACGACCCCGAGCGGCTGGCGCAGCGTCCAGTTGTCGATGCCGGTCGCGACCTGCTCGGTGAACGCGCTCTTCAGCAACTGCGGCGCACCGCAGGCGAACTCGACGATGTCGATGCCGCGCGCGACTTCGCCCTGGGCATCGCTGAACACCTTGCCGTGCTCCGCCGTGATCATCGCCGCGAGCCGATCCTTGTGCTCGTGCAACAGCGTCAGGAACTGCTGTAACACGCGGGCCCGGCGGATCGGCGGCGTCTCGGCCCAGCCCGGAAACGCGGCTTTGGCCGCGGCCACGGCCTCGGTCACATCGGCTTCGTTCGCCAGGCGTACCTGGCGGGCGATCGCACCGGTCGCGGGGTTGAAGACGTCGAGCGTTCGATCACCACGGCCAGGACAGGGCTTGCCGGCGATGTGATGGGTGACTTCGGCAGTGCCGGTGAATGCTGCGGGGGCGCTCATGCGCAATCTCCTCGATAGGATGCGCGCAGTTTAACGTGTGCCGTGCGTTCGCTGCCGATCCTCAGCGCGCCGCCGTCAAGCCGAGGCGCTCGGTTGCAGACCCCCGAACCGCGTGTAGTAACTGGCCGGCGCCTCGGGCGCCGGCCCTTCCGGTGTTTCCAGATTCGCCATCGTGTGCCGCTCGGCCGCGGCCTGCACCAGCCGATAGAGATTGCGGCACAGCGTGCGCGCCGCCGTGCCGGGCCAGTTCGCCGGCAGCAACTCGCCCGGCAGCATCGGATCGCGCAACAAGGCGCGGCGATAGCCGTGCATCAGCAGCATGCGGATCGCGAAACCCGCTTCGGGTTCGATGGCGGTGGCATCCTTCAGCAGCAGCCAGACCGGGCGGAACACCTCGAGAAAGCGGTTGTAGTCGGCGATCACGCGATCGAGATCCCAGCTCTGGCGAATCACGCTCTGGATTGCTTCGGGAGCGACCCATGATGCCGCGGGCCCGCGCAATACCAGAACATCGCGACTGGTGCCGGTATCGGCCAGCACATCGCGCGTCGCCGCCTCATCCGGATCCGGATGCAGCATCACGCCGCGGGCCAGTTGGCCGTAACCCAGCCACGCCAGATTGCGGCGCAGCGCATCGCAGCCGCTGGTATCGAGCTGCGCGCAACGGCTGATCACGATCGTCCAGTCGCCATCCCATGGTTTGGTTGCATCACGGTAGATGCGGCCATGGGCGGCATCGAAACGGCGACGTCCTGCCTCGGTCAGCCGATAAAAACTGCGGCGACCGATGCGCTGGGTTTCGAGCCAGTTGTCGTTGGCCAGCCGAAATACCGACGTGCGCACGACGCGTTCGTTGAGTCCGAAGGGACGAACCAGCGCAATGATGTTGCCGAGCCAGGCGCAGCCGCCGTGATGCCACAGCGCATCGCCATAGACCGTGATGAGCAGCGATTTTGCTTTTGGCTTCAGCGCACGCAGCAGCGGCGCGACGAGCTCAGCGTGGCTTGCGCTCATGAATCCTCCGGACTGCGATAGCATCTGAATCATCGTGATACATAGTCGCTATTTAAGAGTTTTATTTTGTAATACGATAATCCATTCGCTGCGGCCATGTCGCGAAAGCAATCCAGTCCACTAATGCGTGTCGGCATCAATTATATGATACATAAATATTGTAATACTCGTATCATGTGTAGCATGATTACCGCAGATCGGAGGACGGCATGAGCAGCGCGGCTGCTGGCGAAACCCGCTCCGTCCCGACCTATTGTTACAACTGCGTCGCCGGTCCCGACCTGATGACGGTCGAGGTGACCGACGGGGTCGCGACTCAGGTCCGGCCGGACCACAAGGCGACCGATATCCATCCCGCGCATGGGCGGCCGTGCATCAAGGCCTATGGGCTGGTGCAGAAGACCTACAACCCGCACCGTGTCCTGACGCCGATGAAGCGCACCAATCCGCGCAAGGGTCGCGATGAGGATCCGGGCTTCGTGCCGATCTCGTGGGACGAGGCGCTCGACATCGTCGCCGCCAAGCTCAACGACATCCGCGCCCGCGGCCTGCTCGACGAACAGGGTTTGCCGCGCGTCGCGGCGACCTTCGGCCATGGCGGCACGCCGGCGTTCTACATGGGCACGTTGCCGGCGTTTCTGTCGTCGTGGGGACCGATCGATTACAGCTTCGGCTCGGGCCAGGGTGTGAAGTGCACCCATTCCGAACATCTCTACGGCGAATTCTGGCATCGGGCGTTCACGGTCTGCGCCGACACGGTATCGACCCGCTATATCGTCTCGTTCGGCGCCAACGTCGAAGTGACTGGTGGCGTCTGCGCCGTGCGCCGCCACGCCGACGCGCGGCTGCGCGGCATCAAGCGCGTACAGGTCGAGCCGTATCTGTCACCGACCGCCGCCTGCTCGGCGGAATGGGTGCCGATCAAACCGAAGACCGACGCCGCGTTCATGCTGGCGATGGTCCATGTGCTGCTGCACGAGGTCGCACGCGAGCGGCTCGATCTCGCCTTCCTGCGCGATCGCACGGCATCGCCGTACCTGGTCGGACCGGACGGCTGGTATCTGCGTGATCCGGACTCCGGCAAACCGCTGCTGTGGGACACCCGCTCGCACAAAGCGGTGCCGCACGACACACCCGACGCCGTGCCTGCGATCGAAGGCCGTTTCGAGATCGCGACAGCCATCGCGCACGGACCGGATGGCGAGGTCTATCAACACAGCAACGTCACCGCCCGCACCGCCTTCGACGTGATGGTCGAGGCGATGCGTCCGAACACGCCGGACTGGGCCGCGGCGATCTGCGATGTGCCGGCGGCGACCATACGCCGGGTGGCACTCGAATATCTCGACAATGCCTGCGTCGGCGAAACCATTGAGATCGACGGCATGACGCTGCCGCTGCGCCCGGTCGCCGTGACGCTCGGCAAGACGGTCAACAACGGTTGGGGCGCGTTCGAATGCTGCTGGTCGCGCACGGTGCTGGCGACCCTGGTCGGCGCGCTCGAAGTGCCGGGCGGTACGCTCGGCACCGCGATCCGGATCCACAAGCCGCACGACAACCGCCTGCTGTCGGTGAAGCCCGGCCAGGACGGGTTCATGGCCAGCACCTTCAACCCGACCGATCGCGAGCACTGGTTCGCCAAGCCGACCGGCCGCAACGCGCATCGCACGCTGATCCCGATCGTCGGCAATTCCCCATGGAGTCAGGCGCTCGGGCCGACCCATCTCGCCTGGCTGTTCCTGCGCGAGACGCCGCCCGATTGGCCGAAGCCGACCGCGCCCGAGGTCTGGTTCGCGTTTCGTACCAATCCAGCGATTTCGTTCTGGGAGACGGCGCAACTGTCGGCGACGATGGCGACCATGCCGTTCATCGTCTGCTTCGCCTATACCTTCGACGAAACCAACCACATGGCGGACATCCTGCTGCCGGACGCGACCGATCTCGAAAGCACGCAACTGACCCGCATCGGCGGCACCAAGATGGTCGAGCAGCACTGGCATCATCGCGGCGTCGCGCTGCGTCAGCCGGCGGTCGCGCCGCAAGGCGAGGCACGCGACTTCAGCTGGATCTCCGCCGAGCTGGCACGCCGCATCGGTCGACTCGACGCCTACACCGCGGCCTTGAATCGCGGCACGACCACGTTCCCGCTGCAGGGCGAGCATTACGATTTCTCGCTGCGGCCGGATCAGGTGCACGACGTCGACACCGTCTGGGATGCGGTCTGCAAGGCCGCCACCGCGGAATTGACCGGCGGCAAGGAGATCAAGGACCTCGCCTGGTTCAAGGAGCATGGCTGGTTCGTCGTGCCGTTCGAACAGCTCGATTGGTATCTGACGCCAACGATGCAACGGCTCGGCCTGCGCTATGAACTGCCGTATCAGGAGCGCCTGGTGCGCACCGGCATCGAACTCGGCCGGCGCCTGCACGAACAGGGCATCCGCTGGTGGGACGAGCAACTGACCGAGTACCAGGGCGTGCCGCACTGGAAGGACGTACCGGGCCATTGGGTCCAGTCGGTGGTCGCGCTCGGGGCGAAGCCGGAAGACTTTCCGCTGTGGGCGATCACGACCAAGTCGATGCCCTACACCACCGGCAACAACATCGGCATTCCGCTGATGAACGAAGCGGCGAGCAACCTGCGCGGCCACGGCGCGGTGACGATCAACGCCAGCACCGCGACGCAGCTCGGCATCCGCGATGGCGATTGGGTGGAAGTGAGTTCCCCGATCGGCACGACCACCGGCCGCGCCGCCGTGATCCAGGGTTGCCGCCCGGACACCATCGTGATCCAGGGGCAGTACGCGCACTGGAAGACGCCGATCGCCAAGGATTTCGCTTACCCGTCGCTGAATGCGATCGCGCCGCTGTCCCTGGTGTCGCTCGCCCTGACCGATGCCACCGGCTCCGGCGCGGATGTGGTCCGCGTGCGGGTGCGCAAGGTCGACGGACCGGCGAGGAAACGCGCGTGAGCCGGTATGTGATGGTCGCCGATCTGCGGCGCTGCGTCGGCTGCCAGACCTGCACGGTCGCCTGCAAGGAAAGCAACGCCACGCCGCCCGGGGTGCAATGGCGGCGGGTGTTCGACATCGAGGCCGGCGAGTATCCCGACGTGCGCCGCGTGTTCGTGCCGACCGGTTGCCAGCATTGCGACGACCCGCCCTGCCTCGAAGTCTGCCCCTCGACCGCGACCGGCAAACGCGCCGATGGCATCGTCACCATCGATTACGAACTCTGCATCGGCTGCGCCTACTGCATCATGGCCTGCCCGTACGAGGCGCGCTACAAGGTCGATGACGAGCGCTTCGCCTTCGGCGACGACGCGACACCGAACGAACGCAAACGTGCCGACCCGCGCATGCTCGGCGTCGTCACCAAGTGCACCTTCTGCGTCGACATCGTCGATGCCGGCCTTGCCCAGGGCCTCGTGCCCGGACGCGACATGGCGGCGACGCCGGCCTGCGTGCAGAGCTGCATCTCCGGCGCCCTGCGCTTCGGCGATCTCGAGGATCCGCGCAGCGGCATCGCGCAACTGCTGGCGGAAAACCAATGGTTCCGCATGCATGAAGCCGAGGGCACCGGCCCCGGTTTTTACTATCTCTGGGATAAGGCACCGCCGCTATGAAGCAAACCAATACCGCCTATCGCCAACGCTACTGGGACCTGCGGGCCGCCGGGAATTTCATCGCCGGCGGCACCGGCACCGGATTGGTGTTCGTGTCGGCGCTGGCCTTTGCGACGGGGCAGAACGTGCTCGTGCCGCTGCTGCTTGGCCTCGCGCTGGTCGGCCTCGGCCTGTCGCTGGTCTGGCTCGAGATCGGCAAACCGTGGCGGGCATTCAACGTGTTCTTTCATCCGCAAACATCGTGGATGACGCGCGAAGGCATGCTGGCGACACCGTTGTTCGCGGCTGGCCTCGCCGCCGCGCTCGGCTTCGCTCCGGGCTTCGCGATCGCGGCGGTGCTGGCCGCGGGCTTTCTCTATTGCCAGGCACGGATGCTGCGCGCATCGCGCGCCATTCCGGCCTGGTCGCATCCGCGCATCGTGCCGCTGATCCTGCTGACCGGCCTGGCCGAGGGTGCCGGCGCCTATCTCGTGCTCGGCGAACCGACGCGCCCGTTCATCGTGCTCGCGCTCGTCGCCGCCAGCGCGCGCGAGATCGTGCGCGAGCTGTATCGCCGCGGCCTCAGCGCCGCCGCCGCGCCCGAGGGCACGCTCGCCTGGTTCCGACGGCCGGAGGAACGCGCGCTGCAAACGCTGCGGATCGCCGCCATGGTGCTGCTCGCGCTCGGCCTTGTCGGCAACACGCTCAGCGCGACGATCGGCGGCGTGCTCGCGGCCCTCACCGGCTGGGGCTTCAAGGCGATCCTGGTCACACGCGCCGCCTATACGCGCGGGCTGCGCATCCCGCGCACGCCGACCCGCGGCCGCGACACCGCCCGCGCCGTCGAACCCTCGTGAGCTACGGAACGATGCCGGCGACCTCGGTGACGGTGCCCGGGTCATCGAGTTCGTAGCCGGGAACCGGCCCGACCAACGCGCGCAATCCCTCCCCTCGCAGCAACTCGATCAACTCCACGATCGGCGCGAGACTCAGACTTTCTTCGCGACAGGCGAGCATGTAGCGCTCCTTCGCGATCGGAAGGAACTCCAGCTTGAACTGACGCGCGGCCGGCTCGACGCCGAACGCGGCGTCGACGATGCCGCTCGACACGTAGGCCGCGACCGCCGCGTGCGTGAATTCGCCGGTGCCGTAGCCGTCGATGGTCGACGGATCGATGCCGGCCTCCTGCAGCAAGCCATCGAGCAGAATGCGCGTACCCGAACCCGGTTGCCGATTGACGAAACGCACGTCCGCGCGCGCGAGGTCGGCGATGGTCCGGATATTCTTTGGATTGCCGGGCGCGACCATGATCCCCTGCGTCCGGATCACCAGCCGGATGATCCGGTTCCGCCGCGGCCGAAGCCACTGCGCGTAGTGCTCCCAGAGGCCACGCCCGATCGCTCCGAGCGGCACGTGAAAGCCGGCGAGATCGCAATTGCCGCGGCTGAGCGAGGCCAGGGCATCGACGCTGCCCATGTATTGCATATCGATCGTCGCGGTGCCGTGGCGCGAGATCAGTTGCGGCAGTTTCTCGACCGCATAGCCGTGGCTCGCATGCAGACGCAACACCGCGCGCATCTCGTCGCGTGCCCGGCCGATCTCGAGATTCAGTTCGGACGCGACGTTGTCGAGTTGCGGAAACAGACTGGCATCGCTGCGCTGCTCGGCCCAGAGCAGCTTTTCCCCCAGGCGCGTCAGGCGTGCCCCTTTGCCGCGCTCCATGCGCACCAGTGGGCTGCCGAAGAACTCACCTGAGTGCCTGAGCAGATCCCAGGCGTGCCGGTACGAAATCGGCACCGACGCGATCGCGCGTTTCAGCGTGCCGGTCTCGTCGATCGCCCGCAGCAGGCGGAACAGGCGCGGATCGATCGTGTCGCCGCTCTCGCCCTCAAAACGCCACGAGGGACGAATCACTATCTTGTTCATTGGCGAAAACTCGCATATGGAGCGTTCAAGGAACGGCTGATATTCTGACGCTACGATTCATTCTCATATGCAGGATATCACATATGACTTCATCGAGCGCCGCCGTACTTCAAGATCCACCCCGCGACGTTGCCGCAGCGGCCATCGCGCGTGAAGGGCATCGGCGCGACGCCCTGCTGCCGGTGCTGCACGCGCTGCAGGATCGCTTCGGCCATGTCCCCGCGGAGACGATCCCGTTCATCGCCAAGGCGCTGAACCTGTCGCGCGCCGATGTCCATGGCGTCGTCAGTTTCTATCACGAGTTCAGAACCGCACCGCCCGGCCGGCACATCGTTCGCCTGTGCCTTGCCGAAGCGTGCCAGGCGATGGGCGCGCCGGCGCTTCGCGCTCATGTCGAGCAAACCCTCGGGGTCGGGATGCATGAAACCACCAGCGACGGCACGGTGACGCTCGAACCGGTGTACTGCCTCGGCAACTGCGCGTGCGCGCCGAGCGTGATGATCGACGGTGAAACTCATGGGCGCGTCACGGCCGAACGCTTCGATGCTTTGCTGGCGGAACCACGAGGCCGGTCATGAACCACACGATCTACATCCCGCTCGATACCAGCGCGCGATCCCTGGGCGCCGATGCCGTGGCGGCCGCGATCAGCGCGCAGGCGGCCAGTCGCGGTGTGACGATCCGCATCGTGCGCACCGGTTCCCGTGGCGCCTTCTGGCTGGAACCCCTGGTCGAGGTCGCGACGCCATCCGGCCGGATTGCCTATGGTCCGGTTCAGCCCGGCGATGTCGCCGCGTTGTTCGACTGCAACTTTCTCACCGGCGGCCCCCATCCGCTGCGGCTCGGGATCGCCGCCGAACTCGATTTCTTCAGGCGGCAGGAGCGGCTCACGTTCCAGCGCGTCGGCGTCATCGATCCCCTGTCGCTCGAGGACTATCTCGCCGCCGGCGGCTTTCGCGGGCTGGATCAGGCTCTGGCGATTGGCCGGGCCCGCACCCTCACCGAAGTGATCGAATCCGGAGGGCGCGGTCGCGGTGGCGCCGCGTTTCCGACCGGTCTGAAATGGCGCACCGCGCACGACGCCCCCGGTGCGGACAAGTACCTCGTCTGCAACGCCGATGAAGGCGATTCCGGCACGTTCTCCGATCGCATGTTGCTGGAAGGCGATCCGTTCACCCTGATCGAAGGGATGCTGATCGCCGGCTACGCGATCGGTGCCGCCAAAGGCTACATCTACCTGCGCTCCGAATACCCGAACGCCGAGCGTGTGCTCGCCGCGGCGATCGCCGCCGCCGAACGGCACGGCTACCTCGGCCGCAGGGTTTCAACGACCGACTTCGCGTTCGAGATCGAGATCCGGCGCGGCGCCGGTGCCTACGTCTGTGGCGAGGAGACCGCACTGCTGGAAAGCATCGAAGGCCGGCGCGGCCAGGTGCGCGCCAAGCCGCCGCTGCCGGCCTTGCAGGGCCTGTTCGGCCAACCCACCGTCGTCAATAACGTCATCTCGCTGGCGAGCGTGCCGGCGATTCTCGCCCACGGCGCCGAGTACTACCGCGATTACGGCGTCGGCCGCTCGCGCGGCACGTTGCCGTTCCAGCTCGGCGGCAACATCAGGTACGGCGGTCTCGTCGAAAAGGCCTTCGGTCTCACGCTGCGCGAACTGCTGTACGACTTCGGCGGCGGCTCGGCGAGTGGCCGGCCGATCCGCGCGGTGCAGGTTGGCGGGCCGCTCGGCGCCTATCTGCCGGAAACGCTGTTCGACACGCCGCTCGATTACGAATCCTTCGCCGGTGTCTCCGCAATGCTGGGTCATGGTGGCATCGTCGTCTTCGATGACACCGTCGACATGGCACGGCTGGCGCGCTTCGCGATGTCGTTCTGTGCGCACGAATCCTGCGGCAAGTGCACGCCATGCCGGATCGGCGCGGTGCGCGGCGTCGAGGTGATCGACCGCATTCTGGGCGATCGCGATCGGCCGGCCGCGATCGCGCTGTTGCGCGATCTGTGCGACACGATGACTCAGGGCTCGCTATGCGCGCTGGGCGGGCTGACACCGCTGCCGGTGTTGAGCGCGCTCGAACATTTCCCGGAAGACTTTGCCATTCGCCCGCGGACGCACGCCGCCTGAGGCGCCGCCGCACGACGACGGAGATAACACCCATGCTCTCGAAGTTTGATATCGATTACGGCACACCGGAGCGCCCGGCGACCGCGACCGTGGCCCTGGAAATCAATGATGTCGCGGTCAGCGTGCCGGCCGGCACCTCGGTGTTGCGCGCCGCGCAGCAGGCGGGGCATCCGATCCCCAAGCTGTGCGCGACCGAATGCCTCGAACCGTTCGGCTCGTGTCGCCTGTGCGTCGTCGAGATCGCGGGCCGCAAGGGTTATCCGGCCTCGTGTACCACACCGGTCGAACCCGGCATGAAGGTGCGCACGCAATCCCCCGAATTGGCGAAGCTGCGGCGCGGCGTGATGGAGCTGTACATTTCCGATCACCCGCTGGAATGCCTCACCTGCGCCGCCAACGGCAACTGCCAGTTGCAGGACATGGCCGGCACGGTCGGTTTGCGTGAGGTCCGCTACGACGCCGCCGGCGCGAATCACGTCCGCGACAGCCGCAAGGATGAATCCAACCCGTACTTCAGTTATGACCCGTCGAAGTGCATCGTCTGCAGCCGTTGTGTCCGCGCCTGCGCCGACGTGCAGGGAACGTTCGCGCTGACGATCGACGGGCGTGGCTTCGCGTCGCGCATCGTGGCCGGCCAGAACGAGAGTTTCCTCGCCTCCGAGTGCGTCTCGTGCGGCGCCTGCGTCCAGGCCTGCCCGACCGCGACGCTGATCGAGAAATCGATCAGTGACGCAGGACAACCCGATCGCAGCATCATCACGACCTGCGCCTATTGCGGCGTCGGCTGTTCCCTGCGCGCGGAACTCAAGGGCAATCAACTGGTGCGGATGCTCCCCAACCAGGACGGTCACGCCAACCACGGTCACGCCTGCGTCAAGGGCCGCTTTGCCTGGGGTTATGCCACGCACGCGGATCGCATCACCAAACCGATGATCCGCTCGAGCATCACCGAGCCCTGGCGCGAAGTCAGCTGGGACGAGGCGATCGCCTACGCGGCCCGGGAGATGCGGCGGATCCAGCGGGACTATGGCCGCGACGCGGTCGGCGTCACGACCTCCTCGCGCTGCACCAATGAAGAGACCTATCTGGTGCAGAAACTGGCGCGCGCGGCGTTCGGCAACAACAACACCGATACCTGCGCGCGGGTCTGCCATGCACCGACTGGCTACGGCTTGAAGGTGACGCTTGGCGAATCGGCGGGCACGCAGGATTTCGATTCGGTGGATCAGACCGAGGTCATCGTCGTGCTCGGCGCCAACCCGACCGATGCCCATCCGGTGTTCGGCTCGCAGCTCAAGCGCCGCTTGCGGCAAGGCGCCCGGCTGATCGTGATCGATCCGCGCTCCATTGATCTGGTCGATGCACCGCATGTGCGCGCGGCGTATCACCTGCAACTGCGACCGGGCACCAACGTCGCCGTCCTTAATGCGCTGGCTCACGTCATCGTCACGGAAGGATTGGCGAACGAGCGCTTCGTCGCCGAGCGCTGCGAAGCCGATGCCTATGCCAAGTGGAAGACCTTCATCGCCCGCCCCGAGAATTCACCCGAGGCGATGGCCGACATCACCAAGGTCCCGGCGCCGCTGGTGCGTGAGGCGGCCCGGCTGTATGCCACCGGCGGCAATGCCGCCATCTACTACGGGCTTGGCGTCACGGAGCACTCGCAGGGTTCGACCGCGGTCATGGCCATCGCCAATCTCGCGATGCTGACCGGCAACATCGGCCGCCCCGGCGTCGGCGTCAATCCAATGCGCGGGCAGAACAATGTCCAGGGCTCGTGTGACATGGGTTCGTTCCCAGAATCCTTTCCCGGCTACCGCCATGTCTCCGACGCGGCAACGCGCCAGCTGTTCGAGGCCGAATGGGGCGTCACGCTGCAACACGAACCCGGGCTGCGGCTCGGCAACATGCTGGATGCCGCACTCGATGGCAGCTTCAAGGGGCTGTACGTCCAGGGCGAGGACATCGTGCAGTCCGATCCGAACACGACCCATGTGACGGCAGCCCTCGCGGCGCTGGAATGCCTCGTCGTGCAGGATTTGTTTCTCAGCGAGACGGCGAAATACGCGCACGTCTTTCTGCCCGGTTCGACGTTCCTGGAAAAGGATGGAACCTTCACCAACGCGGAACGACGCATCTCACCGGTGCGCAAGGTCATGCCATCGCCAAGCGGCATGGAGGATTGGCAGATCACGCTCGCCTTCGCCGCCGCGCTCGGCTATCCGATGAATTATTCGCATCCGTCCGAAATCATGGCCGAGATCGCGCGAACGACACCGACATTCCAGCGCGTGACCTACGACCAGATCGACGCCCAGGGCAGTATCCAATGGCCGTGCAATGACGCCAATCCGACGGGGACGCCGGTCATGCACGTCGGCAGCTTCGTGCGCGGCAAAGGGTACTTCGCGATCACCGAATACGTTCCCACCGACGAGAAGACTTCAAGCAGCTTCCCGTTGCTGCTGACCACCGGCCGCATCCTCAGCCAGTACAACGTCGGCGCCCAGACCAGACGCACGGAGAATGTCGCCTGGCACGGCGAGGATCTCCTCGAGATCCATCCGCACGACGCGGAGAACCGCGGCATCCGCGACCACGACTGGGTCGGCATCGCGAGCCGCGCCGGCGACACGGTGATGCGCGCCCGCATCACCGAGCGCGTCGCGCCGGGCGTCGTCTATACGACGTTCCATTTCCCTGAGTCCGGCGCGAACGTCGTCACCACCGACAACTCGGACTGGGCGACCAATTGCCCCGAGTACAAGGTGACCGCGGTGCAGGTGACGCGCGTGTCGCAACCATCGTCCTGGCAGCGCAACCACACGCGGTTCAGCGACGAGCAGCAACGCCTGCTGCGCAAGCGTGAGCACGCGCAACGTGCCGCGGCCGCCACCGAAGTCCCGGAGCGGCAACGGTCATGACCGGCGGAGCGATCATCGAAGTGCCCGCCGTGCGCTGGGCCGACGGGCGCCTGCAGCAGACCTGCGACGCCGTTGCGAACGAGACTGGACTCGCCCTCGTCTACAACGGGCAGCCGTTCGCGGTGATGATGGTGACGCCGGTAGACATCGAGGACTTCGTGCTCGGCTTCAGCCTGAGCGAAGGGGTCATCGCCCGACCCGACGAATTGCTGCGAACGCGCATCGGCATCGTGCCTGATGGAATCGAGGCGAACGTCGAGATCGCCGCCAGGCGTTATCGCACGCTCGACCTCAAAGAACGGATGCTCAGCGGCCGCGTCGGCTGCGGCTTGTGCGGTGCCCAGACGCTGGCGCAGGCGATGCGCCATCCGGCGCCGGTCGCCCGCTCGCTGGCCATCAGTTCATCGGCGTTGCATGACGGCATGGCGTGGCTGTCGCGGCTGCAACCGCTCAACGCCAGGACCGGTGCGCTGCACGCCGCCGGCTGGCTGGATCCGCATGGCCGCCTGCTGTTGGCGCGTGAGGATGTCGGCCGGCATAACGCGCTCGACAAGCTGATCGGCGCGCTGGCCCGGACGCGGCCCCTGCCGCTCGGCGGATCGCTGCTCATCACCAGCCGGGCCAGCCACGAGATCGTGCAGAAAGCGGCGGTGGTCGGGATCGAGATCGTCTGCGCCATCTCGGCACCGACGGCGCTGGCCGTCCGGGTCGCCGAGGAAACCCGCATCACACTGGTCGGCTTCGCGCGGGAGGGTCGCTATACCGCGTACGCGCACGGCGATCGCATTCACCCGCAACTGATGGAGCGTGCCAGCGCATGAAAACCGAACACCTGGTCAAGATGGTCAATCAGATCGAGCTGTTTTTCCGCAGCGAGCCGAATCGCGAGACGGCAATCGCCGGCATCGCCGGGCACTTGCGGCGCTACTGGGAACCGCGCATGCGACGCGAGATCGTCGCCCATCTCGCGCAGGGCGGCAGTGGCCTCGGCGAACTCGCCAGGGAAGCCGTGCGCCGGATGTCGGCCTGAGCCGTCATCCCGGCGCAAGCCGGCAAGGCCTCGTGGCGCGCCGTGGACGCGCTACAGGTGTGCCAGCCAGTCGAGCAGTTCGCGGCGTGCGTCGGCCGGCAGCGCCTCGAAGCCACGTCGCGCGGCCTGCGCTTCACCGTCGTGCCAGAGGATGGCTTCCTCGACGGTGCGCGCCCGACCATCGTGCAGCAGCGTCGGCGGACTGACGGCCCGAGCGGTGTAGGCGACCGCCCACAGCGGCGCCGTACGCCAGCGCGTCGGCACGCTGCGGCCGGCGAGATCGACGTCCGCGAGTCCCGGGCCGAGATCGTGCAGCAGCAGATCGGTATAGGGCGCGATGGTGCCGCGGACCTCGTGTCCGGCGGGATCGGTGTACGCCACGGGCAAGATCGGACGATGGCAGCCGGCGCAACCCAGATCCGCGAACAGCCGCCGTCCGCGCGGCGCGACCGCATCCGCGTCGCCCAGCGACGGCACCGCGAGCCATCGCTGGAATTCGAGCAAAGCCGCCAGCCGCTCATCCGCTACTTCCGGCTCACCGCCATTCGGCTGCGCCCGGCAGTCGCGCTGGGCCGTCGTGCAGTCGTCGGCCGGGATGTCGCTCGAGCCCATCCCCATCTCGCGCGCGAAGGCCTTGCTGGTCTGGTCGCGCACCGACACCGAGCCACCCTGCCAGCCGAAGCGGCCGAGCGTGCGCCGGCCGCGATGGTCCTGCCACGCGGCGCCGGCCGGCGGCGCCGTCGCCAGGATGGCATCGTCGGGGACCGCTTCGAGCAGGCCCGCGCCGAACAAGGGTGGCGCCAGCCGCGGCTTGAGCACCGTGCTCGCATCGAGCGCGCCGTAGCGCAGATCGGAGACCGTGTACTGCGGCGCGCGCAGCTGCCACGCCGTACCGTCGGCATAGCGGCCGCTGCGCACCTGGTAGCGCACCGTGACCGTGGCTTCCGGCGCCAGGCCGTCGATCGCGGCGGTATTGAGAACGTGGCCGTAGCCGGAATTCAAATCGGGCGCTGCGCTCGACGCCCCCGGCGTTTCGAGTTGGACGACGAGCGAGCCGCCAACACCGCCGTCGGCCAGCGGCCCACGACCGCGCGCGCCCTCGGTATGGCAGGAGTCGCAGGCGCCGGCGTTGTACAGCGGTCCGACACCATCGATGCGCGCCGCGTCCCGCGTGCCGGCCGGCAGCCAGTGCGTGTTGAATACCGCGTGGCCGAAGTCATAGCGCGCCCGCGCGGCAGCGTCCAGCGCCTGCCAGGACGGCGGGTCATGGGCGTCCTTGAATACCGCACGGCCCAGCGATCCGTCAGCCGCCGCAGCCGCGTCCGCCAGCACCTGCTGCGACAGCGTCGCAAGCCACACGGCCGCCATCACGACCCGGATTCCCTGACCGCGCATCGTCGTGCCGTCAGTCATTCGCGGCCGGTGCCTGTGTCAGCGCGACGCTCACGCTCTGCGGGGCACTGGCGCTGAGTTGCAGCAGATACGAGCCGGCCTGCGGCAGATCGTATTCGACGATTTTGTGCGGCGCCTGACAGCCCTGCACGCCGCGAAAGTCGCGCGAGGACAGCAGCTGGTTGTCGCTGACGAGGTCGATCCAGACGGCACTGCCAGCCGCCACGCGGTACCGGCCCGGCTGCGGTACCGTGAAGCGCACCAACCCGGCGTGGGCGCCGTCGTTGAGACGCTGCTTGCCTGGTTCAGCGGCAAACTGCACGGCCGGCTGCTCCGCAAGCTGCACCGTATAGAGGCGCGCCACCGCGAGCGCCGGCGCCGCGCCGGCATCGAGACCGGCGGTCACGGCAACGCCGTTGCCGGCGAATATTTCGCGCTCTTGCGCCACGGGCCAGGTGAAGTCGTCGCAAGGATCGGCGGCCCACGCCGCCGGCGCGGCGGCGGTCAACAGCGCCAGCACCAGGGGCGCAGCACATCGTGCATGTATATAGATCAATGACATAGAAAGACTCCTGGGTATCATTCGCTTCGCAATATACGACTGGTTATAACGCATTGCCTTCGGAATGCTCTGATTACCCCCCCTCTCAACGGCCGTCGTCCCGGCGCAGGCCGGGACCCAGTGCAGCCCGGGTCCTTGCGACGCAAGGACTGAATGTTCCGAGTCGTCGCCGCAGCGGTGGTGACCCACGTGGATCACCACGGCTGCGGGCGTCACACGGGCACGCCGAGGATGACGCTCGATGCCTTGAAGATGGCGGAAACCGTCTTGCCTACCTCCAAGCCAAGCGCTGCGCTGCTTTCGTTGGTCACGATCGCCGCCACGGAACCGCCGCGCGCCAATTCGAGCACGACTTCCGTGTTCACCGCGCCTGGTTGCACGTGCGCGATGGTTCCGGTCAGCCGATTGCGCGCCGAAAACCTGGCGCCTTCGGCGTCGGTGACCAGAATGATCGACGACGCCTTGATCAGGGCGAATGCCTCGGATCCGACCCGCAGACCAAGATTCTCGACGCTGCCATGCGTCACGATGGCGATCAGTTTCTGACCACCGGGGACTTCCAGCTCGATTTCATCGTTGACCGCGCCCGGCTTCACCGCCGCGACCGTGCCAAAGAATTCATTGCGGGCACTGGTTTTCATGCTCATCCTCCGGATCAACAGGTAGTCGTTGGCAAGGTCGTCCGCCTGCCGTGCCAGTTGCTCGATGAAACGGCGGTGCTCGCGTTGAATCAGGCGGAAGTTCACCACGAGTTGTTCCCCGCGATGCGTCAGCCGCGTCCCGCCGCCGCCCTTGCCGCCGGCCAGCCGCTCGACCAGCGGCTCGCCGGCAAGATTGCTCATGGAGTCGATGGCGTCCCACGCCGTCTTGTAGCTCATCTTGGATGCCTTGGCAGCCTGCGTGATCGAGCCGCATTCGGCGATCTTGGCCAGCAGTTCGATGCGGCCGGGACCACCGAAATTCTCGCCGCCCACGGTCATCCAGACCGAGCCCTGCAACTTGATGTTGGTCTTGGCCGATTCCATTGCTTTGCGTTCACTCCTCGCCGCCGTTGCTGCGCCCTGCTCGCCTCATGCGGACAGGATAACGCGACGCTGCGCGAGCGGAGCCATTTCCGCCCCGCGGCGCTCGTTGGCTCATCGTCTCATCGCCGCCCGTGGCAGGCACGAACCGAGGGACCTCTGCTTGGCCCTCGTCGTCCCGGCGTACCCCGGGACCCGGTGAAAGCCGTGTCCTTGCGGCGCACGGACTTCATATTTGGCTGGATCCCAGCCTGTGCCGGAATGATGGGTCGTTCCGAGCGACCCTGGATGAAATCCATGACGCCAAGCGACTATCATTCGCTGAACTTCAACGTGGGAGAACTCCATGAAAACCTATCCATTGATTGTCGACGGGCAACTCATCACCACCGGCAAGATGCTCGAGGTACACAACCCCGCCGATGAATCGCTGGTCGGCGTCTGCCCGACCGCCGACGCCGCGCTGCTCGATCGGGCCGTGGCGGCGGCGCGGCGCGCTCTGCCCGCATGGTCGGCGCTGCCGGACGCGGAACGGGTCGCGAAGCTGAACGCCATCGCGGATCTGATCGAACAGCACCATGCCGAGTTGGCGACGCTGATCACGCAGGAGCAGGGCAAACCGCAGAACGGCATCGGTGCCAACGTCGAGGCTGGAGGCGCGGCCGCCTGGACGCGCGTCACCGCCGGGCTGTCGCTGCCGGTCGAGACCATCCAGGACGATGCCACCGGCAAGGTCACCATCGAGCGCCGTCCGGTCGGCGTGGTCGGCTCGATCACGCCGTGGAACTGGCCGATGCTGATCGCCACCTGGCACGTCATGCCGGCCTTGCGCGCCGGCTGCACGGTGGTCGCGAAGCCGGCGTCCTGTACGCCGCTGTCGACGCTGCGGATGTATGAACTCATGAACACCGTGCTGCCGCCGGGCGTCGTCAACATCGTCGCCGGCAGCGGCGAGATCGGCGATCGCATGGCCAGGCATCCGGGCATCAACAAGATCGTGTTCACCGGCTCGACCAACACCGGCCGGCAGGTCGCGACCGGCGCGATCAGCTCGTTCAAACGGCTGACGCTCGAACTCGGCGGCAACGATGCCGGCATCATCCTGCCGGGGACGACGATCGATCCGATCCTCGAAAAGCTGTTCTGGGGCTGCTTCATCAACGCCGGCCAGACCTGCGCCGCGCTGAAGCGTCTTTATGTGCACGAGAGTCAATATGAAGAAGTCGTGCGCAAACTCGCCGACTATGCCGCCAAAGTGCCGGTCGGCAACGGCCTCGATCCAAACACGCTGATCGGCCCGCTGACCAACAAGGCGCAGCGTGACATCGTGCATTCCTTCGTCGAGGATGCGCGCGCCAAGGGTGCGCGCGTCGTCAGCGGCGGCGTGCTGCCCGAAGGCGCCGGCTTCTTCTATCCGCTGACGGTCGTCGCCGGCTGCACCGATGACATGCTGTTGGTCAGGGAAGAACAGTTCGGCCCGGCGATTCCCGTCATCTCGTACCAGACCGTGGACGAAGCGATCGCACGCGCCAACGCGGTCGATGTCGGCCTCGGCGGTTCGGTGTGGGGTGACGATCTCGATGAAGCGACACGACAGGCGGTGCGGCTCGAATGCGGCACGACCTGGGTCAACCAGCACGGTGGCCTGAATCCGCTGGCCTGCTTCGGCGGCGTGAAGGCATCGGGCATCGGCACCGAGTTCAACGTCGATGGCCTCAAGGAATACACGACGATTCAGGTCGTCAACATCGCGCGGTAAGGAGAGGAGCCGCGACACGCCCGGGAGGGCGTATCCGGATCGGTGTCGTTTGGTTTCGCCCTGGGAGCATTGAGGAAAGACTGTGAAAGCTGCGCCATCGCCATGGTGTTTCCACAATTCACTCCTATCTTGCGATCACGGGCCAACCAACGATGAGGAGATACCCCGATGAAGACGCTGCTTCCCGTTTCGATTCTCTGCGCCGGTCTGGCGCTTTCCGCGAACGCTTTCGCCACCGGTCTTGCGACCTGTGACTCCGGCCCCGAGTCCGGCTGGAAATCGCAGGACACGTTGAAGGAGCAACTCACCGCCAAGGGCTGGCAGGTGCGCCGCATCAAGGTCGATGGCGGCTGCTACGAGGTCTATGCGGTCGACGACAAGGGCACTCGGGTCGAGGCGTACTTCGATCCGCGCGATCTGGCGCCGGTGCCGACCAAGGCTGGCGAGCGCAAGAAGTGAGCACAACGGCTCAGCGGGTCCCGACCGTCAAGGTCTGGGACCTGCTGGTCCGGTGTCTGCACTGGACCTTGGTCGCGAGCGTCGCACTCGCTTGGCTCACTCGTCACAGCGAAGGCGGCTGGCACGAGAAGATCGGCTACGTTGCACTCTCGGTCGTCGTGATCCGGCTGTGCTGGGGTTTCATCGGGAGCCGCTACGCACGCTTCGGTCATTTCGTGCGGACGCCCACCGCGACGATCGCCTACGCGCGCTCCCTCACGACCGGCACCGCGCCACGCTATCTCGGTCACAACCCGCTCGCCGGCTACATGACGATCGCGTTGTTGACGCTGGTCGCGCTGGTCTGCGCCTCCGGCTGGATGTACACGACCGAAACCTTCTGGGGCGTCGAGTGGGTCGAGCAACTGCACGAGGGTCTGACCAACCTTCTGCTTGGCCTCGTGGCGCTGCACATCCTCGGCGTGATCGGCACGTCGCGGCACACCGGGGAAAACCTGGCCGCGGCGATGGTGCATGGCAACAAGCGCGCGCCGGGGCCCGGGGATGTCGATTGAGACGCCGGTGAGCGCACGGTTACCGCGGCAAAGCGGCAGACGCAAAGCGCGGCCAGGCGCGGGCCGTTCTCGGACGGCTCAGTAGAACCGGGGGTCGAGCTGGCGCAACGCCCGCGCCGGATCCATTTCGCCGGTACCCTGCAAATCCTCGCGGGTGTAGACGGTGATGACCGACGCGGTACCGAGCATGCGGTTGCGTTCCGGGACCGCTGGGGTCCGCACGTTCTTGCCGGCCTCGGCGGCCGCCACCTCGGGCTGCGCTGAGACCGTCGTGCGCATGCCGGCGCAGCCGGAAAGAACGGTTGCGATGAGCGATAAAGCGATGACCTGGTTCCGGTTCATGTGTGCTCTCCCGGTGTCGTCGAAAACATCGTACGCCTGTTTCGACCCGTCAGAGGCGGAGAAGATTCCCGGTCTTACCTCTCACGCCACAGCAATTCCAGCCAATGCACGACTGGCCGCGCCGCCGCACCGCGCAGCTGCAGCAGACAGCCGATGTTCGCGGTGGCGATGAGTTCCGGCGCGCCGGCCTCGAGCCGGGCGACCTTGTCGCGCAGGAGGCGTCGCGACAGCTCCGATTGCAGCAGCGAATAGGTGCCCGCCGAGCCGCAGCACAGGCCGGCATCGGCGACCTTCGTCAGCGTGTAGCCAAGCCGGCCGAGCAAGGCCTCGACCGTGCCATGCAGCCGTTGGCCGTGTTGCAGGCTGCACGGCGCATGGAAGGCGATGGTTCGCGGCACGGCGAGACGAAAGGCATCCAGGTCCTCACCGGCCAGCAGTTCGATCGGATCGCGTGCGAGTGCCGCGACCCGGGCCGCGCGCGCCGCATAGCGCGGGTCGTGCCGCAGCAGGTCGCCGTAGTCCTTGACCATCACGCCGCAGCCGCTGGCGTTGACGACGATCGCTTCCGCGCCGGCTTCGAGCAGCGGCCACCAGGCATCGATGTTGCGCCGGGCGCGCTCGAGCGCGGCCTGGGTCGCGTCGAGATGCAGTTCGATCGCGCCGCAGCAACCGGCCTCGGCGGCGATCACGGTTTCGATGCCGAGCGCGCGCAGGACGTCGGTCGTCGCACGATCGATCGCTGGCGCCAGCGCCGGCTGCACGCATCCGCGCAGCAGCAGGACGCGGCGGGTAGCCGAGGTGCGTTGGGCATTAGCTGCGGGCGTCGCGTTTTGCGTTGGTGGTGCGGGCGTGCGTGGATCGTCGACGGGGATGTGGCGACGCAGCGCGGCGGGAAGGATCGGTCGCAGCAGCCGGCCGATGGCGAGCGCCGCGCTGAACAGTCGGCGTCGCGGCAACACCAGCAGCAACACGCGGCGAAGCCAGCGTTCGCGAATCGGGCGCTCGACCTGACGCGCGATTTCGCGACGGCCGAGATCGACCAGGCGGCGATAGCGCACGCCGGACGGACAGGCCGGTTCGCAGGCGAGACAGGTGAGGCAGCGATCGAGATGCGTCTGCGTGCGCCGCGTCGGCGGCTGGCCTTCGAGTACCTGCTTGATCAGATAGATCCGCCCGCGCGGTCCATCGAGTTCGTCGCCGAGCAGGCGATAGGTCGGGCAGACCGCGGTGCAGAAACCGCAGTGCACGCATTGCCGCAGGATCGCGTCGGCCTCGCGGCCCTCCTCGGTCACAAGCAGCGCTGCCAACAGTCGCGTCTGCATCGATCGATGACCCCGCTACAGCTCGGCGTACATCCGCCCGGGATTCAGAATCCCTGCCGGATCGAACGCCTGCTTCAAGCGCTGGTGCAAGGTCAGCACGGCCGGCGCCAGCGGATGAAAGACCTCACCGCCGCGATCGCCGCCGCGAAACAGCGTGGCATGACCACCAGCCGCGGCCGCCGCGGCACGGATCGTCGCGCCCTCGGCGGCGCTGTCGAGCCAGCGCAGCGCGCCGCCCCATTCGATGAGCCATTGCCCAGGCAGATCGAGCGCTGCCGCGCGAGGCGGCAACGACAGACGCCAGAGTGTTCCGGCCTGGAGGAAGAACGGCAGCGCGTGATCGCGGAGCGCGTTCCAGAACGACGCCCCATCCGCGACTGGCGTGCCGCCCAGTGCGCGCCTGGTCGCGGCGACCGCCGCCGGACCGCCCGACAGCCGCAACGTCAATACAGCACCATCGTGGCAGCTTGCCGAAATCGGTGACGGCTGGCGGCCGAGTTCTGCGAGGATCGTGTTCGCTTCGGCCACGGTGCAATCGCGGCGCAGCGTCACTTCGGTCTGCGGTCGCGGCACGACCCGCAACGAGACGTCGAGCAGCACGCCGAGCGTGCCGAGCGCACCGGCCATCAACCGCGAGACATCGAAGCCGGCGACGTTCTTGATCACTTCGCCGCCGAAGCGCAGCACCTCGCCGCGGCCATTGACGATCCGCACACCGAGCACGAAGTCGCGCGGTGCGCCGGCATACGGGCGGCGCGGTCCGGCGAGCCCGCTGGCGATCGCGCCGCCGAGCGTCGCCGGGCCGCCGAAACAGGGTGGCTCGAAGCCGAGCATCTGCCCGTGCGCGGCGAGCGCTGCTTCGATCTCCCTGAGCGGCGTGCCGGCGCGCGCGGTCAGCACCAGCTCCGCCGGTTCGTAATGCAGGATGCCGCGATGGTCGCTCATATCGAGCGGTGTGCCCGCGATGTCGCGGCCATGAAACATCTTGCTGCCGCCACCGCGGAGCAGCAGTGGAGCGCGCGCGGCACAGGCGGCGGCGACGCGCGCGGCGAGGTCGCGGGTGCGATCGGCGTCACTCATCAGAATCGCTCGATGCCGGGATGCGCGCTCGCGCCGTGCGGGACCTGACCACGATGGACATGCACCGCACCGAACTCCGCGCAGCGTGGCAAGGTCGGCACCGCCTTGCCGGGGTTGAGCAAGCCACGAGGGTCGAACGCGGCCTTGACGGCGTGGAACTGCGCGAGCTCCTCGGGCGTGAACTGCGCGCACATCTGATCGATCTTCTCGACGCCGACGCCATGCTCGCCGGTGATGGTGCCGCCGACCTCGACGCTGTATTCGAGGATGCGCGCGCCGAACTCCTCGGTGCGCGCGAGTTCGCCGGGCTTGTTCGCGTCGTACAGAATCAACGGATGCAGATTGCCGTCGCCGGCGTGGAACACGTTCGCCACCGGCAGCCCGTATTCGTCCGACAGCGCCGCGATGCGATCGAGCACATGGCCGAGACGATGGCGCGGGATGGTGCCATCCATGCAGTAGTAATCCGGTGCCAGCCGACCGACTGCCGGGAACGCCGATTTGCGGCCTTGCCAGAAGCGCAGCCGCTCGGCATCGTCGCGAGCGATGCGCAGTTCGGTCGCGCGCTCGGCACGGAAGATTTCGGTCAGCCGCGCGAACTGCTCATCGACGTCGGCACGCGCACCGTCCAGCTCGCACAACAGGATCGCGGCGCAATCGAGCGGGTAGCCGGCATGGACGAAGTCCTCGGCGGCACGGATCGCGAGTCGGTCCATCATCTCGAGACCCGCCGGAATGATGCCGGCCGCGATCACCGCGCCGACCGCGGCCGCGGCATCGGTGATGCTGGCGAATGATGCCAGCAACAGCCGCGCGGTCTCGGGTAGCGGCAGCAGCCGCACGGTCACTTCGATGACGACGCCAAGCAGTCCTTCCGAGCCGGTCGTCAGCGCCAGCAGATCGTAGCCAGGCGCATCGAAGCCATCGCCGCCGATCTCGATCACCGTGCCGTCGATCGTCAGCACCGTGAGCTTCAGCACGTTGTGCACGGTCAGGCCGTATTTGAGGCAATGCACGCCGCCCGCGTTCTCGGCGACGTTGCCGCCGATCGAGCAGGCGATCTGCGAGGATGGATCGGGCGCGTAATACAGGCCATGCGCGGCGGCGGCTTCGGAGATCGCGAGGTTGCGGACGCCGGGTTCGACGCGCGCCGTGCGCGCCAGCGGATCGATCGCAAGGATCCGGTTCAAGCGTGCCAATGACAGCAGCACGCCGTTCTCCAGCGGCAAGGCGCCACCGGACAGCCCGGTGCCGGCGCCACGCGGCACCAACGGCACCCCATGCGCAGCGCAGATACGCATCACCTCGCACACCTGCGCGACACTGTCCGGCAGCACCACCAGCCACGGCAACCGCCGATAGGCCGACAGGCCGTCGCATTCGTAGGGACGCGTGTCCTCGGGTTCGAAAAGAATCGCGTGCGCCGGCAGCACCGCGCCGAGTTCGCGGATCAACCGATCGCGATCGATGTCGTGGACGACGCACTCGCTCGGATGCGTGCGCATCAGGACAGCAACCTCGCGCCCTGTCGCGCTGCTCGACCCCTGGATGACTGTGACTGAATGACTGCCGGCATGACGGCTTCGAGCTTAGCACGCAGGCTCGGCCCGGTCGCACGACGCCGCTCGCGGCAAGGACGCAAGCGTCCGCAGCGAAAGGCGGCTCAGCGCGGCACGACGATCACGGTGCCGTGCATTTCCTCATGTGGGCCGCAGCGATACTCGTAACGGCCGGGGGCGGTGAAGGTGCGCTCGAATGACTCGCCGGGCATCAGCCGCGGTGATTCGTCGATCCCATCCTGTTGGAACCAGACGCTGTGGCTGGTGCGCTTCTCATCGTTGCGCCAGCGCACCTTCGTCCCGACCGGCACGGTGAGTTCGGCCGGGACGAAGGAGTACTTCTCGATGCTGACGATTGCTGCTTCAGCCCCGACCTCGGTCGCGGCTTCGGGCGGATCAGCGGGCGCGTCGGCAGCGCCGGCGGCGGACACGAGGGTCATGGCCGCCAACACCACCGCAACGAACCGGAACCGCGGCATGGTTCGCTACTGTTTGATTGCGTTGATGTCCGCGCTGGCGTCGTCGAGCGCCAGTGAGTAACCCAACGACACATAGTGGAAGCGGCGATCGGTGTAGTCGTCATGCAGCGCGACGCCGAGGTTGTACCTGGTCCCGGCCGCCAGCGCATGCGAGCCGGCGCCGGCCGCGAGCTTGCGGGTGAAGACCACGGTCCACTTGCCGCCCTCGATGCCGCCGGTCGCGAGCCCCGGGGCCGCCGTGGTCTTGCGGCCATCGAGCACGTAGCCGTGTTGCGGCTCCTCGCTGCTGCGGTATTGCAGCAGTTCGAGGAACTTGCCGCCGGCCAATGCCGCCGCGATGTCGGTATCGGGCGCGAGCTTGTCCCAGCCGCCACGCGGCGAATTGCGCAATTCGATTGCGGTCCTGCTTTCGCGTAGGTACTTGGTTGGGCCATCGGCCTGGATGTTGAGCGCCTTGGCGCTGGCGTGCTTGGCCGCGTCGGCACTGACATCGGGCATGCTGCGCAGGTCATGATGACAGCTTGCCCAGCAACCGCCCTCGGCACCGAACAGCACATCCTTGCCAACGCTCAGCATCAGTGCCGCCTTGACCTGATTCTTCGCATCCATCTTGGTACCGCTGACGAACTTGGTGTCCGCCCATTGCAGCCGGACGTAGAGATTGGTGCCGTCGTGCGCCGCCTGTACCGTGACCGGCACCTGGCCGGGCTTGCCGTCGGCCGCGCCGGAGGCGATGCCGTCGCGCTTGCCGGAGACGATCTTGTCACCGATATCCGCGGTCTCCTTGTCGTGACAACTGGCGCAGGACTCGCCGTTGCGCAGCGCGCGCGAGCCGCTGTGATCCGGGCCGTTCAATACCCATTCGAGGCTCGCGGTGCCGGGAAAGAACAGACCGATCTCCTTTGCCGGGACCTTGCTCCAGTCCGGTGCTGCCGCCGCTGTCGCGCCGGTGATGGTCAACAGGGCGCCGCCGATCGCGACGGCGAGTGTTCGTTGCTGGATTGCTCTATTCATGGACCTTCCCCCTTTTACAGAGTGGTGTCTTCGTCTGCGGCCGCTTCGGCTTCGAGCTGCTTGTGGATCGGCTTGTGCGCGATCCCCTTGTGGCAGTCGATGCAGGTCTCGCCGTTCTTCTCGGCGAGTTCGTGTTGATGTTGCGCCCGTTGCTTCTGCATGCTCTTGTCCATGCCCTTGAAGCCGTGGCAATTGCGGCATTCGAGCGAGTCGTTCTTCTTCAGGCGCGCCCATTCCTTCTGCGCCAGCGAGAGCCGCTTGGCCTCGAACTTCTCCATCGTGTCGATGCTGCCAATGACCTTGTGCCAGAGCTCGTTGGTCGCCTGGATCTTGCGCATCAATTTCGGTGTCCAGGCCTTCGGCACATGGCAGTCGGAGCAGATCGCGCGCACTCCGGAGCGGTTCGAGTAATGGATCGTCTGCTGATATTCCTGGTAGACCGTATTGCGCATCTCGTGGCAGGAAATGCAGAAGGTCAGTGTATTGGTCGCTTCCATCGCGGTGGTGAAGCCGCCCCAGAAGATGACGCCACCGATGCCGCCGCTGAGCAGCAGCGCCAGCATGGAATACTTCGCCGATGGGCGACGCAGGATGCGCCAGGTGCGCCGCAGCATTCCTGCCTCGGGCGCGTCGTCGTTCGTGGTTGTCATGTGTTTCCTCGGCGCGAACGCGCCTGCAATCCGGTATGGACCCGTCGGGTCGGAGACGGACCGGCCGGGGGCCGGCCGGTCCGTAAGTCATCGGTCAGTAGACGTCGTGCTGTGTGTTGTAGACGTTGAACTTGCCGGTCGGCGTCACCAGCCGCGGATCCTTGATCACGGCCTTGACCGCCAGCGTCTTGTCGTCATACACGACGATCGCCGATGGATCGGTCTTGCCAGCCCAGACCGAGATCCAGACCTCGTCACCCTTTTCGTTGTATTCCGGATGCACCGCGCGGCGGATGGCCTTGGTTTCCGGCAATCCCGAATCCTTCGCCACCGCGAGCACCTTCGGTGGCTTACTCAGGTCCTTCAGGTCGTAGACCGCGACCGATTCGGCGATCTCGCGCTCGGGGTTCTGCGGCACATCGGCCCACAGATGGCTCGACTTCGGATGTGTCTTGACGAACAGATTGCCGGCACCGATGTGCTTCAGCTCCTGTACCACCTTCCACGCCTGCTGCGGATGCTTCTCCGGATCGGTGCCGATCACCGTGATCAGGTCGGCACCGAGATGGCCGGTGGCCCACACCGGACCAGCCTGCGGATGAGTGAAGTTCGCGCCGCGGCCGGGATGCGGGATCTTCGCCGTTTCGACCAGCGCTTCGAGCGTGCCGTCCTTGGTATCGACCACCGCCACCTTGTTCGACGCGTTCGCCGCGACCAGGAAGTAGCGCTTCGTGATATCCCAGCCACCGTCATGCAGGAACTGCGCGGATTCGATGGTCGTGGTCTTCAGGTTCTTGATGTCGGAATAATCGACCAGCAGGATCTGCCCGGTCTCCTTGACGTTGATCACCCACTCCGGCTTGATGTGTGAGGAGACGATCGATGCGACCCGCGGCTCCGGATGGTATTCACCCTCGACCGTCATGCCGCGCGTCGAGACGACCTTCAACGGCTTCAGCGTATCGCCCTCGGTGATCACGTATTGCGGCGGCCAGTAGGTGCCGACGATCGCGTACTTGTCCTCAAACCCCTTGTACTTCGAGGTATCGACCGAACGCGCATCGGACCCGGCCTTCAGCGTCGCGACCACCGCCGGCTTTTCCATCCACAGGTCGATCAGCGAGGTCAGGCCATCGCGGCCGATGACGTAGATGTACCGGCCCGAGGATGACGTCCGCGAGATGTGCACCGCGTAGCCGGTCTTGACGATGTTGAGGATCTGCTTGGTGTCGCCGTCGATCAGCGCGACTTCACCGCTGTCGCGCAGCGTCACCGAGAACACGTTGTTCAGATTGACCTTGCTCTGCTGCGCCTTCGGCCGCTGCTCCGGCGGCACGATCAGATTCCAGCTCGCCATCATGTCCTTGAGGCTGTACTCGGGCGGTATCTCCGGCGTGTTCTGCAAATACTTCGCCATCGTGACGATTTCATCCTTTGACAGGATGTCGTCGAAGTTCACCATGCCGCCTTCGGTACCGTAGGAAATGATGCTTTCGAGCCGGCTCTGGCCGAGCTTGAGCGTGCTTTCCGGCTCCAGATTCTTGCCGGTCGCACCCTTGCGCAACACACCGTGGCAGCCGGCGCAGCGCTCGAAATAGATCTTCTTGCCGGTCGCTTTCTCCGCGTCCGACATTGCTGGCGCGCCCTGCGCCATGCCCATCGTGGTGCTGCCGAGCCACATCCCCGCCGCGGCAATCGCCGCGGCTAAAGCATTTTTCGGTGTGTACATGTCGTTGTCCCCAGTCATCGGAAGTTCTTGTTGTGGCAATTATTCAGCTGCGAACTGAAGCGTCTCTGACACATGTCAAAACGCGCCGCAGCATGCGGCGCGGCGCAATCTCATCGACGAAACCAATCCTTCGCCACACAGCCATCGGAAAAATACGTTTGTCACTGCCGCAGGCCGGACCTTAGTTTGTCGCCCGCTGGTTGCGTCAGCGATTAATCCAAGAACCATCGATCGGAGGGAAGCAATGCGACGAATGAAGCAGGTGGCGGTTATCCTCGCGGCGGCGCTGGGCGCCGAGCGGGCGATTGCCGGCCCCTATGGCTACGACATTCACAACACGTTGATGCCGGCGAGCGGTGCAATGGCCGGAACGAGCCTCGCATCGCCGCAGGACGCGCCCTCTGCCGTATTCGGCAATCCGGCCACGCTGACGCAGTTTCCCGGCACGCAATTTTCATTCGGCGCGACTTTCTATCAGCCGGTGGTCGAGGTCACCCATGACGGCAGCGTCACCGGGGCGGCATTCTCGGCACGTTCCGGGACCGATGTGTTTCCGGTACCGAATGTCGCGGTCACGCAGGATCTCAATGGTTTGGGACTGCCCGCCACGCTCGGCCTTGGGCTCACCGTGGTTTCCGGTATCGGCGCGGAATTCAAGGATGAGCCCCGCAGCCTCGGCGCCAGCGCGGAGCTCGTCGTGCTCGGCGTCAATATGGGCGCTGGATTTCGCGTGGCCGATGGTACGTCGCTTGGCGCCACCATGACGATCAGCTATGCCTCGCTGGATGCCGGACTGACTTCGGCCGCAGCGTTGGTGCACGACATCGGCGTCCGCGGCACGATCGGAGCAAGCCAGGACCTCGGCGAGTCGTCACGCTTGGGGGTCTTTTATCAGACCGAACTGACGCACAACTTCGATAACCTGTTTCAGGTCAGGGTCGATACGTCCGGCTTGCCGGTGTTCACCGATCAGACCGTGAGTCAGCCCGCGAATCTCGGCATCGGCCTGGCCAACAGTTCCCTGCTGGATGGCCGGCTGCTGCTCAGCGCGGACCTGCTGTACAAGCTCTGGAGTGACAGCGCGTTCTGGCAGGATGTCTATCACAATCAGCTGGCGTTCTCGCTCGGCGCGCAGTTGACCCGCGGACCTTGGCGTTGGCGCCTCGGCTACGGCTGGGCCGAGGACCCGAACCGCGACGTTCCGGTGTCGTTGGGCACGCTGATCAGCATCCGTGCCGGCCTTCCCGGGATCACGATCCCGGTGACGACGCCGGTGATCCAGTATCTGCAAGCGACACAGACCGAGGTGATCTATCAACACCGCCTCACCGGCGGCGTCGGCTACCGGGACCTGCTGCCGGGGCTGGATCTGGATCTGCATTTCGGCTGGCAGTTCAAGGAAAGCCGCATCTTTGGCGGCCACACGCGCGCCGACGTCCATTCGTTCCACGGCGGCTTCGCGCTGACCTGGAGGTTCGATTAGACGAAGGTTCTGAACGAGTCCACGAAGGACTCGTTCAGCCTCGCCCGCGTCGTTGGTCGGTTACGCGCCGCCGCGCAGCTCGTGCGCGGCGGTCACCATCGCCCGCATCTTCTGGATGGCGATCTCGAGGCTGTTGACCGGCCGGTTGGAGAAGGTGGCGAAACCGCAGTCCGGATTCAAGAATAGGCGCTCCGGCGGATAGTGTTGCAGGGCGCGCTCGATGCGGGCGCGGATCTCGGCGACCGTTTCAATCCGCGGCGTCCGCGGATTGATCACCCCGAGGCCGAGTTCCTTGCCGGCCAGCGGCACGAGTTCTCCTGCACGTTCGGTCGCGTATTCGAGCACGACCTGATCGACCTTCATCCGTTCGAGATACGGCGCGAGCGGATGATAGCCGCCGCGCAGCAAGGTCGCTTCGTTGGTGCTCCAGTTGCCGCGGCAGATGTGCAGGCCGATGCGTGCGCCGCGCGACGTCGCAGCGAACCCGGCGGTGACCTGATTGAGCAGTGCCACCGCGAACTCCAGTTCCTCTGCCGGATCGGCGGCGGCCGCGAGCGCGGCGCACATGAAGGTCCGGGTCTGGCCCTGGGTGAACACGACTTCGGTCAGCACCGGTTCATCGAACTGGATGAACGCGGCGCCGGCGTCGAGCAACTCGCCAAGCTCCTCGCGCAGCAGCGCGACGACATCGACGCCGAGCGCTTCCTTGCTGTCGTAGGCATGACCACAGGCTTCGCGGACGAACATGCCGCGCGTCAGCAGATACGGCCCGGGCAACGTGACCTTGATCGGCTTGCCGGTATGTTGCTGTGCGAAGCGCAGATCGTCGGCAACCAGCGGCCGCGCGCGGCGGACCCTGCCGACGCAGGTTGCGTTGCTGATCGAGTAGGCCGGCACGTCGAGCGATTGCAGGATGCGCTCGAACGCGACCTTGTCCTCGATGATCTCGAGCATGTCGGCCAGCGTCATCATCGCGACGCCGTCGAGCTTTTCCGCGACGAACGAGAAATACGAATCGCGCCGCTGCTCGCCGTCGGTGACCAGATCGATGCCGCAGTCCTCCTGCACCCGCAGCAGCTCGCGCACCGCCGCGTCGGCGAGCCGATCGAACTCCGCGGGGTCGAGCCGGCCGGCGCGCTTCGCCTTCTGCGCCCGCAACAGTTCCGGCGAGCGCGGCCAGCTGCCGACGGTGGTCACCGCGAGCGGTGGCAGTGACGCGGTCATCTATCGGCCAGCGAAGAACTGCTGGTTGGCGCAGGCGGCGGTCAGCAGTTCGAAGCCGTTGACCCGGCCCGGCTCCCAGCGCTTGAGCCCTTCGAGATCCATCATCTCGCGGTGTTTCGGATTGGCGTAATCCATCGCCATCAGCGCGTGCAGGAACGGTGCCTCGCGCTCGCGCGGGAACTCGTGGCGCACGGTGAACACGCAATGATCGTAGCGCCCGGTCGTCGTCAGGATCCGATAGCGGGCCGGGTCGATGGTGCCGTCCGCGGTCCAGCTGTTCCAGTTGAGGTCTATGAGACAGCTCGCCGCCGCTTCCTGCCGTTGCAGACAGCGGAACGCTTCCAGTTCGCCGCCGATGTGATCGCCATTTTTGCCGACCGCCAGATCGAAGCGCCGCGTGACGTAATCGGTTTCGCCGAGGCCGTGCCGCAGCAGATGCTCCTTCGGGATCAGCGTTGCCTGCGGCGAATCTTGCGCGCCGAAGGCGACCGTCTTGCCGCGCAGATCGGCCAGCGTGGCGATCGGGCCATCGCTCGCGACGATGAGGTGACTGCATCGATCGCGATCGGTGTCGCGCATCGCGATCGCGCGGCAGCCATTTTCGGAGCGGCGCTGCGCGTCGAGCCAGGCGAGCGGCGAGTTCCAGGCGACCTCGATGCCGCCCGCGAGCAATGCACTCACCTGCAATTCGTAATTGGTGTAGAAAACCGTGTCCATCGGGACTTCGTTGGCTTCGAAGAAGTCGCGGATGATGTCCCAGATGACCGAGACCTTGGGGTCGTACAACACGGCACCGACGATGATGGGTTGCATGGAATTCTCCTGCTTGGTCAAGTCAATTCCAGACGCGGCTCGAACGCGACGCACGCGCGCAAGGTCTGGTAGATCGGTGATCGGCACAGCACATCGTGCCACAGTGCGTGAATGCCGGCGGGGTCTTCCAGGGTATCGACGTACAGCGTGATCCGGATCGCGACGAAGCGCGGCACGCCTTGTTCGCCGACGGTACCGAGCGCCGCGAGTGGCTGCGCCAGTTCGGCGTGCAGCACGGCCTCGATCCGATCGAGCGTGAGCCGGCGGCGCCGTGCCAGCCGGTCGAGACCGGTGACCAGCTCGCCTGCCGCGGCGCCGAGCAGATAGTCGCAGGCAGTGAGGTTGGGATCATTCTCGTCGAAGGTCAGTGGCGCACCGATCCGGAACTCGCACTTGCGCACATAGGCCCGGGCCGCACCATTGCCCGCGGTCAGCCGCAGGCTGTGCCGATGCGTTTCCACGCTCCTGCTCGATGCGGGATCAGGCGAACAACGGCATCCCGCACTCGGCCTTGCCGATGAAATCCCACAGCGCATCGGAAACCGGCGCCATCACCGAGGCCGCACGGCTGTCGCGGAAGAAACGCTCGACCGCGATGTCCTTGCGATAGGCCGCACCGCCGCACACGCGCATCGCCAGGTCGTGGACTTCGAGCGAGGTCTCGGCGCCGGTCACCTTGCTTTGCAGTACGCGCAACTGTGCGTCGTCGCGGCCACGCTCGATGGCGTCGATCGCATCAATCAGCAGCGCGCGCGACATATCGATCTTGGTCCGCATCCGCGCGACATTGCCGCGCACTTGCGGGAACTCCGCGATCTTCGCGCCGGAGTAATCGTAGCCCTGACCGGTGACATGGGCGACGGTACGCCGCAGCACCCCTTCCATCATTCCGGTCGACACCGCGTGGTTCTGCACGCTGAACCAGGGCAGAACCACACCCATCATCAGATCGAAACCCTTGCCGTCCGCGCCGAGGCGATTCGCCGCGGGGATCTCGACATCGACCGCTCCGATCGGCGCCGAGGCGTTGGCGCGCAGGCCGAGCCCTTGGTAGCGATCGCCCAGCGTCAATCCCGGGGCACGGCTCGGTACCCACCAGAGGCTCGACAGGCCTTCGGCTGCGGCGGGTTTCGACGACCAGATATACAGATCGCATTCACCGGCGGAGGTGATCAGCTGTTTGTTCGCGTTGAGCAGAATGGTGTCGTTCGGGGCTGGCGTCGCGGTGCTGACCGGCACCCAGAAATGACTGCGCGAACCGAACTCGGAGAACGCCAGCGTCGTCAGGTGCTTGCCGGCGGCGATGGCGCGGCGCAGGTCCGGATCGCCGTGCGCTTCAATGACCGCGCTGCCGCAGTAATGCATCTTCATCACCATCGCGGTTGAGGGGCACTCCCGCGCGATCCGCTCGCACACGGCCGCCGCGGCGCGCAGCCCCTGGCCGTGGCCACCGACCTCGCGTGCGCTGATCAGACCGAGCAGTCCGGCCGCGCGCAGGGCTTCGATGTTCTCGCGCGGAAACCGCGCCTCGACATCGTTATCGCGCGCGTGCTTCTGAATGGTGTCGGCGGCGATGCGATCGACCGCCGTGAGCAATGCGCTGCCGCTCTGATCGAGGTTGAAACTTTGCATGCGGGAAATCCTTCTGCGATTGATTTGGAACGGATTTCGATGTTAGCCCGCGGCACACTGGTCGCCTTACGGCTCGCCAATAAAAGTTTCTGATGCCTCCCGGCGCATGCCATCGGCATTTCCGTTGGCGATCGTGGCGCAACGGGGCGCCGCGCGACGACCGGGGGAATCGTACGCGTGCGCTAACCGCGCCCGAGCAGCGGCATCGCCAGCGGCAGCATCACCGTCTCGAAGATCAGCACGTCGGCCGGCATGGTCGCGATCGTGACGATGACGCGGGCGATCTGCTCGGGTTCCATCACCCCTTCGCGGTCGGCGAAGTCCGGTCGGGCTTCCCAGAAGCCGGAGCGTGTGTTGCCCGGATGCACGATACACACGGTGACGCCGTATTCGCGCGCTTCGATCGCGAGCGCATGGGTCAAGCCGGCGAGGCCGGCTTTCGCCGCCGCGTACGGCGCGGTGTTCGGCCGCGGGACGCGCGCGGCGACACTGCCGATGTTGATGATGCGGCCGGCGCGCTGTGTACGCATCATGCGCAGCGCTTCGCGACTACAGAGGAACGCGCCGGAGAGATTGACGTCGAGCACGCGGCGCCATTCGGCGAACGTCAGTTCGTGCGCTGGTGCGTTGATGGTGATGCCGGCGTTGTTGATGAGCAGATCGAGTCGGCCGTAACGTTCGGCGATCGTCGCGAACAAGCGAACCACATCGGCTTCATCGGTGACATCGGCGGGGATGGCAATGGCACTGCCGCCGTTGCTTTCTATTTCCGCGACGACGGCATCGAGCCGGCGCCGGTCGCGGGCCGCGAGCACCACGGCAGCGCCTGCAGCGGCGAGCGCTCGGGCAATGCCACGGCCGATGCCGGAACTCGCGCCGGTGACAAGTGCGATGCGATTGTGCAATGGCGCGCTCATCTCAGAACGGCAGCACTTCGCCGGTCGGGATACTGATGATCTTGCCAGTACGATCGAGCGTCATCGCATCGATGTCCTTGAGCAGATTCGCGACCTCGATCGCGACCGGCACGGTGTTCGGCATGTCCTTCATGTCGGGCTTGGTCGCGACCAGATAACTCGGTTCGAGCAGATTGACGATCACGCCTTTCTCTTTCACCGAGACCGCCAGCACCTCCATGAACTTGTTGACCGCTGCCTTGCTCGACGCGTAGTTGAATGCACCGCCGCCCATCGCGCGTGCGAACGAGCCCGCCATCGACGTGATGGTGACCAGCTTCTTGTGCTTCGAGCGTTCGAGATGCGGCAGGAACGCCTGCGCGACCCGCATCGCACCAAAGGCATTGACCTGATAGGTCCACAGCGTGTCGTCGAAGTCGAGTTCGGCGATGCCGACCCCGACCTTCGCCATGTCGGCGGCCATCGTCGGCTGATTCGAGGATGCGTTGTTGATCACTACATCGACCGGGGTATCGCGGTACTTGTCGGCAATGCGACGGATCTGGTTCAGGTCGGTGACATCCATCTGCTCGATCCGCAGATTCGGATGCTGCGCGGCGATCGCGCGCAGCTCGGCCGCCTCCGGGTCATCCGCGGCGCGGCGAATGGTGGCAATGGTCAGCCAGCCGCGCGCCGCGTACTGGCGAGCGATTTCGAGCCCGATGCCGCGGTTGGACCCGGTGACAAGCACCGTCTCCGCGGCGGCAAGGCCACACGCGCCGAGCAGCAATGTCAGAACAGCGATTCGATGGACGATGGGCATGATGTGATCTCCAGGAAGAATGAGGGCCGCGCCGTGGTCACCAGGAAAAAACGATACTGTCGAGTCGCAAGGTCTCGCTGGAAAACACGACCTCACTGGGGGCGATGCCGTTGGCCTGCAGCAGATACGCCAGCACGTCGGCATGGTCCTGCTCCGACAACAGCTTCGGTTGCGCCGGTGGCATCTGGGTCACCGCGAATGCGAGCAATTCCGCGCTGGTCTTGCCGCGCCAGCGGGAGCGAAAGAACGATCCCTTGAGCGGGGTGCCGAACTGCCCATCGTTGAGCCGGTTGCCATGACATGAGGCGCAATGCTGCCGGTACAGCGCCCGGCCGTGTTCGGCCTGTGCGGCGGTATAGGACAGCACGCCGTCCTCGGCAAGCGACGCCGTGGACCAAGCCGCGAAGGTCAGCACCGCGACGAAAATGCGACGAGCGAATCGATGACAGGGATGGCACGAATGGCGCGGCGATTCTGTGGCGGCTGGCATGACGGGAATGGTAGCACCGGGGACACGACGTCCGCGTTAGGTTCGAGTTTCCCGGTGCGTACGGACTGATGTAGATTCGCCTCGCTCATGTCGTCTCACCGGGGGGAGGTTGATGTGATGTGGCACCGTATCGCATTCATCGCAATCGTCGGCTGGTCGCTGCCGCTGCCGGCACAGGATTTTCCGGTCACGCCCGGCGTCGCCGACCCCGCTGCCGCGGCGATCCTGCGCGATCGCGCCGCGCTGCTCGCGCGGCTATCTCCCGTGACCGACGATCAGTTGCGCCGGCCGCCGCCGGAATCTTGGCTCACCTGGCGCCGGACCTACGATGGCTGGGGCTACAGTCCGCTCGATCAGATCAAGCAACGCAATGTTGGTGCGCTGACCCTGGCCTGGAGCTGGGCGCTCAGCACCGGCCCGAGCCCGACCACGCCGCTGGTCCATGAGGGCGTGCTGTTCGTCTACAACTACGGCGACCGCATCCAGGCGCTCGTTGCTGCGACCGGTGATCTGCTGTGGGAATACGCGCGGCAATTGCCGGACGGGGTGCGCCTGCAATACAAGCGATCGATCGCGATCGCGGGTGACCGGCTGTTCTTCGCCAGTTCCGATATCCACCTCGTCGCGCTCGACATTCGTACCGGCAAGGTCGTCTGGGATCACGAGGTCGCCGATTGGCATGACGACTGGTGGTATACGGCCGGTCCGATGGTCGTGCGCGACAAGGTCATCATGGGCATGAGCGGCTGCGGCAACGGCCAGCGCGGTGGCTGTTTCATCAGCGCACACGACATCGCGTCCGGCGCTGAAATATGGCGCTTCAACACGATCGCGCGGCTCGGTCTCCCCGGTGGCGACAGCTGGAACGGGCTCGCTCATGACGAGCGCTATGGTGGCTCGGTGTGGGCGGCGGGTAGCTACGACCCGGAGCTGAATCTGCTGTATTACGGCATCGGTCAACCCTACCCCTGGAACGCGACCCTGCGTGGCACGAGCCCGCGCAGCATGGGCGGCGGCGGCGGCAACGAAGCGCTTTACACCAATTCCACCGTCGCACTGAATCCGGATAGCGGCGCGCTGGTCTGGCATTACCAGCATTTACCGAACGACTCCTGGGACATGGACTACGCGTTCGATCGGGTCCTGGTCGAACTGCAGGTCGAGGGTGCGCGGCGCAAGCTCGTCATCACTGCCGGCAAGCTCGGCATCGTCGAGGCGCTGGACGCGCGAACCGGTGCGTTTGTCTTCGCGATTGATCCTGGCGTGCAGAATCTGGTGACCTCGATCGACCCCGGGACCGGCGCCAAGATCCTCGATCTGGCGCGTGACCCGGTTCCCGGCGAGACAGCATCGCTGTGCCCGCACCCCGGCGGTGCCCGCAGTTTTCCGGCGGCCGGCTACAACCCGCGCCGGCAGACCTTGCATCTGCCGATGCAGTGGCATTGCGCCGAATACGAGCCGATCCCGCTCGATCCCGGGGAAAGCTATCAGGGTGGTGGCGGGGCGCGCTGGCGCATCACGCCGCATCCGGATGCGGCGGGAACGATCGGCCGTTTGCAGACGTTTGATCTGGCAACTCAGTCGCTTGGCTGGCAGCACCGGGATCGCGCCCCGCAATCGACTGCGAGTCTGCCGACCGGCGGCGGCCTGATATTCCAGGGAACCCAGGATCGCTACTTCCGCGCGCATGACGACACGACCGGAGCGGTGCTGTGGCAGACGCGGCTCGGCGACGTGCCGAACTCATTTCCGATCAGCTATGCGGTGGCTGGCCGGCAGTACGTCGCGGTCACTACCGGCGCCGGCACGCCCTACACACGCACCTGGGCCAGTCTGACGCCCGACATTCGGTTGCCGTCGCAGGCGGGTGCCATGTTGTGGGTGTTCGCTCTGCCGGAATGAAACGGTAGCTGTTCCCGCGCTCCGGCCAATCCATGCCACGAGGTGCCACTTGCACAGAAGCGCGCAAGCTGGCTATTCTGCGCATGCAAAGAAGGTCCGGCCACTCGCTGGTCGGTGGCACGCGACATCGCGAACGAGGGTCCCCTCCAAGGATATTCGCCATGCTCCATTGCATACGCGCCATCAGCACCGTCCTGTGCGCCGCCGGTCTGACCGTGGCGAGCTTTGCGGCCAGCGCCGCTCGTCCCGACTTCACCGGAGTGTGGGGCACCTATCGCGCCCCAGGCCAGCCGCCGCCGGTGTTCGGGCCACAGAACCGGGGCAATCTCCCGCTCCGGCCCGAAGCCAAGGCAAAAGTTGATGCTTACCGCGCGCTCATCACACCGACTGGCGACACGCCTGGCGGCTGGTGCCTTGGCGGCGGCATGCCGTCGTCGATGCTTGGATCCGGACCCTATCCGATGGAAATCATCCAGCGCGATGACGTGATTCTGATTATCTACGAGGCGCATACCGAAACCCGGCATGTCTACCTGCAACAACGCGCCAAGGAAGAAGATCTGTTTCCCGATCGCAATGGCTATTCGGTCGGGCGCTGGGAAGGAGACACACTGATCATTGAAACGACCAATCTGAAAGAGGCAGTCGATCAGAGCCAGTTCCCGCACAGTGCGGCGGCCAAAATCGTCGAGGAGTACACGATGCAGACCAACGCGGACGGCAGCAAAGTGCTTACTGCGCAGATGACTCTGACCGATCCGGATTTCTACACGGAAACCGTTCGCGCCGAGAAGAAGTGGTCGTACCTTCCGGGTGTCCGTCTGTTGCCATATGAATGCAATGAAGCCACCTGGGAAGAACGTTTGCAGCAGCTACGCCAGCAGTCACAGGCGAAACCCCATTGATCTCCAAGAGGAGCCCCAATCCATGAAAAAGCTTAGTTACGCCCTCGCCGCTATCGTCGTCTTGCTGGCGCCGCTCGCGGCCCGTGCCCATCATTCCGCAGCACTTTTTGATCTCACGGTCCGCGATAACAAGGTGACCGGGATCGTCAAGAAGTTCGAGCCGCGCAATCCGCACACCGACATCATCCTTGAAGTCACCGACGCCAAAGGCACGCGGGACATCACTTTCGAAGGCCACAGTCGCAACAATTTCTATCGTTCCGGCTGGCGTGAAGGCAAGGTAAAGGTCGGTGACAAGATCACTTTGATCGCGGCACCGCGCAAGGATGGCGGTGACGGCGGCTATGTCGTCGGCGTGGTTTGCGCCGACGGTTCACAGTTCTAACCTCGGTCGCTTTTTTTCACTGGCCAGCCAAGGAAGCTCTGATTAAGTCAGAGCTTCCTTGGGCTTGCATCGGGCCGGCCTCAAACGGCCATAAGAAAACGCCATTTTTCTTCTGGCCCGGATCAGGGCTCCCTAGCCCCGTCGAAGTTCCAGTTCACCACACACCACCGGATCGCATGGGTCAATTGCTGCTCGTGGATCGGGTCCAGGCTTCGCTGTCACTGGTTCACGCCCGGCAGCGGCGGTTGGGGTTGTGTGGGTCCGTTGTAGGCGAGGCCCCGCCCGTTCAGTAGACTTGGCCGCGAGTCGCCGCCGACTCGCCACCATGATCCCTGTAGTCGCGGAGTTCAGCATGCCTCAATACCGTTCCCGAACCTCCACCCATGGCCGCAACATGGCCGGCGCACGCGCGCTGTGGCGCGCCACTGGCATCCAGGAGGAAGATTTCGGCAAGCCCATCATTGCCGTAGTCAATTCGTTCACCCAGTTCGGGCCCGGCCATGTCCATCTGCGTGACGTCGGTCAGTTGGTCGCGCGCGAGATCGAGGCCGCCGGCGGCCTCGCCAAGGAGTTCAACACGATCGCCATCGATGATGGCATCGCGATGGGCCACGGCGGCATGCTGTACTCGCTGCCGTCACGCGAACTGATCGCCGATTCGGTCGAATACATGGTCAATGCCCATACCGCCGATGCGATGGTCTGCATCTCTAACTGCGACAAGATCACACCGGGCATGCTGATGGCGGCGATGCGGCTGAATATCCCGGCGGTGTTCGTCTCCGGCGGGCCGATGGAAGCCGGCAAGGTGCGCTGGCACGGAGAGGAACGTGCGGTCGATCTAATCGACGCGATGATCGAGGCCGGCGACGATCGCAATACCGACGCCGAGGTCGCGGCGATGGAACGCTCGGCCTGTCCGACCTGCGGCTCCTGCTCTGGCATGTTCACGGCCAACTCGATGAACTGCCTGGCCGAGGCCCTTGGTCTGGCGTTACCCGGCAATGGTTCGTTGCTGGCAACGCACGTCGATCGCAAGGAACTGTTCCTGCGTGCCGGCCGACTCATCGTCGATCTCTGCCGGCGCTACTACGAGCAGGACGACGCCAACGTATCGCCGCGCGCGATCGCGTCGTTTGCCGCATTCGAAAATGCGATGAGTCTCGATGTCGCGATGGGCGGATCGACCAATACCGTGCTGCATCTGCTGGCGATCGCGCGTGAGGGCGGTGTCGCCTTCACGATGCAGGACATCGATCGCCTGTCGCGCCGCGTGCCGTGTCTCGCCAAGGTCGCGCCAGCAACACAGGACTACCACATGGAGGACGTGCATCGCGCCGGAGGCGTGCTGGCAATCCTGGGCGAACTCGATCGCGCGGATCTCATCGCACGTGATGTGCCGACCGTGCACAGTGCAACACTGGGTGAGGCGCTGGAACTTTGGGACGTAGTGCGCACGCAGAGCACCGCAGTGCACGAGTTCTTCCGCGCGGCGCCGGGTGGCGTGCCGACACAGACCGCGTTCTCGCAGAACCGACGCTATCCGATACTCGACACCGATCGCGCGCACGGCTGTATTCGCGACCTGGCGCACGCCTACAGCCGTGATGGTGGACTCGCGGTGCTTTACGGCAACATCGCGCGGGACGGCTGCATCGTGAAGACCGCGGGTGTTGACGAATCGATTCTGAAGTTCACCGGCCGCGCCCGGGTTTGTGAGAGCCAGGAAGAGGCGGTAGCACTGATCCTGGGCAACCGGATCGTCGCCGGCGATGTGGTCGTCGTGCGTTATGAAGGACCGAAAGGCGGGCCCGGCATGCAGGAAATGCTGTATCCGACCTCGTTCCTGAAATCCAAAGGTCTTGGCAAAGTTTGCGCGCTACTGACCGACGGTCGGTTCTCCGGCGGCACCTCTGGCCTCTCGATCGGTCATTGCTCGCCGGAAGCGGCAGAAGGGGGCGAAATCGCGCTGGTCGATGAGGGAGACACGATCGAGATCGACATTCCGAACAGGCGGATACATCTTGCTGTCAGCGACACGGAACTCGCGCAGCGCCGCAAGGCCATGGAAGCCAAAGGTATTGCCGCGTGGCGGCCGGCGCAGAGACAACGGAGCGTATCGGCGGCACTGCAAGCCTATGCCGCTATGACGACCTCCGCTGCGCATGGCGCGGTGCGCGACGTGACGCGTCTGGCGCCGCGGTAGCGTACGCCTGCCGGAGTTCTTAACCTGTCAATTGCGCAGCCGGAATGGCTACGCGCGGCAGGATGATGTCGTCGGCGACCGGGCCAAACGCGGCATCTGGCGGCAGCGCCGCGCGCACCTCGGCCGATGCGGATTGAAGTTCAGCCGCGGAGACCTGCTGCAGGGAGCGGGCTTTCGCCCGAGCAATCCCCAACACCGTGAGCAATGCACCCGTGGCGCGATCTGCGGCTTCCGGAGTCGCGATCCGCGGCAACGCGGTCGTTGCTGCGCTGCGGAACAATCCCCGTGCGGCAGGGAGCACCGCGACGCAACCAACGCTATCACCACCGGTCAGCGTCACGTCGCCGGGATTGCCGCCAAAGGCAGCGATGTTGTCGCGTACCCAGCCGAGCGCATGGACGATGTCGAGCAAGCCTGCGTTACCGGAACCAAGAAATTCGCGCTCGAGCAGTCCTCCGAGATAGGTAAATCCGAATGCGCCGCGGCGATGTCCGATTCGAACGAGAACCGTGGTCGAGTCTGGTCCTGGCGGCTGCCGTGTTGGCGGGCTCGGGTAATCCCAGTCTTTCGCCGTGACAAGCACCGGCAACAGCGATCCTACGGACACGGGAGCAAAAACATCGACACGCAGCGGCCCATCGAAGCGAACGGCATCGCTCCCCTGGTCATTCTCTGTTCGGGCACTTGCCGGATCGAGGTCCAGCACTTCAGTCCATGATGCAACGGGTCGCGGCGCGACGAAACGATGGATCCCGACATTCGGCGCACCGCAGGGGATACCCGGAAATTCACGAATTCCCCCGCGCGTCCACCCGCGAACCGGACCGAGCTTGGTGGCGACGACCAGATCGCCTTCCGCACTGAAGGCTGATTGCGCTCCGAACGCCAACGTCATCGCACCAGCGGCGCTGCGGCGAAGCAGTTCCCGTCGAGTCAAACCATCGTTTGCATTGGTCGTCAGCACTGATCCCCCCGATATCCTGTAACTGCGTCTGGCATCCTACGAGTTCCGACGGAGCACGCCAATCCGGAGACGACAGCGACGAAGAAAGTGGTGACCGCTCCGGATTCGGGATGCGCTACGGCCACAGCGACAGCCAGCTTGCCACGGATTTCGTCCGCGCGGCGCCAACCACATAGGCGAAGCAGGCAAGGCTGGCTATCCAGGTTGTGGCGCGAATCGTTTTGGTCCGACCGCGTCGCAACGCGACCAAGCCGAGCAGGATGTAGGCAAGGATACCGAGTAGCTTTGCCGCGAACCAAGGCTGCTGATGTGGCAAGTAGCGCAGCAAAATTGCGAGCCAGATGCCACTGCCGAGAAAGATCGCATCTACCGTATGTGGCAGGATTCGGGTCAGGCGATGGTTGAGTAGTGGCGATTCCCGCAGCATCCACCATCCGCGCAGCAGATATCCGCAAATGCTGAGCACCGCGCAGGTGAGGTGAATGGACTTGAGTGCCGTATACATGAGGAAAAGGCCGGCGGGAATGGACGCCGCCGGCCGGATATGTCGCTATGAGCTAGCAGTTGGTCCGATGTAACCGTGCGCCGCGTCTCTTGTTCACTGGCGCGACACGTCGCGAGGCTTGTCCGACATGCCTTCCTCCCAGGTACTCCAACCAGAGTTCATCCCATACGGCGATCGCTCCAGAATCGCTTCGATCCGTTTTATTTGGCCTTTCTCGATCTTGAAGAGTTCGGCGATCTGCCAGGTCCAAGGCTGCACCGGGCCAGCGGTCGCGGTCCTGCCGTCAGGTGTCTTGAAAGTACGGTTGGCGCCACCCGAGTGGTCAAAGAACGCAAAGCTGAACACGATACCGCGTTCACGGTCGATCGCGACAAAACGGCGATCGCGGATACGGTTCACGAAATGGATAAGCCCAGACTGGAACTGCTCCTTGCAACTCCATTGCGACGAGTAGACCGACGCAGTCTTGGGATCCGGTCGCTGCTCACCAGCCGGGGTAGGCACGTTGGTCGCGCGGCTACCGTTCTCATAGCGTTCACAGTCTTCGGTAAACGGGTAATAGCCCTTGCCATCGTTCTTCTGCATCCCGGCAAAATAGTAATTGGCGGTCTTGACCAGATCGGCACGCGACATGCGCTCGGCTTCCGGGATTGCTTCGAGGTAGACCGGATGCGGCCGTTCCATCGCTAACACGCGCTTCGCGGCATCCTCATTGCGAACGATGAACTGTTCTATCTCGGCGATCTCGCCACCCGTGATCTTAAGCCGCAGTGCAATCAGAGCTGTCGTGGCCTTGTCCGGCTCACGATGGTCCTCTTCTATCGTGCCAAGGAACGCAACTTGTCCGGCCTCGACATCGGTAGTGAACAGGCGGTAGCCGCCATGCCCTTTCATCGTGTTCCACAAGCCGTCGCCGATCGTCAGGCGTTGTGCGTTCTCGGTAAAGCGCACATTTCGCGCCAACGGAACTCGAGTAGGCTCGTTCGCCACCACCGCGTCGAAATAGCGATCGACAAAGCCTTCGAGGCAGGCTCGGTCGCAGCTACTGGTTTGCGAACGGACGGTACTCGCGAGCAACAGCAGCACAAGCCCGAGAAACGCGGGTTGGTATGGCGGTGTCTTCATCGAAGCCTTCTCCTCAGGGCAATTTGTTCGTGGCTAGACACGACTGGAGGTTAAACCGTATCACGAAGCCATCCCGTTGCGACAAAAAAAAACCCGGAACGCGTGAGCGTTCCGGGTTCTCTGTTTGAATGCCTGGCAATGACCTACTCTCGCATGCCTAATGACACACTACCATCGGCGCTAAGCAGTTTCACTTCTGAGTTCGGGATGGGATCAGGTGGTTCCCGCTTGCTATGGTCGCCAGGCAAATCGTTGGCGGAGGGCATCACAAGTTGAGCCGCTCCGCTGCAATCGGCGATTCGTAAAGGCGTGTGGATACCTGCATTCGCAGTTCACTTCATTCGGAATGTTTTGGTGTTATATGGTCAAGCCTCACGAGCAATTAGTACTGGTTAGCTGCACGCATTACTGCGCTTCCACATCCAGCCTATCAACCTCGTAGTCTACGAGGGCTCTTCAGGGGACTTATAGTCCCAGGGAGATCTCATCTTGGGAGGGGTTTCCCGCTTAGATGCTTTCAGCGGTTATCCCGTCCGCACATAGCTACCCG
>JADLEV010000054.1 GCA_020845935.1 Gammaproteobacteria bacterium
GATCCTCGCGTTTCGCGCCGCCAGCAATGCGCGCGACGTCGTTGCCGTGGTCTTCACCGGTGCCGGTGACAAGGCGTTCTGCACCGGTGGCAATACCAAGGAGTACGCCGAGTACTATGCCGGCAATCCGCAGGAATACCGGCAGTACATGCGGCTGTTCAACGACATGGTGTCGGCGATCCTCGGCTGCGACAAACCGGTCGTCTGCCGCGTCAACGGCATGCGCATCGGCGGCGGTCAGGAGATCGGCATGGCCTGCGACTTCACCATCGCGCAGGACCTGGCGAACTTCGGCCAGGCCGGACCGAAACACGGCTCCGCGGCGATCGGCGGTGCAACCGATTTCCTGCCGCTGATGATCGGTTGCGAGCAGGCGATGGTGTCCGGCACGCTGTGCGAACCATTCTCGGCGCACAAGGCGTATCGACTCGGCATCTGCCATGACATCGTGCCGGCGCTGACGATCGACGGCAAGTTCGTCGCGAATCCGACCGTGATCACCGATCGCATGCTCGATGAGTACGGCCGCATCATCCATGGTGATTTCAAGACCGGCGCCGAGCTTGCCGCCGGCCGCGACCTGCTGAAGCGTGGCACGGTCGATCTGTCGCTGCTCGACGAAAAGGTCGAGCAACTGTGCACCAAACTGCTGTCGACCTTCCCCGAGTGTCTCAGCAAGAGTTTCGAAGAACTGCGCAAGCCGAAGCTCGAAGCCTGGAACCGCAACAAGGAAGATTCACGCGCTTGGCTCGCGCTCAACATGATGAACGAGGCCCGCACCGGCTTTCGCGCCTTCAATGAAGGCACCAAGGAGACCGGTCGTGAGATCGACTTCATCGCCCTGCGCCTGGCGCTCGCGCGCGGCACGCCGTGGAGCGAAGCGCTGATCGACAGCCTGATGCCGCAAGCCAAGGGGAGCTGACGCGCGATGACTACGCCCTGCATCAAACAGGAACTGCGCCAGGACCTCCGGCTGCTGCGCCTCACGCTCGCGCGGCCGAAGGCCAATATTGTCGACGCCGCAATGATCCAGGCGCTGCACGCAACGCTCGACGCGCATCGCGATCGCATCGACCTCGCGGCGGTACTTGTCAACGCCGAAGGACCGAACTTCAGTTTCGGCGCCAGCGTCGCGGAGCATCTGCCAGACTCCTGCGCGGCGATGCTGCGCGACCTGCATCGCCTGCTGCTCTCGATCATCGAGTATCCGGTGCCGGTGCTTTGCGCGATCCGCGGCTTCTGTCTCGGCGGCGGGCTCGAACTCGCCAGCGCCTGCTCGCGGATCTTCGCCGCGCCCGGCGCTTCGTTCGCGCAGCCCGAGATCCAACTCGGCGTGTTCGCACCCGCGGCGTCCTGCCTGCTGCCCGAGCGTATCGGCCAGAACCGCGCCGATGACCTGCTGTTTTCGGGCCGCACTCTCGATTCGGACGAGGCGCTCGCGATCGGTCTCATCGATCAGATCGACGACGACCCCGACGCCGCCGCACTCGCCTATGTCGAACACTATCTCGCCCCGCGCAGCAGTGCCGCACTGCGCTGCGCCGTCCGCGCCGCGCACACGCCCTACGCCAAGCGGATACGGCAACGTTTCGCCGAAGTCGAAGCGCTGTATCTGCACGAGCTGATGCAAACCGCTGACGCGATCGAAGGACTGAACTCGTTCCTGCACAAGCGCCAGCCGGTGTGGACGCATCGCTGAAGGGATACACCAGAGGCCTTACCTGTCTCGTCGCGGTGCGCCGCCACCCGTAAGCCGCGCAGGATCAGCATGGCGCCGGGTTCGGCGCCCCATGTTCAATCCACACGGTGTCCGCTACGCGGCCGCTGGGATGACGCCCGCAAAGTTTCGAGCGAGGTCATAAGCTCAGGAGCGCAAGAGCCAGAACGCTGCCACTTCAACGCTCGCCAAGAATCTCGCGTTGCAGGGCGTGCAGGCGGTTTTCGCGGGCGCTGGCGGGGTGACTGCCGCAGGGTTCCGGACGAGGACAAGCAGAACTGCGCGGACAAATCATGCGGGCGGGTGCGGCGAGACCGTCGGCGATCCAGGCGATGTTCAGCACCTTCGCGATGCGACGGATGACTTTCGCGTGCTCCGCCGAGACCACGCCTTCGCCACCGCCGGCGCGGCAGGCTTCGGCAATACCGGCGACGAGTGCCTGGGCATCGCAACCCTGCGATGCCGCCGCAGGCAGCAGGTCGATGCCAACCGACAACACGTGCGGATTGTTCGCGGAATCGACGGTGCGCAGCGAGTGGCAGCAGTACAGCAACAGCCGCTCACGATCCTGCAATACGGAAATCTGGGTATACGGCTGGCGCTGCCGTCGGCCGCGGCCAAGCATGCCGAACACGGCCCACTGCGGACACGGATCCGGCACGCGGGTCATGTTGCCCCACGGCAGCGGAATGCCGTTGCCGCGATACACCGCCCGCAAGTAACCGGGCGGATAGGCATCGAAGAAATGCCAATGCGGATACGGCGAGACGACGGTCATTCGCCGCATCACGACCGCCGGCGTCAACTCGAGTCGATCGGCGACGCCGAGATCGTAGGAGCAGCGGTTCAGTTCCTGGCGGAACGCCAGGCGCGGACCGAGCAGTGCACCGGCGAAGAAACTGCACTCGAAATCGCGCCAGGCGAACAGGATATCCCGGGCATCGATACCCCACGGACTCGCCGCGGCATCGCTCTCGAAATCGGCGATACCGCGACCACCCGCGGTGCGCGCCGAGATCATGCCGTCGCCGGCGTGCAGTACGCGATGCCCGAGAAAACAGGCCAGGTCATATTTCAACCGTGCCGGTTGTTCCCGCAAGGCGCGGTTCATCAGCACCGTGCCCGGCGGCTCGAAGAACGAGCGCAACAGCACCTTGGATTCGGCATGGCGGGTCGCCAGGAACGGATCACGATCGAACCAGCGGATCTTCAGGCCCTGTTTGGCGCAAAGCTCCAGCAGGTCATCGACCGCGAGCGGCAGGCGCTTCTCGCCCACCTCCTCGGCGGCACGCTCCAGATCCGGCAACTGATTGTGCCGATGCTCCTGGTAGGTGCGGATCAGCAGGTGTGCGAACTGCCGACCGCTGGTGCCGGACTGCGACAGCAGTTCCGGGATCGCGGTTTGCAGCAGGTCCTTGGAAAACAGGAATTCAGGCTCGAGCGGCACGCCGTCGATGCCGCCTTGCGTGGCCTGACTCGGCGTTTCATTCGACTCGAAGCGCTCATCGAGAAACCAATCGACGTCCTTCTGAAACACCTCGGCCAACAATTGCAACACACGCTCCGAGGGCACCCGGCGGCTCTTTTCGATCATGCTAAGATACGAAACCGACGGTGCCGCGGCTGAATCCATCTGCACACAACGCGCCGACAGATCCTCCAGC
>JADLEV010000055.1 GCA_020845935.1 Gammaproteobacteria bacterium
CGATTGATGATGGTGTTGTTGATCGTGCCGAGCAGGATCTGGAACGCGAAGCGGATCCGAGTCTCCTCGACGCTGGTCAGGGCGCGGCCGATGCGGCCGCTGATGCGCTCGACGACGGCGCTGGCGAAGTCGTTGCCATGTTGCCGGATCGGCGCCCAGAAATCCGGATCGCGGATGCTGCGTTTCAGCGCCGCGCGCCAGAACCGGCGCCGGGACCAGTAGTGGTGGGCCATGTCATCGACGATGTCCCAGACCAGCGTCGCGTCGGTCGCATGCTCGAGCAGGCGCTGCTGTCGCTCGGTGCGATCGTCCATATGGCGCGCGATCATCGCGTCGAAATATTCGTCCTTGCTGCGAAAGCGGGCATAGAACGCGCCGACCGAATAGCCCGCTACGGCGGCCAGCTCGGCGACCGGTATCTCTTCCAGTTCGCGTTCTTCGAGCAGGCGGAAGCCGGCCGCGATCAACGCTTCATAGGTCTTCTGGCTGCGGCGTTGCTTGATCCTGTGGCCCGGTTCCCGGGCCGCGATGGCGGTTGCCTTGGTCATCTTCGATTCTCCGGTCCCGGACCGGCCGCGTCCGTCGGCGCTACCCCGGTCGCATTGTTGCGTGGATCATACAAAGGAATGCGCTGAATTACCGCTGCGGCCGTTGGCCAGGGTCATTCGACAACAGCAATAGCGGAAATGTCGCGCCCGCCTGTCTCTCTCCGTCGGGGGGAGGCTGCGCCGGTACGGCTGCACCTCTCGAAACTAGTCCAGCTTGTCGGTTCCTCTCGGAATCGCTGATTCAGGAGCAACAGTCGATGCAAAATCATTTTCAGAAATCGGCCCGGCGCCCGGCGTGGCGCGTGGCGGTTGCCGCGACGACCGCGCTGGCCGCGGCCATCTCGCAACAATTGGTGGCGCAGGAGTCGGGTGTGAACCCGGTTGAGGAAATCATGATCACCGGTTCGCGCATCGTCCGCCGCGATCTCGAAGCAGCCAGTCCGCTCGTCACCGTCGAGAGCCAGGTCTTCGAGGAATCGAGCACGCTGGCGGTCGAAAGCGTCCTCAACCAGTTGCCGCAGTTCGTCCCGGCCAATACCCAGTTCAATACTTCCGATGTGTTTCCGAGCGCGACCAGTACGCCTGGCATCTCGACCGTCAGCCTGCGCGGTCTCGGCTCGAACCGCACGCTGGTGCTGGTCGACGGCCGGCGCGCACAGCCGGTCAACTCGACGCTGGTGATCGACACCAACTCGATTCCATCGTCGGCGTTGGAAGGCGTGGAAATCATCAGCGGTGGCGCCTCGGCGGTGTATGGTGCCGACGCGCTGGGTGGCGTCACGAACTTCAAGCTGCGCCGCAACTTCCAGGGCATCGACCTGCAATTCCGCACCGGCATCACCGAGGAAGGTGATGGTGAGGAAAACCGCCTCAGCCTGCTGCTCGGCTCGAGCTTCGACGACGGTCGCGGCAATGCGATGCTGGGCGTCGAGTGGACCGAGCGCGGCGAAGTGATGGCGCTCGATCGCAAGTTCTATCGCAATGCACTGAAGGACCCGTTGACCAATTCCGGTTCGAACGGCCGCATGAACGGCTATCAGTACGAACCGAGCACGACTGGCATGTCCTCGGCGACCCGCACCGCCTTCCAGAATGCCGCGAACAGCCTGTTCCCGGAACGCCCGACCGGCTATAACGTGCCGATCACGACGCAGTTCCTGTTCAACGACGATACCTCGCTCTACAAGGTCGAGCGTCAGGGCCTTGGCTTCAACGGCGACATCGCCAACGATATCAACTACAAGATCGCGCCGAATGGCCAGTTGATTCAGACCAATCTGGACATGCGCTATTCGAGCCCGCTGGAACGCTATTCGCTGTTCGGCAAGTCCAACTACGCGATCAACGATTGGCTCGAGGTGTTCTCCCAGGTCAATTTCGTCAACACCACCAACCGGCAGGTCTTGCAGCCTTCGGGCGCGGTCGGCGGTTTCTCCGCGACGGTACCCTACGGCAATGCCATCTATGGCCCGTCGCGCGCCGCGGACGGCTCAACCTTGCCGGCGTACCAGGCCGGCGGTGCCTATGGCCTGAACTGTCCGGCCACCGGCGGTTGCACCAACTCGCAGGCGTTCCCGGTGTCGCCGGAACTGGCGGCGCTGCTGAACGCGCGCGGCGCCAATGTCTATCCGACGACCAATCGCACCTTCGACCCGGTGACCGGCGTCGAGATCCCGACGCAAGGCGTCGATGCCCCATGGCGACTCGGTTCGACCATGGACTTCCTGCCGCCGCGCACGATCGAGAACACCACCAACCTGTTCCAGATTCTGGTTGGCCTGCGTGGTGACCTTGGCCTCGGCGACTGGACCTGGGAAGCCTATCTGTCGCACGGCGCGACCCGCACCGATCTCGATTACATCGGCTGGGTGTCGACGCAGCGCTTCCTTCGCCTGGCGCGCGAGCCGAACTACGGCCGCGGTGCCGATATCTCCGGCCTCGCCTCGGCCAACCTGCAGTGCACCAGCGGCCTGCCGGTGTTCGGCACCTTCGCCATCAGTCAGGACTGCGTCAACGCCCTCACCGGCTTCTACACCGACCGCACCCGTCTCAGCCAGGACATCGTCGAGGCGAACGCGCAGGGCAAGCTGTTCGATCTGCCCGCCGGCGAGGTGCGATCCGCGGTCGGCGTGACCAAGCGCAAGAACGAGTTCCAGTACTCGCCGGACGCGACCCGCGAGCGCAACAACATCATCGACGCGGTGGTCGGCAGCTTTGGCCAGGCCAACGTGCGCGGTGAAACCGAAGTCTGGGAAGTCTACGGCGAGTTGCTGGTGCCCGTGCTGCGAGACCAGTTCATGATTCGATCGCTGGATCTGGAACTCGGTGCCCGCTACTCGGATTACGATACCGCCGGCTCGGTGCCGACCTACAAGGCGCTGTTCAGCTGGGAGCCGATCGACTGGATGCGGTTCCGCGGCGGCTATCAGCTGGCCAATCGCGCACCGAACATCAACGAGCTGTTCCTCGACGCCAGCAGCACCGCGGTGACGACCCGCGGCGCCGAGCCGTGCCGTTCCGACACGCGCGAGTTGACCGGCAATCACCCGACCAATCCGAACCGCGCCGCGGTGCAGGCGCTCTGCGAAGCGCTCATCGGCAATACCACGTCGACGTTTTCCGCCGACCCGAATGGCTACACCGGCGGTCGGGCCGATGGCGTGATGCTGCACATCACCAGCGGCAACCGCGCGCTGCAGAGCGAAGAGGGCACGACCTGGACCTTCGGCACGGTGCTGCGGTCGCCATTCGATGTCGCCTGGCTGGAACAAACGACGATGGCGATCGACTGGTACCGGGCAAAGATTACCGACGCCATCACGCAGGTCGGCGCACAGACGACGTATGACCTGTGCTTCAACCGCGATGGCGCCAGCAATCCGACCTACTCGATTGACGATCCGAACGGCGTCTGCCGCAACATCGTCCGTGACGCCAATGACGGCGCGGCGCTGACGGTCAATTCGACCTTCGCCAACACCGGCACCATCGTCACCTCCGGCCTCGACATCAACCTGAACTGGCGTGCCGAGCTGGCCGACATCGGGCTTGGTGAACTGCCGGGGTCGCTCAGCCTCAGCGTCTCGTTCACCAAGCTGTTCGAGTTCAAGGCGCAGGAGTTCGTTGGCGGCACCGTGCTGGAGAACGCCGGCACGCTCGCGCGCGGCGGTCTGTTCGACTGGCGCACCGTGACGACGTTGCGGTACTTCATCGGCAACGTGGATGTCGCATTGAACTGGCGGCATCTGCCGTCGGTGCTCAGCGCCAACTACGTGACCGATCCGACCACGACGGTACAGGGCGCGAAGGCGTATGACGTCTTCAATCTGACCGGCAACTGGAACATTACCGAGGCCTGGTCGGTGAGCGGTGGCATCGACAACCTGTTCGATCGGCAACCCAACCGCGTCGGCGCCGGCCAGGTGTTCAACATCTCGGCCGCCAACGGTGGCGGGCAGACCATCACCAACGGCAGTGGCTCGACCTCATCGGGCTATTACGACGTGCTGGGTCGCCGCTACTTCATCAACATCAAGGTGCGGTACTGAGTAACTCTCTGAAAATAACGACGTAACCGCACCATCGCGGAATCACCCGGTCCGGCGTCTGTCCGGACCGGGTTTTTTTTTCCTTATCTCACCGCCGGCGATTGAGTCCATACAGCACCAGACCGAAGACGAGCAGCAGCGCCGCGACCTGGTATTGCGCCGGGTCACGCCCGGACAACGGCGAGGCGAGATAGGCGCACGAAACCATGCCGAGCACCGGACACAGCGTCGGCGCCCGATAGTGCGCATGCGTGACCGGCCGCCGCCGCAGCACCAGCACGATGAGGTTGACTATCGTGAACACGCCGAGCAGCAGCAGTGCGGTCGTGCCGCCGAGCGTGCGGATGCCACCCCAGCTGGCGAGGCCGAGCGCGATCGCCGCGGCGAACACGACCCCCACCCACGGCGTCTGCCGGCGCGGATGCACGCGGCCGAACAGCGGCGGGATGATGCGTTCGCGTGCCATGCCGTACAGCAGCCGTGACGCCATCATCAGATTGAGCAGCGACGTATTGCTGACCGCGACCATCGCGATCACCGAGAACACCCCGAGCGGAAACGCCGGCGCACCGACCCGGACCACCTCGAGCAGGTCCTGACTGGACGCGCGCAGCACCTCGATCGGTACCAGCGCCGTGGTCACCGCCGCGACCAGCATGTAGATGATGCCGGTGATGGTGATGCCGAGGAAGAAGGCGCGGGGAAAACTGCGTTGCGGTTCGATCGTCTCTTCGACCATGTTGATCGAGTCCTCGAAACCGATGATGGCGTAGAAAGCGAGCGCGGCGCCGCCGGCGACCAGCGCGAACGGGTGGCCAGCGTCGTTGAAGGTCAAGGTCTGGCCGAGGTCGCCGACGCCACGCGAGAGCGCCAGCGCCCCGACCACGATGACGATGACGAGACCGGACAGCTCAATCAGCGTCAGCGCCACATTGAGTTTCACCGACTCGCCGACGCCACGGAAATTGATCGCCGCGACCAGCACGATGAAGCTCAGCGCGATCGGCAGCATGGGCGCCACGGCGATTTCCTGCAGGTAACCGGCAAAGGCGCGCGAGGCGGTCGCGACCGAGGTGAGTCCCGAGCACATCACCGCGAAGGCGACCAGGAAGGTGATGAATTCGCTGCCGAACGCGCGCTGCGTGTAGAGCGCCGCCCCGGCGGCGTGCGGATACTTGCCGACCAGTTCCAGATACGAGGTCGCGGTGCACAGCGCGACCAGGAACGCGACGCCGAACGCGAGCCAGGCGGCGCCGCCGACCTCACCGGCGACATCACCGGTCAGCGCGTAGATGCCGGTACCGAGCATGTCGCCGATGACCAGGAACAGCAGCAGCTTCGGCCCGATCGCGCGGCGCAATTCGGCTTGTGGGGCGGCGGTCGGGTGCGCGGTCATCGGCTGACGCTCAGCGCAGCAGGTACACGAGCATCACCGCGCCGAACACGATCCGGTACCAGGCGAACGCGCGGAAGTCGTGCTGGCGGATGAAGCGCAGCAGTCCGTTGACCGCGAGCAGTGCGGCGATGAACGCAGTGACAAAGCCGGTGGCGAACACCGGCAGGTGCTCGGCTTCGAGAAAGCTCCAGGATTGCAGCAGGTCGTACCCGGTCGCGGCGAACATCGTCGGGATCGCGAGGAAGAACGAGAACTCGGTCGCGGCGCGGCGCGACAGGCCGAACAGCATGCCGCCGATGATCGTCGCTCCGGCGCGCGAGGTGCCCGGCACCATCGACAACACCTGCGCCAGACCGATCTTCAGCGCATCGCGCGGGCGGATCTCGTCGCAGTCGAACACGCGCGGCTTGAGCGGCAGCCGTTCGACGAACAGGATCACGATGCCGCCGAGGATCAGGACGATCGCGACCACCAGCGGACTGAACAGCACGCGCTTGATGAAGTCGTGGGCGAAGAAACCGACGACCAGTGCCGGCGCCACCGCGACCAGCAGGTTGATGACGAACAGCCGCGCCGAGGCGGTTGCCGGCAGGCCGCGCACGACGTCGACCAGCTTGCGGCGAAAGTGCCAGCAGACCGCGAGGATCGCGCCGAGCTGGATCACGACAGCGAAGGTGTTCGCGACCTCGCCGGTGAATCCAAGCCGTTCACCGGCGATGATGAGATGGCCGGTGCTCGAGATCGGCAGGAACTCGGTGGCGCCCTCAATGAAGCCGAGGACGATCGCGTCGTCGTGATGCAGCGTGGTGGCGTCGGTCATGGCGTTGGCTGGTTCAAGTCAGGGCGCGCACGGCACGCAGCGGGCATAACTTATACTCGCGCGATGCTGCCGCGCAACCGTCATTCCGCATCGGCCGGCGCTGCCGCACGGGCGCCGGGGGCGGCCATCCTGGCCGGCTGCGGCGCGCTGTATCTCGGTGCGATTGTCTACGGCAGTCTGATCCCGTTCGAGTATCGCGCGCTCGATGGCGCCGAGGCCTGGCAACGATTCCTCCAGATCCGCTATCTCGATCTCGGCATCGGCTCGCGGGCGGACTGGATTGCCAACATTCTGCTGTATCTGCCGTTCGGCCTGCTGCTCTGCGCGTTGTTCTCGCGGTTCGCCGCGGCGCGGCGGACCGCGCTCCTGGCGATAACGCCGACCGTCGCGATCGGCATCGCCAGCGCGATTGCGATCGAATACGCGCAGGTCTTCTTTGCGCCGCGGACGGTGTCGCTGAACGACCTGCTGGCGGAGACGATCGGCACGCTGCTCGGCGCAGTGCTGTACCGATCGCATCCGGCACGAATCGTCGGCCAGTGGCTGGTGCATCTGCGCGAGGATCCGACGCGACGTCTGCATCGTGCGTTGCTGCTCTACGCGATCGCCTACGTCGGGCTGAACCTGTTTCCGTTCGACTTCGTGCTGTCGCCGGAGGAACTGCGCTGGAAGCTGGCGAACCCGGCGCAGGGCTGGCTGTTCGCTCCCGCGGTGCTCGCCAAACCCGCGCGCGCCATGGCGCGGTCGATCGTGGAGCTTGGCGTCACGATGCCGCTCGGCATGTTGGTCGCGATGCAGTTCGGGCTGACGCGACGTCGCTGGCGCGGCACCGCGCTCGCCTGGGGTCTCGTGCTCGGCATCGGCTGCGAGACGGCGCAACTGTTGCTGGCCTCCGGCGTGAGCCAGGGCGCGTCGGTCCTGGCCCGCGTGCTCGGCGTGCTGGCCGGTGCGCGCATTGCCCTGGCGCGGGCGTCGTGGGAGCCATCCGGGATCTTCAGCGGATTCTCGGCAGTGCGGCTGCCGCGCTGGTTGGCCACCGCCGTCGCCCTCTCCGTCGTGCCCTATCTGCTGGCGGTGGTGACGGTGACCGGCTGGTTCGATGCGCCCTGGCATTCGCCATTGCAGGGCTGGGCGCGCATGGAACCGCGGATGTTCCTGCCGTTCTTCTTTCATTACTTCACCACGGAAGCGATGGCGCTGACCAGTCTGCTCGCGAATGCGGCGATGTATGCCCCGCTCGCCGTGGGACTGTGGCTGCATGCCCATGCCCGGCGCATGCAGCCGCCCGGGCTCGTGCCGACGCTGGCGCTGGTCGTGCCGATCGCGCTGCTGGTCGAGGCCGGCAAGTTGTGTGTGCCGGGCCGTCATCCGGATCCGACCAATCTGTTGATCGCGGCGGCGGCCGCCGCGGTGGCGTGGTACGCATTGCGCTGGTTCGAGGAAAGTGCCAACGCGCCGGTGCGACTGTCCGCCGCAAGCGAGGCCGTGCCGGCGCCGGCCACCACGCCGACGAGGCGGGCAGCGGCGGTGGCGCGAACCGCGCACGATGATCGGCGACCTTCGCTGCTCTGTCGCGTGCTCGGCACCGCCTTGCTCGCGCTGACGGCACTGCTCACGGCACGCTATCCGGTCGGCGCGATCCTGTTGGCGCTCGGGCTGGGGGGGTACGCGCTGGTACTGTATCGGGTGCCGTCGCTGTGGTTCGCGCTCGTGCCGGCGGCGTTGCCGGTGCTCGACTTCGCCGATCGCACCGGCTGGTCATTGGTCGACGAGTTCGATCTGCTGCTGCTGGTGACGCTTGCCATGCTGCTGCTGCGCACCGGCTGGCCCGGCTGGTCCGATCGCCGGACGCGCGGGTTCGCGCCGCTGTTGGTGCTGTTCGGGGTCTTCCTCGCGATCAGTTTGCTGCGCGGGCTGCTGCCCTGGGAGCCATGGAGTCCGAACGCGGTGTTCAGCTACCTCAGCCACTACCACGCGATCCGCGTCGGCAAGGGCCTGCTGTTCGGGCTGTTGCTGTGGCCCTGGGCACGCAAGCTGCTGGCGCCGGGTGGCCGCGGCCAGGAGTTGCTGGCGGGCGGCGTGCTGGCCGGTCTGGCGCTCACCTGCGCGGCGATGGTGATCGAGCGCTGGGCGTTCGTCGGCCTGTTCGACTTCAGCACCGGCTATCGCGCCACCGCGTTTTTCACCTCGGTCAACAATGGGGGCGGCTCGATCGACGCCTATCTGCTGCTCGCATTGCCCTTCGTCGCGGCGTGCTGGCTGGTGTGGCGCAACCGGATCATGCGCGCTGCCGGGGTCGTGCTGCTTGCGGCGGCGCTCTACTGCGTGCTGGTGACTTACACCCGCATCGACTACCTCGCGGTCGCGATCATCGGCGCGATTCTGTTCGCCGCGCTGGCGCGCGCGGCGCTGCCGCTGCCGGCCTTTCTCGCCATCACCGTGCCGATCGCGCTCATCAGCACCCTGCTCGCGGTGATGGCATTCGGTGGTCCGTTTACCCAGCAGCGTTTTTCCTCGGCCGCGACGGATCTGCAATTTCGCCTCGGCGAATGGCGGCGCGATTTGACCTTGTCCGAACCGGGCGTCGGCGCGCTGCTGTTCGGCAACGGCCTCGGATCGTTCCCGCGCCGGCAGTATCTGCACGCGCCGGCCGGCGCCAGCCCGGCGGCGTTCGCGATCGCCGCGGACGACGATAATCAATTCCTGCGCCTCGGCTACGGCACGCCGGTCTTCATCGTGCAGCGGCTGGCGCGGCCGCTGCCGGACCGGGTCACGGTCACGGTGCGGATGCGCGGCGCGGCGGCCGGCGTTGGCCTCGGCAACGGCATCTGCGAGAAGTCGCTGCTGTATTCGTTCCGCTGCGAGGCGCAGGTACGCATGCGCGGCGCGGCCAGCGCCGACGGCTGGCAAAGCTGGACTGCCGAGCTGGATTTGCGTGCGTTACGGCACCCACCGCAACCGGTCTATTTTTCGCTGCACCACGCCGGTGATTCCGACGCCCTGGTCGACGCGGATGCCGTCAGCGTGC